>PFKE01000042.1 GCA_002784145.1 Flavobacteriaceae bacterium CG_4_10_14_3_um_filter_33_47 | reverse complement strand
TGACTTCGACACTGGGTCACCCAAAATACTCAGGAAAAATATTTAATAGTTGTTTTTGCCTCTGATTAGTAATAAGTAAATGTTCTAATTCTGTTCCATCAGGCATATTTGCTGTGATACTGTAGATGGTTTTGGCAATTTCAATAGCGGTATTAGCGCTAATTTTGGCTTTCCTTTCTTTGAGTTGTCGATCAAGTTCCCTATGTATTTTATAGGCCACAAAGGAGATGCAGATATGCGCTTCAATGCGTCTTTGCAATCGATGGTAAATAGGCCTTACCCTTAGATCACTTTTGGAAACGCGGAATGCACTTTCGATTTGCCAAAGATGTTGATAGTTCTCTATTACCTGGTCTTTGTTCATTTTAGCATTGGTCAGATACCCCTTGAGTCCGTCCCAACATGCGTCTTGTTTTAACTTATCATAGTCAATAGCTACACTTATTTCTCCTTCTAGTTTTAAAAATTTGTTATAGCCTCGGTTGTTGATATTACTTTTGGTCAGCTTTCCTCTTCTTATCTGTTTTTCAAGCTTTTTAAGACCCTTTTCACGGTTATAGCGATCCTTCTTAGCTCGATCATCTGAATAACTTATGATTAGCCGTAAATCCCCTTTTTCAATCACTGCACTTTGACCGTGAGCCAGTGCTAACTCCAGTATCTTTTGTTTGATAGGCCTTGATTCATTCTTGATCCTTCCCCCAAGTACAAACTCGTAACCTTTATCCTGTAACTCCTGTACATTGGTCTTGGACAACAGTCCACTATCGGCAATCACTACTAATTGATCAAGGTTATATTTACTTTTAAAGGCATCAATGACAGGGAGCATGGTGTGACCCTCAAATTTATTGCCCTCAAAAATTTCATAGGCCAGTGGATAGCCATGCTTACTTATAAGTAATCCCAACACTATTTGAGGGTTCTGATGCTTGCCTTCCTTGGAAAATCCTGTTTTTCGGAGATCATCCTCCTGATCAATTTCAAAATACAACGTGGTTACATCATAAAAAACAACACTGATATCATCCTGAAGCACTTTTCTGGTGTGCAGGTAGCTAATCTGTTGAACCAATTCCTTTTGACTAGAATGAAGCCTATCTAAATAGCGGTAAATTTGTTGTGAACTAATTTCAATTTCTTTGTAGAGAAATAAATACTCCGTGGTTTTAAGCTTACTCACGGGCTGAATAAGCCTAGAGAAAACTAAATATTTAAATAAAGAATCTTCTACTTTATTAAAGCCAATCTCATTAAAAATAGCTCCTAAAAGTCTTTCGGTACCAACTTCTTTGTGGGAAGAAACAGCAGCAAATACAGAACGGAAAATCGATTTTGGATCACTAAAATTTAAAACTTGCTGCCCACGATAATTCTGGATGTATTCCTTTCCCTTATTGACTAACTCCTCAATCGCCTGGAGATCTGGGGAGCTCCCAATAGTTTTCAATAACTTCGACTTGCCATTAACCTTGGCAATTACCTGAATACTGATGACACCGCTTTTGTTTTTCTTCTTTCGTACAAACACGCCTAAAAATAGTAAAATAAAACACTGGGTCACCCAAATTTCTATTTACAAATTAACTAAATAACTGAAAATTAATGATTTAATTAGTTTTATGCGGATTTATGTCGAAGTCAGGTGTGAGGAATAATTTGGGTTAGGCTATTACATCATTAGTAATTAATTTTATACGGTTTATTGTAGCTAGTGCTTATTCCTTTTTTCTTCGCTCCATTCTTAAGCCTCTTACTTTTAAAAAGTCATTAATATCAATACATTTAATATCGTTTTTTTTCGCTATTGCAGGAATTTTGCTCGGTTTAATTTTACTTTCGTTAGTAATCAAGACGTAATTATGAGTTTTACAATACCCAAGTAAATAAGGGTCAGCTTCTTCTATTCCTTGAGATTGTTTTTTTGTATCTAAAAATCCTGAATTAAATTCTTCATTAATAATTGGAATAGAAGCAGTAATTGAAGCACTATCTGTTTTGTGAACGAAATGTTTTTTCCATTTTTGTATCCACTTTTTTAAAAAGTCTTCTTTGCCCTCGTAACTATTAATCTCGTCCTCAACAAAATCAATTGTTCTAAAACATCCTGTTGGAATTAAATCTTCAATTTCTTCCCAAATTGCTTTAAAAACTGGGTTATCATATTTATACGTGTATTCAAGCATTATTAAAGCACTTGTATCTACAACATAAATAGTTTCATTCTCGTAAAAATTTAATTCCATTTATCGAGAATTTAATAGTTCACGAGTTTTTGAAATATATGAGAGCTTAATACCTAAAAAATCGGATAAGTCTTTAATGTCAATTCGGTTTTTATCATAAGCCAAAAATGCAAGAGAGATGTAATTTCTGCCTTTTTCCTTTATAGTTTCTTTTGCAATATTTCTTCCTTCAGGATTTTTTGAACGTCCAAAAGTTGGTTTATTCCAAGCCTCATGTTTATCATTATAATATTTTGAAGTAGTGAGTTTGTTGGTTAATAAAGAGCGTAGAATTGCCAGAGGCCCAACGTGAAAATAGTTTGACAATTCAATTAAATCTTTTTTTGCCCAAATTTTATTCTCTTCGAAACGATATTTTTGAACTAAATGATTATTAAGTAAATCTGATTTTGGAACTAATATTTCTGCAGCAAAAGCGTTGCACCATTTTTCAACTTCACTAGTTGTTTTAATTGATAAATCACAAAGTCCACCAGTATTTAATAGAATATGACCGAGTTCGTGAAATAAAGTAAATATTTTAGAAGTTGATTTTTCTCCACCTCTCTTAATTCCTATAATTGGTATTTCCTCATCGACAATTGAGAAACCTCTTAAATTATCCTGAGTTAAACTCATTTGAAAGACAGCAATTCCAAGAGATTCAACTTTCTCAATATAAGTATCTAAAATATCATTGATGTTTTCTAGTTGCCTAACTTCATTTAAGTTTAAGTCAAGTCTTATTTTTTGCGAAATTTCACTGATATTAGTTTTAAGGTTTGCCGAATATTTGAATTTATTTATACTTATTCCTGCATCTTTTTTAAGTTCAATCAAAGATTGAGTAAAAGCTCTTGCTTTTCTTACAGCAAGAATTGTCTTTTCGTGGAAATTGCCAAGTTCTTTAGAATCCAGTGTTCTTCTATCTTTTGGCAATGGTTTTTCTATTGGTGGTTCATGCAATAACAAAACCGCTAAAGTTCTTTTATAGGTTTTGGCTAAAGTTTTTAACTCATCCAAATCTGGATGTTTTTCTCCACTTTCAATTTGATTTAATCGACGTAGATTAATTCCAGTTTTTTCAACAACATAGTTTTTGGTTTGAGCAATAGATTCTCTAGCCCAAATCAAAACTTTATTACTAACTGGTATTTTATCTTTTTCTGTCATTCAGTCAAATCTACAAATTTCGTTTTGAAAAGTTATATTTTTTTTCGCATTAGCTACAACCTAAATACATAAGCAGTTTCATTTCGTTTATCAGTTGATAAGCGAAGTTAGAATTTTTAAAGTTTAGAATCAACTTAAATTTAAAACAGAGATTTAGTGGCTACAAATAGGGTCATAACCATGATGGTTTTCATGGTGTTGGCAACTTGGTTCATTATCTTGAAATGCCTCAACTTTTGGCTAACATTTTTGCAAAGGGTTGTTTTTTTAAACTTAACAACCCAATCCATGTCTTAAGCAGAATTTCTACTGGCATTAATGTTTCCAAAGAGAGAGCGTGTTACAATTTTTTCAAATATTTTTATTTGCTCAACATCTTTAACATCTTCTTTTTCTAATTCTTGAATTTTTTTAAGGGCATATTGTTGAATGGTCAACAAAGGAAGCACAATAGATTCTCTAACATCTATGGATGCTTTTCCAGAGGGTTCGTTCTCCATTAATTCCTTATAGCCTGTGAGCTTTAAAAGCACTCTTTTGGTGTTTAAATATTCGTTATAAATAATATTCCAGAAGGCTCCAAATTCTTCGTCTTTTGACATGTATTTTGTTAAATCAAAGAACGATTTTGTTAAAGACATCATACTGTTTTCTAATAGGGTTTTAAAAAATTTAGAATTTTTGTACAAGGCTTCTACCTTATGAAATTCATCTCTGTCTTCATAAGATTTTAAAGCGGTTCCTACACCATAAAAACCAGGAACATTTTGTTTTAGCTGGCTCCAAGACCCAACAAAAGGAATGGCTCTTAAATCTGAAAACACCAAAGTTTCTGAATTTGAGCGCTTTGAAGGTCTGCTGCCTATATTGGTTTTTGCGTAATATTTAAGGGTGCTCATTCTTTCTAAATAAGGAATGAACATGGGATGATTTTTAAAGGCTTTATAGGCTTCATAGCTAGTTATAGCTAAATCATTCATAACAATTCTGTCTTCGTCAGACATGGCAAGTTTATCCTTTCCTATACGATTAAACATACCAGAACTTATCAATTGCTCTAAATTATATTGAGATGAATCTAAGGTTCCAAAATTAGAACTAATGGTTTGTCCTTGAATAGTAAGTTGTACTTCTTTATCTTCAATTTTTGGGCCTAATGATGCATAGAATTGATGTGTTTTTCCGCCACCTCTTGCTGGTGGACCGCCACGACCATCAAAAAATATAGCAGAAATATCATATTTTCTTGATATTTCAGTAAGTAATTCTTTTGCAGTATAAATTCCCCAATTTGCCATTAAATAGCCGCCGTCTTTTGTGCCATCAGAAAAACCTAGCATAATGGTTTGTTTATTGCCTCTGCTTTTTAAATGTGCCATATAATTTGGATTATTATATAATTGCTCCATAACCTTTGGAGCATTTTCCAAATCGGTAATGGTTTCAAATAGCGGAACAACATCAACGGTTAATTCGTCTTTAAACGCAACCATTTTTAGCATTGCAAAAAGTTGCATAACATTTAAAGCTGTTTGGTTATTACTTATAATATATCTGTTAGCTCCTTTTTCTCCATTTGTTAGCTGAATATGTTTAATGGCTTCAATGGTTTTTAAGGTATTATATACCATGTCATCTTCAAAGGCATCAATGTCAATGTTAGCTTCTGAAACTTCTGATAAAATAGTTATTTGATCTTGTTCTGATAAATCATGATAGTTTTTTGGAAATGATGGATGCTCAGTTTTTATTAGATAATCAATAACAGTTGTGAAAACAGCATGATGAATTCTACTATCTTGTCTAATATCTAGTGTTGCAAAATAATAACCAAAAAGACGTATTCTGTTAATTAAATTATTGATTTCAGAAACATATAAGGATTGATGTTCTTTAACAATGGCATTTCTAATTTCTAGTAATTCATGAATAAGCTCTCTAGAAGTTATTTTTTCTGGAGTATTTAAATTGATACTGAAATTATACATGATAGTTTCTAATCTCACTATACGATCTTCAATGCCTCTAAAAGTTAGTTTTCGTCTTAAATCTTTAAGATCTGCATAATATTTTTTAAGGATAGATTGTTTTAATCTTTCTGCAACTTTTATGGTTGTGTCTGGTTTTACAAACGGATTACCATCACGATCTCCACCAGGCCAAAAACCAATATTTATAATTTCGTTATGCTTTCTGCTATCATCATAAATGTTCTGTTGAATGTAATTATAAATTTCTCCAAACGATTTATAAAACACATTTTCTAAATACCAAATTAAACTTACGGCTTCATCATAAGGCGTTGGTTTTTCATGTTTAAAGAAAGGTGTTTTACCAAGTTGAGCAAATAAATTATTAATCTCTTTTAAGTTGTTTTGTTTTATTGCTTCTGTTAAATCTGTAATAATACCTAAAACAGATCCAGGATAAAATTGGGTAGGATGCGCTGTTAAAACAATTCGAACTTTAAATTCTTCAAGGTAATTTTTTAATTCTTCTAAACGGTTATCAGAAACAGCAGATTCTTTTAGGTTTCTTAAGGTTCCAATACCTTCCATGTTATTTACAATAGGAAAAGCAGCATCTTCAACCGCATCAAAAAGCACCACTTGTCTTTCAATATATTGTATAAACCTAAACAGTAAATTAATTTGGCTTTCTTTGGTTCTTCTGGCTTGGTATTTTTTAAAAAAAGTATCAACAATTGTTGTTGGGTCATCACCATTTGCAAATCCTTTTTTACAGGTTTCATGAAATAAAGGAAGCAAAACACCTGTTTTTGTAATGCTATTAAACGGTAAGGTCATAAATATGCTATTGTAAATTTGATATTTTGACAATACGTTTTGTTTAAAACGGGATAGTTTAGGTTCTACAGACATAACATTAATGAAATAAAATTGATTGTAAAAGTAATGAAGCTTAAAGGAAACAAACCTTATCTCATCAAGTTTTATTGATTTTATTGGTATCCCCAATTCTTATTATGAATAATTAAAAAAAACAGCGAGTTAATTAAGTTCTTTTAATGTCTTTTTTACAGGTTTCTTATAACGCATCCATTTAACAAGTTTTATATTTTGATTAAGGGTAATTAATCCTTAAAAGGCAGCAAAACCGCAAATTGTTAATAACATTTTTAATAACTCTTTTGGCATGCGTTTAAATGAGGGTAATTAGTCTTTATTTTTATAGATTATTAAAAGACCTTATAATCCTTTAAATTTTTCTTAATATGAATTTTTACGATTTTCAAGTCGTATTTCAAGAAGTACCTGGTGAAATTAGTTTGTGTTTTTACATTTGTGGATGCTCTATTAAATGTGAAGGATGTCATTCGCCATTTTTATGGAAAGAAGAAAATGGAGAACCTCTTACTTATAAAAAATTCAAATTATTATTAGAAAAGTATGAAGACCTTGCTACCTGTGTTCTTTTTATGGGAGGAGAATGGCATGAGGAAACCTTAATTAAAATGTTGCAAACGGCCAAAGTAATGGGTTATAAAACCTGTCTTTATACAGGCTTAGATACTGTTTCAAAATCCATATTAAAGGAGCTTGATTGGATTAAAACAGGAAAATGGAATTCTAAATTGGGTGGATTAAGCAGTGAAATAACCAATCAAAAATTTATTGAAATTAAATCAAATACTCTAAAAAATAACTTATTCATTAAAAATTAAAAATATGATACGACTTACCAGCTCACAAGTAAATCAAAAAATAAATTTTATTGACCAGTATATCCATTCTGCAAATGCAGCAGATGGCTCAAAAGTGGATGCCAATGCCAATGTTACATCAAAAAACATTGCAACCATGGAAGCAGAGCTAAATAAGGATATCAATATTCAGATTAATAGAGCTTTGGTAAAACGTAAAATCGCATCACTTTGTGGAGATGATTTAGCCAATGAATACATTAGGCAAATAGAATCTCATGAAATATATATTCATGATGAAACGTCACTAAAACCATATTGTGTTTCTATTAGCATGTACCCGTTTTTATTTGACGGACTAACCAAAGTTGGAGGAGAAAGCAGAGCACCAAAGCACTTAGAAAGCTTTTGTGGAGAATTTGTAAATCTTGTTTTTGCCGTGAGTTCACAATTTGCAGGCGCTTTAGCAACGGTTGAATTTTTAATGTATTTTGATCATTTTGCATCTAAAGATTATGGAGAAAACTATTTAGAAACGCATGAAAGACTTATAGCAAATCATTTACAACATGTGGTCTATGCCGTTAATCAACCTGCGGCAGCAAGAGGATATCAGTCCGTTTTCTGGAATATCTCGCTATACGATGAAGCTTATTTTAATAGCATGTTTGGAGATTTTGTGTTTCCAGACATGAAAAAAACAACTTGGGGAAGTTTGAAAAAAATACAAGCTTATTTTATGAAATGGTTTAATGGCGAGCGTAAAAAAGCCATACTCACCTTTCCTGTAGTTACTGCTGCCATGTTAGTAAAGGATGGAAAACCTGTTGATACAGATTTTACAGATATGTGTGCTCAAGAATTAAGTGAGGGCAATTCATTCTTTATTTATCAGTCTGAAAGTGCCGATAGTTTGGCTTCTTGTTGCAGATTAAGAAATGAAATAAGTGATAATACCTTTAGTTATTCTTTAGGTGCTGGAGGCGTTGCAACGGGTTCTATAAACGTTATAACACTAAACATGAACCGATTGGTGCAAAAAGGAGCCAATATTGTTGAAGAAGTACAAAAAATCCATAAATATCAAGTAGCGTACAGAAAACTTATTGAAGAGTATGAAACCGCCGGATTACTACCGGTTTATCAAGCAGGTTTTATAGCGCTTAACAAACAATTTTTAACCATAGGAATTAATGGTATGGTAGAAGCTGCAGAAAGTCAAGGCGTTAAAGTTGGAAATAATGAAGCCTATAAAAAGTTTGTTAACAAGCATTTAAAAGCCATTTATGATGAAAACAAGCTTGCAAAGAAGCAGTACGGTTATATGTTTAATACCGAGTTTGTACCAGCCGAAAATTTAGGAATTAAAAATGCTAAATGGGACAGACAAGATGGACTATTTGTACCCAGAGATTGCTACAATTCTTATTTCTATAAAGTTGAAGACCAACAAATCAACACCTTAGATAAAATTATATTACATGGTAAAGAAATCATTCAATATCTGGATGGTGGTTCAGCACTTCATCTTAATCTTGAAGAAGCACCAAATAAGGACGGTTTTGTTAGGTTAATTCATGCTACAGCAGCAGCAGGATGCAACTATTTCTGCTTTAATATAAGAATAACCATTTGTAATGAATGTAATGCCATAGACAAAAAAACAAATTACATATGCACGTCTTGTGGATCAACCAATGTAGACCATGCAACAAGGGTTATAGGGTATTTAAAACGCGTTTCAAGTTTTAGTTCTGGCAGACAACAAGAACATCAATTAAGACATTATCACATAGATAAATCGGCCAATAAACTCGCAGATATTCGTGCCAATGCCATTACAAAATTTCTAGAACAACATCAAGAAACACCAAAAGAATATATTGTAAAATAGACAAGCGTTTTATATAAATCTATTTTTTATGATGAATGTCATGTTCTTTGATATTTTATCACCATACTTTTAGCGATTAATTGCATTAATTGTAAACAAAATCATCGAGTATTTGAATGATGTTTTTAAAGACTCGATGATTATTTTTATTTATGAGTATAAATTTTAAAAACCCATATGAACAATAACCATTCATTTCATATACCCGTTATGGGCATTGGATTTACTATAGACACACCTTTAAAAGTTGCTAAATATGGCATTGATTCTGTTATTTCTTTAGTAGATGATATTCTTTTAGAGAAACTTAGAAAAATGTACAGCGAAAAATTTGAGATTCCATACAAAGAAATCACCGATAAAATAGAGGACTTCAGAGCTAAAAGAATTACGTCTTATTTAAACTTAATTGGAGATTTAGCTGAAAGGAATTTCGAAACTTTAAAGAATGTATCTGTTGAAAAAAGCGAAGACATCAAGGCATATATTAATATGCTGCCAAACGGTTCTTCTTTGAAATCTGAATTCAAAAAAATTACAGAAAACGGATTCAATTTATCTGAAATTAAAAATTGGGCAAACAAAAACTTAACCTTAGGTCATATAGATGTTAATATAATGACCAAAGTTGATAAAGATAATTATATTAAAAACGTAAAATTACCCGTAGAATATAATGATGCCCATGCAGCACTAAGAGGCTTTGCTAACAGTAAATTAAAATCATCGGTCATCCTTTCAGCAGGAATGAATCCAAGATTGTATGCCTACATGAGCCAGTTTGAAGATTTTTATCCCAATGAAGCGGGTCATTTCAATAAAAAAATTATTCTAAAGGTAAGTGATTACAGATCGGCTATCATTCAAGGAAAATTTCTAGCAAAAAAAGGATTATGGGTTTCAGAATACAGAATTGAATCTGGCTTAAATTGCGGCGGCCATGCCTTTGCAACTGATGGCTATCTTTTAGGTCCTGTTTTACAAGAGTTTAAAGAAAAGAGAGAAGAATTAAGAGAAAGTATTCAAGAAATTTTAAATCAGGAATTAAAAAATCAAGGACGCATAGTGTCACAAAATCCATTAAGCTTAAAAATTTCTGCACAAGGTGGCGTAGGCACTGATGAAGAACATGAGTTTTTATTAGAGCATTACCAATTGGATTCAATTGGTTGGGGAACACCATTTTTATTAGTCCCAGAAGCAACAACCGTTGATGAAAAAACTCTGCAACAATTGGTTGAAGCTAAAGAAGACGATTTATATTTGAGTGATATTTCGCCATTAGGTGTGCCGTTTAACAATCTTAAAGGAAATACCAAAGATTTAGAAAAAGAAGCCTTTATAGATAAAGGAAGACCAGGAAGTTCATGCCCCAAAAAGTTTGTTTCCTTAAATAAAGAATTTAAAGAAACCGGTATTTGTACCGCTTCCAGAGAATATCAATATTTAAAAATAAAAGAGCTAGATGATAAACAATTATCCCCAGAAGCCTATCAAGAAAGTTTAAATAAAATAACCGAGAAAACATGCACCTGTGTAGGATTGGGCACATCGACGTTATTAGCTTACAATTTAGATACTAAGGTTGAAGGAAAAGGTGTTTCCATTTGCCCAGGACCCAATATGGCTTACTATTCTAAAATTATGAGTTTAAAAAACATGACCGATCATATTTACGGAAGAGACAATATGATAACAAGAACAGATAGGCCTAATATGTTTATTAAAGAACTTCATATTTATATCGATTTTTTAAAGAATAAGTTAGAAGAAGTTAAAAAAGACATGAATAAAAAAGAAGAAAAATACCTTTTAACATTTACTAACAACATGAAAGAAGGCCTTTTGTATTATCAAGAATTATTTACAAGTATAAAAAATGCTTTTGAAGATATTAAAGAGGCGGTTTTAAATGAACTTGAAAAAAGTAGAATTACATTGCAAAACATTGGATTAGAAATAGAAAATCTTTCGCCAATTCCAGTTGTAAACTAGGTTTTTAAAACATCAAAATCTTTTAGAGATAACACTTTTCCACTCTGTTTAATTTCAATAGCATACTGCGAAATGGTTTTGTCTCTAAAATTTTCCAGTAGTTTTTCTTTAAAGGGAGATACAATAAAATGCACTGGGCAAGGATTTTCATCACTGCATGTGGATAAGCCCAAAAAGCAATCCTCAAATTTTGATGTTCCGTCCATGTTTTTTACAATATCCCAAACCGCATTTTCTTTATCTTTTGCAGATAAATAAAAACCACCATTAGGTCCTTTTGTTGAGGAAACAAGATTCCCTTTATTCAATTGTTGCAACAATTTTGCTAAAAAAGGCTGAGGTGTTTCCAGCTCTTTCGCAATTTTTTTTACGCCTATTTTATTATTTTCATCGGATTGTAAAGCTAAATACAACACTGATCTAATGGCATATTTACAAGCGTTTGAGAGCATATTTTTTTTTCAAACTTAATAAAAAAAGATGTTTTAATCTTTATTAAAGTAGTATTTATGTTTTTAGTTTAAAAAAGGATAATTTTGCAATTCAATTTTACAATTCAGAAAATGGACTTAAAAGAAAAAATAATGAGGCTTAAAACAGAAAAAAACGCAGTTATTCTTGCTCATTACTATCAAACAGCAGACATTCAAGATGTAGCAGATTATGTAGGTGATAGTTTAGGCTTATCTCAAAAAGCAGCTGAAACCAATGCAGATATTATTGTGTTTGCAGGCGTCCATTTTATGGCAGAAACTGCTAAAATATTGAATCCTAACAAAATGGTGGTGTTGCCCGATTTAAATGCAGGTTGTTCGTTGGCTGATTCTTGTCCACCAGAGGCTTTTTCGAAATTTATAAAGCAGCACCCAAACCACATTGTTATTACCTATGTTAATTGTTCTGCTGAAATCAAGGCTTTGAGCGATATTGTCTGTACCTCTTCCAATGCCTTAAAAATAGTAGAGTCTATCCCAAAAGAAACCCCTATTATTTTTGCTCCTGATAAAAATCTTGGAAAGTATATCATGAAAAAAACAGGAAGAGATTTGTTGCTTTGGGACGGCAGTTGCATTGTTCATGAAGCTTTTTCAATGGATAAGCTTATTGAACTTCATAATAAATATCCAGACTATAAAATTATAGCACATCCAGAATCTGAAGAGCATATTTTAAACACAGCAACCTATATTGGTTCTACTTCTGGAATGATTAATTATGTGAAAGCCCATTCAAACGAAAAATTTATTGTAGCTACCGAAGCTGGAATTTTGCATAAAATGCAACAAGAGGTTCCTAATACAGAGCTAGTTCCAGCACCTGCTAAAGAAGATAATACCTGTGCTTGTAGTGAATGTGCTTATATGAAGGTGAATACTATGCAAAAACTATATGATTGCTTATTGAATGAAACACCTCAAATTGAAGTTCCTGAACACATACGCAAAAAAGCTTTGTTGCCCATAGAACGCATGTTAGAATTATCGAAATAATCATGATAACAACAAACTATTTAGTGATTGGTTCTGGAGTTGCGGGATTAACATTTTCAATTAAAATAGCAGAAAAATTTCCCAACAAAACGGTGGTTATTATCACCAAATCTGATGAAGAAGAATCCAACACCAAATACGCACAAGGCGGCGTTGCAGTGGTTTTAGATACAGAAACAGATTCCTTTAAAAAACACATACAAGACACTTTAATAGCTGGTGATGGTTTATGTGATGAAAGTGTTGTTGAAATGGTTATTAAAGAAGGCCCAAAAAGATTGGAAGAACTCATGCTTTGGGGCGCTAATTTTGATTTAGATAGCAACGGACATTTAGATTTAGGAAAAGAAGGCGGACATTCAGAATACCGAGTGGTTCACCATAAAGATATTACGGGTTTTGAAATAGAAAGAGCCTTGTTAAAAAGAGCGCATCAACTATCAAACATTACCATTTTACCAAATCATTTTGCAATTGACTTAATTACAAATCATCATGTAAAGCATATTGAAGATGAGGTATTAACTTGTTTTGGCGCTTATGTTTTAGATCAAAATTCAGGTCATATTTTTACTGTTAAAGCAGATAGCACGTTGCTAGCTTCGGGCGGCATTGGTTGTGTGTATGGGCATACTACAAACCCTGTTATTGCTACGGGTGATGGCGTTGCGATGGCATATAGAGCCAAAGCTAAAATTAAGGACATGGAATTTGTTCAGTTTCATCCAACAGCATTATACGAAGAGAAAGGAGAATCTTCTTTTTTAATTTCTGAAGCCGTTAGAGGTTTTGGCGCTTATTTACGCAATAAAAAAGGCGTTCGTTTTATGCCAGATTATGATGAAAGAGCAGAATTAGCATCCAGAGATATTGTATCACAAAGCATCGATAGCGAATTAAAAAAAATAGGAGATACGCATATGTTTTTAGATTGTACTCATTTAGATATCAAGGCTTTTAAAAACCATTTTCCAAATATTTACAATAAATGTTTAGAGCATCATATTGATATTGAAAAAGATTGGATTCCCGTTGTGCCGGCTTCTCATTATTTGTGTGGAGGCATTGTTGTTGATAAAGAAGGAAAAACATCCATCTCTAATTTATTTGCCTGTGGAGAATGTTCTAGAACGGGTTTGCACGGCGCTAATAGATTGGCATCTAATTCGTTGTTGGAAGCACTGGTTTATGCGCATAATATCTTTAAGTATCATAGTAAGAACCAGTATTCGTTGTTAGATTTAACGATTCCCGACTGGAATGATGAAGGGACAGTGATTCCTCAAGAGCATGTTTTAATTCAGCATAACTTAAAACAATTGCAGGCATTAATGCGCGATTATGTGGGTATTGTAAGAAGTAATAAACGCTTAAAAAAAGCGATACGGCATTTAGATTTAATATACGATGAGGTTGAAGATTTATATAAAGAATCTAAAATAAACAACCTCCCTTTGTGAATTAAGAAATATGATTAATGTGGCTCATTTAATCATCAATCAATCTTTAGAAAGAACTGAAAACAAAGGCGGTTATTTTAATATTGATAATGTGAAAAACAACTAAATTAAGGTATTTCTATAGAAGTTTTAAATCGGCTTTATGCAATATTTTGTGCGGTTTCAGATTGTAATGTTCAATCACCTGATCTAATAAAGCAGATCGTACAACCAAAATTAAATGCGTATTGGTTTCCCCTTCAAACTTAGTTGCAAGCTTTCGTGTAGATACATATAATCCGCTTTGTTTTAACTCTAATTTCCCTAATTCGTCAACAATTAAATAAGTGTAATCTGTTTGGTGCACTTCAAATTGAATGATACTATTGGCCATTTCAAAAGCCAATTTTGAAAATATAAACCTTCCAACATAAATCTTCTGTTCTTCGGTATCTTTATCGTTGGCATGCATCGAAAAGGTTTGTTTATTTCGGATGTCAGTAAAATTTCTGGTTCCATCAGTGTTACAAAGAGACAATAAACCAACGACGTTTGACTTATTTTTTAGCCATGCGTTAAGTGCATACGATTTTCCAGTTTGAATATCTCCTGTTAAAATATAGACCACCTATTCTGCTTTAAAAAACATACTGTACAAAATACAATTCGTTACAAACTCACTTATTCTGCGAATACCGCGAGCGTTTTTAGATTCTTTCCAGGAGAAAACAACAATGGTTTTTAAATACGGAAATAAAGCCAAAGCACGATCAACTTCTACCTGATAACTGCTTTTCTTTTTCTTTAGAAGAAATTTTAATAATCGCATTAATAAAGGACTAACAATAAATATCCAAATAAAGAGCACCATTATGCTTCGAATGATAATATAAAACGCTTTTCCCCATCCAAATAAATCATCTTCTAATTGTGTAAAAGATATAATGATTAACGCAATTGTAACCAACCAAAACAGCAAACGCCTAAATTGTTTTGATTTCTTTTTTAAATGGGTCTCTTGATATTTTTCGACACTCAATTGGTATTTTTCTATCAACTCTATTTGATTAATTCGCTTAATGAGACTATAGATATAGAATCCGAATAACACTCCTAAAAAAGCATACACGAATATAAAGGTGCCAATAACTAATTTTGAAGCCGTTACATTTGAGATAAAACTCAGCGCATCGGTTACCCATTTTCCGTAAATATTAATGGCGTCCCAAAACGATATTCCGTAAATAAGCGTTAATACCAATATTTTTTGTATAGCAGATTCTGTAAATGTGATGATCCCGAAAATTATATAAGTGATTTTGTTGAAGGAAAATAAAGTAAACAATAAAATTCCAGATAATGCTTGAAACATCACCGCAACATACGCTGTTAACGGTGAATGCGGACTTACTGCCAGTTTAATTAAAAGCACAATGGTTAGTGCTTTAATAACATCTTTAAATATGGATTTTGAGAAATATGCAATTAAACTAATTGAAATGATTGAAATACCTCCTACCAAAATTCCTGTAAACGATAAACTAAGCGCATGCATAAATCCTCCTAAGCCAGATTCGTTTAAAGCCCACAAGGCTGTGAGTCGTTCAATAATGTATTTTTGATCTTTTAATGCTTTCATAAGTAGTGCTGCACAAATATCCTATATTTTTTCAAGTAACAGGATATATACATAAAAAATAAGAGAGGTTTTGGGGAAAACCTCTCTTATTTTTTTTACAACTTATAGGTTAAGCATTATTTGCTAAGCATTAATAATTCATTGCAAATTATTTCGGTTGTGTAATGCTTGTTTCCGTCTTTATCTTCCCATGAACGGTTTGTTAGTTTACCTTCAACGGCAATTTCTTTTCCTTTGGTAATGTAGTTTTCAACCACGTTAACCAAGCCTCCTTTAACAACAATGTTGTGCCAGTAAGAGCGCTCAACTTTATTTCCTTTTTTGTCTTTGTAACTATCATCTGTAGCTAAAGAGAATTTTGCCATTTTGTTACCATCGGTAAAGTTTACAATTTCAGGATCTTGTCCTAATCTACCAATCAACTGTACTTTGTTTCTAAGTGTGTTCATAATTTTAAATTTTTTCGTTAAACAGTTAATACTATCGAGTTCTTATGTTTCGACTCTGCAAAGATGTGACGGGTTTCAAAAAATAATCGGTTGATAAATATTTAAAATCGTTTGTAAATGTTTGTAGTCGTTTGTAAACGGATATTATTTTTGTATATTAGAACAAAATCAACAACTTATGGCTAAAACATGTTTAGAGTGTGGTGAAAAAATTGTAGGCAGAATTGATAAAAAATTCTGTAGTGATGCTTGCAGAAATGCTTACAATAATAATGTTAATAAAGACAGCAAAAACTTAATCCGAAATACCAACAACCGGTTACGTAAAAATTACAGGATTTTAGAAATGCTTAATCCAGAGCAGAAAACAAAAACATCCAGAAGTAAACTTATTGAAAAAGGTTTTGATTTTAATTACTTTACTAGCATATACACCACTAAAGTAGGCACCGTTTATTATTTTGTGTATGACCAGGGGTATTTGGCCATAGACCATGATTTTTACGCATTGGTAAAACGAGAAAATTAAACAACTATTTCCCCCAAGTAGAGCCTTTTAAAGCTAATGCTGCTTTTAAAATATCTTTTTGACTTATTTGGCCAACTAACTTGCCATTTTCTACAATAGGAAATCGACGCCTTTTCGATTCTAAAAACTTGTTGGCAGCATCAAAAATATTCATGTTACCATCAATGGTCTCAACATCTTTAACCATATAATTTTCAACCGTATGATTGTTCATGGGCATATTATGATACCTGCTTTCACTTATTTCTTTAATACAATCTGTTTCAGAGATTAGGCCAATGAGTTCATGTTTTTCATTAACAACAGGCCCGCCAGAGATACGATATTTTATAATGGCATTAATAACTTCTTCTATAGGTTGATTGGACTTAAATGTCACCAATTTTCTGGTCATATAATCGCTAACCTTTAAAGGAGCATCTCCAGTAGATTTTTTTTGAATTCGTCTGGCGGCAAGAAAGCTTTTTATTCCCATAATTTTTCCATTTAAGAACATTAAATGTAATTATTTTTTTTGATTTTTCCTAGAAGAGAATTTATCTCATGTTGCCTGACAACTTTTGTTTTGGCATTGTGCAAGTTAATTTTATTATATTAAATGGTTTAATAGGAATAATTTGCATTGTTTTAAGTTAATACATCTTAATTTTTTATAGTTTTATTGCTTTCAAAATCAATTAAAATTAAAATAAAGATGAAACGATTATTAGTATTGGGTTTATGGGTGTCTTTTTTTCAAGTAAACGCACAGAATAACGCAGACTTATTGAAGCATTATGAAGCTTACTATAAGCAAATGAAAAAGCAAGGAGATGTTCAAGGTATTGTAAATGCCATAACACATTTAAACATTATTAAGCCATCACAAGAGCGGTTGGATACTTTAGGCTATATTTATATGAGTGAAGGACAGTATTCTCAAGCGTTAAATACCATTGGAATTGATAAACTTGCTAATGATTCTGACTTGGCCATAAAGGTAAAAGCAATTTCTTTAAAATC
>PFKE01000047.1 GCA_002784145.1 Flavobacteriaceae bacterium CG_4_10_14_3_um_filter_33_47 | reverse complement strand
CTTTGACTAATAAAGATCTTGGGCTTTCAACTTGGTAATTTTCAACCTATTACAAAAACGTTAGTCAGAATTGAAAAAAACGACCGTACTTTACCGAAAAACAGTAAATGAATATTGAAACCTACATAAAACAACCTTACCCTTTTTATTACGAGGAATTGAAAAAAGTACTTTTCATTCTTTGCTGTCTTGCATTAGTTAGTTTTCTATTTACTTATTTATTTGAGCCATTTATTGTAAACGTTTCAGAACACAAAATAAATAGTTTATGGATTGTAATATTACATTCAGTAATTCCAATACCAATCGCTTTCGTTTATGTTTATTTTCTAAAAAAATCCGTTAAAAAAATTGAAAACTGGACTTTAGGCAAAGAGTTTTTGCATTTGGCAATAATCCTGTTTCTAATAGGTCTTGCTAGCTTTCTTATTAGAGATTTTATTTACACTAATCCTGATAATTGGTCTTTTAGATACTTGTGGGAAGAAATTCGGAATACTTTTCTAGTTGGTAGTTTACTTTTGATAATCATTTTACCTCTCAATTTAGAACGATTGATTTACAAACAATCAACTGTTTTAAAAAAAATACCCATTAAACAACAAAACTTAAAAGAAGTAAATACAATTGCCCAAATTCAAACGCCAATTATTGAAGAAAAATTTGAACTGGATATACAAACTTTTCTTTTTGCAAAAGTGGATGGAAACTATCTCGAAATATTTTACAATACTTCGAACGGATTTGAAAAACACTTAAAAAGACTAACCCTAAAAGAATTTGACGACCAATTAAGCTCTTTCCCTTTCATTTTCAAGGTGCATCGCTCATACATTGTAAATCTAAAAGCTATCACATCCATTTCGGGCAACGCCCAAGGCTATGTGCTTAATTTAAAAGACTATGCTCAAGGAACTATTCCTGTTTCTCGGTCTAAAATTCAAGACTTTAATCGACTTTATACAGATATAAGTAAATAACAAGCTTGCATTTCGTCACTTTGGTTTGTCAATTGTCACTTGACCAGAAATCACATTGATTTTGTTTTTATAATTGCCAATAAAACAAGATTAGTGGATACGACAACGAGAAGATATGATTTAGACTGGCTTAGAGTTATAGCTATTTTAGCTGTCTATTTTCATCATATAGGTATGCCTTTTAATGGCGATGGTTTTCATATTATGAATTCCGAATCCAGTAAATTACTGGACGACATTATGGTGTATTTTGAACAATTTAGACTACCCTTACTCTTTTTAATATCAGGTACTGGAACGGTACTCGCATTTTCTAAACGTACTTGGCAACAATTTTTTAAAGAAAGAACAGGCAGACTTATAATTCCATTAATTTTTGGTATTCTTTTTATTGTACCACCTCAAACATATTATCAATATATCAATGAATTTAGTTCCTATTGGCAGATTTACACAAACGCAAAATTTGAAACAAATCACCTTTGGTTTATAGAAAACCTTTACGTTATTTCAATAGTCGCAATCCCGTTGATACTTTTCCTTAAATCCAAAAAATCCCAACCTTTTAGGAATTGGTTTGCAAAAATGACCTCATACAAAGTTGGTTTATTAACGGGAGGTTTACCATTAATAATTTTAACCATTGTCCTCAAAAGATATTATCCAACAGGTTCTTCTTCCCTGTCAAACTTATCTGAAACTTTTTTCTACACTTATTTTTTTATAACTGGAATTCTGTTTGCAAGCTCTCAATTATTTTGGGAGAACCTTAAAAAATTTAGACGCTTTCATTTAATCATCTTTATAGTTAGTTCATTTTTATTCTATGGTTACTATTTCGTTCCAAATACTGTTGTAGAACCACATTTAAGCATTTCTGTTCGCTGGGATATTTGGTATGGCTTGTGCTGTTCATTGGGTTGGAGTTTTGTATTGGCATTGTTAGGATATGGTCAAATTCACTTAAATAAACCAAGTCTATGGCTAAAAAAGATGAATGAAGCTATTTACCCATTTTACATTTTGCATCAAACAGTAATCGTAGTTTTTGCATATTATATCATTCAACTGAACTTAAACATACCAACCAAGTTGACAATACTTTTTATCAGCTCATTTTTAGTAATCATAATTATATATCGTTTTATGATTTACCCTTTTAGAATTATAAGAGTGCTTTTTGGTATGAAAAATAAACCTAATCTAAAATAGAAATGAATTACAATAAATTTACAAATTATATAGGTATTCTAGGAGCGGTATTGTTCATAATTACAACAATCATAGGTGGTTATGTCTTTGAAGGTTACAGTCATATCTCTCAATACATTAGCGAATCTTATGCGTCTGGCACTGAATATGGTTATCTACTTAGATGGTACGGATATGTTCCAAGTGGTCTTATAATAGGTGTGTTTTGCTTTTTAAAAGCTAGATTGTTCAATGACTATAAATACACTTTTTACGGGTTTATTGGTTTTGGCATCTTTTACGGAATATTCACTTCCTTAGTAAGCGTTTTTCCTTGTGATTATGGTTGTAACAGAGATTACGCTGATTCTAGTATTCCACAAACACTTCATACGCTTTTGAGCGTTATAACATACACAATGACGCCATTAAGCCTATATTTTATAGGTTTCGGATTTAAAAAAATTGACGAGTTTAAAGCAATATCGAACAATTCGATTATTCTTAGTTTCATTGGATTCTTTTTTGGTATGATATTTCTTGGTAATGCCAATAGTCCCATAGCAGGAATACTACAAAGGGTCACTGAATTTGTCTATCTCTTTTGGCTTATATATTATTCTGTGTTCCTGATTAAGAATGATCTTGATGTCAATTGCATAACAATTAACCAATAATAACAATCAACCAAACAGCTAAAAAATGCAAAATACAGCAATTCCTAAAGCAATGTCTCTTTCAAAGACACTATCAGTTCTTATTGGGTTTCCAATAATAGCGACATTAATATCCTTACTACTTTTAAATCGTCATTTAATAACCGATTTCGGTCTTGATTTTTTCAACACGTTTTGGATAATAATAATCGTATGGTACTTATTACAAATCCTGATTATTTCAAAAATTCTAAAGTCATCTGGTTGGCAATGGAGTGAAATCGGTTTAATGTTTAATAAAAAGAAAACTATTTATCTGATTTCAGGTTATTTAGTTTTTGGTTTTGGTTTGCTTGCATTTATTGAAATAGCCCTATCAAACTCAATCATAGACACCGAAAAGTTAAGAGCTTTATCTTCTTTGACACCAAAAACAACGACATCAAGGGTCATATTTATATTTATGGGCTTGGTAGCGGGTTTAGCGGAGGAAATTGTTTATCGTGGATTTGCAATAAAAGCGTTGGTTAGCAATAAAATCAATAAATGGTTAGCTGTTTTAATAGCTTCAATTCCTTTTATCTTTCAGCACGGATTAAAATCAATAGACCAATTTTGGTGGTTCTTAATTACTGGTATTATTTTTGGAATTATATATATTTTCAGAAAAAATTTATATCTCAACATCATTATCCATTGGTTGGTAATATTGTCGGCTTTATTAGGAATCTTTCAAGTTCTAAAATAATTCAAAGCTCAAATTTTATCACTTATACCGCCAATAATGTGTATAAATAATAGCGGTATAAGTGATAAAACGAGAGTATAACTATAAAACAAAGGTCAATGCAAAGCCGAAAGGATTGTATGTAAAAATCCGCTACTACTTATAGTCAAACCGTTACCTGTCATTTGAACAACCATATGCTGAATAGAAAAATTTTTTTAATCATAGCTTTTTTTTGTGTTTTAAAATTAACACTTCATCTAATTGCTGACTCTAATTCAGGATTTCAAGGGGACGAATTATTGCACATTGAAACTGGAAACTATCCTAGTATGGGATATATGGAATTCCCACCTGTAA
>PFKE01000130.1 GCA_002784145.1 Flavobacteriaceae bacterium CG_4_10_14_3_um_filter_33_47 | reverse complement strand
ATTATCCAGATTATGGTTTGTCATTTTCTTATCAGAATTTAAAAAATGATGTTTTAGGAAATAATTACGCCATATATGGTCATTACAACTTCTATTTTTTAAAACGGAATATCATGTTCCGTATAGGTCAAGGATTAGCGTTAACTACCAATCCTTATGACAAAGAAACCAACTACCGTAATAATGCTTTTGGCTCAAAAATCATGAGCAGTACGTTTATGATGCAAAATGGTATAAATAACGATTGTTTGATTTAGGTAATTCTTTGGAATAAAAAAACCGCCTCTGGTTGTGAGACGGCTTTATTTATATAGATACTTATTATTTTTAAGATACCGCTTTCAATTTTTTAATGGTAGTTTTTGAGATTTTTTCTTCTGCATATAGCTTCGTAACATTAAGTTTTTTCTCGTTACTACTAGGAAGTTCAAACATGGCATCGGTTAATATTTCTTCACAGAGTGAACGTAATCCTCTTGCTCCAAGTTTGTATTCAATGGCTTTATCTACAATAAAATCTAAAGCACCATCTGTAATTGTAAAATCAATATCATCCATGGTAAACAATTTTTTATATTGTTTAATTATGGCATTTTTTGGTTCAGTTAAAATAGCTCTCAATGTTTTTGAATCTAATGGATCCATATATGTAAGAACTGGTAATCTTCCTATGATTTCTGGTATTAAGCCAAAATCTTTTAAGTCTTTTGGAATGATGTATTGCAATAAATTGTCTTTATCCACAACCTCATCAGACATGGATGCACTGTAACCAACGGCTTGCATATTCAATCTTCTTGAAATATGACGTTCAATACCATCAAAAGCTCCTCCAGCTATAAACAAAATGTTTTCAGTATTAACTTCAATAAATTTTTGATCTGGATGTTTACGACCACCTTTGGGTGGAACATTAACAACGGTTCCTTCCAAAAGTTTAAGCAATGCCTGTTGCACACCTTCTCCAGATACATCTCTGGTAATAGAAGGATTATCACTCTTACGAGCAATTTTATCTATCTCATCAATAAATACAATGCCTTTTTCTGCTTTTTCCAAATTATAATCTGCAGCTTGCAACAAACGAGTTAAAATACTTTCAACATCTTCTCCTACATAACCTGCTTCTGTTAAAACCGTGGCATCTACAATGGCTAAAGGCACGTTAAGCATTTTTGCTATGGTTTTAGCAATCAATGTTTTACCGGTTCCTGTTTGACCAACCATAATGATATTACTCTTTTGAATATCAATATCATCTGTGGTGATAGGCTGCAGCAATCTTTTATAGTGATTGTAAACGGCAACAGACATGACTTTTTTTGTCATGTTCTGACCAATAATATAACCATCTAAAAAGTCTTTTATTTGTTGTGGTTTGCGTAGTTTTAATTCTGCAAATAAGTCACTACTATCTGTTTGTTTTGATTCTTCTATTACAATACCATGCGCTTGCTCAATACACCTATCGCATATATGAGCATCTAATCCTGCTATTAATAAGTTTGTTTCTGGTTTTTTACGACCACAAAACGAACATTCTAATTCTTCTTTTGCCATTAAATTTTATCTATTCTAGGGAACAAAATGCTATAAATCCCTCTATAACAATTCGTTAAAGTTACAAATTTTTATTTAATTACGAGCCAAAATCTCGTCAATCATACCGTATTGCTTGGCTTTATCAGCTTTCATCCAGTAATCTCTATCACTATCTGCATACACTTTGTCGTAATCTTGACCCGTATGCTTACTGATAATTTTATATAGTTCTTCCTTCAAGATTAATATTTCTCTTGCAGTAATTTCTATATCACTGGCTTGACCTTGCGCGCCTCCTAAAGGTTGATGAATCATGACTCTGGAGTGCGTTAAGCCACTTCTTTTTCCTTTAGCTCCAGCGCATAATAGAACAGCTCCCATAGATGCCGCCATACCTGTACAAATGGTTGCTACATCGGGTTTTATAAATTGCATGGTATCATAAATCCCTAAACCTGCATACACACTTCCTCCAGGTGAATTGATATAAATTTGAATGTCTTTTGAAGCATCGGTACTTTCTAAAAATAATAACTGTGCTTGTATAATGTTTGCTACTTGGTCATTAATAGCTGTTCCCATAAAAATAATTCTATCCATCATTAAACGAGAAAATACATCAAAAATAGCGATGTTCATTTGGCGTTCTTCAATAATGTTAGGGGTTAAATTTGTTGGGTACATACTACTCATTATTTTATTGTAATAAGTACTGCTTATCCCTTGGTCCTTTATGGCGAATTTTTCAAATTCCTTTGCGTAATCCATTGTTAAATTTTATTATTAAACTTTTGTTGAAATCCTGATTTTTTTCAGGATGCGAAAATCTTAATTATGAAAAATAAATACCCTTTTCACAATTAAGATTTTTCTAAAAAAATAGGCGCTTTATTTTATAAAAAATTGGGCACCTAAATATAAGGAATTATTATTTATTAATAGAGGGCTTATTTCTTACTATAAGCTTCTTTGATAAAATTTTCATAAGTGACTTCTATAACCTTTAAATTTGCTTTTTCCTTGTAAAGATTTAGCAATTTTTGGCTAATCAACTGTTCTGAAATACGTCTTGCTTCATCTTTGTTTGATAACACACGAGCAGCAATATCTTCCAACTCTTTATCAGAAGGGTTTAATTGACCAAATTGAGCCATTTGTCCTTTTATCATTTCTTTGGCGTGCCCGGTTATATCTTCAATAGTTACTTGTATGTTGTTATCGGTAATTAATTTACCTTCGATTAACTGATAGCGCAAACTTTTTTCAGACTTATCATATTCTTCTTTCGCTTGTTCCACATCCAAAGGTTGCTCACCCGCTGTTCGCAACCATTTTTGTAAAAATTCGGCTGGCAAATCAAACTTTGTACTATCAACTAAATATTCTGTTACATCATTTAGAAGCTTTTGGTCTGCTTGTTGGATGAATTGCTTTTCAGCGTCTTCTTTTATTTTGGATTTTAATTCTGTAACGGATTTTACAACGTCTTTACCAAATAATTTATCGAACAACTCTTGATCTAATTCAGCCAATTCACGTTTGTTTATTTCGGTAATGGTAAATGTTACTGAAATGTCTAAACCATGTACTTTGTCATGCCCAACTTTTAAAGCATGCATTAAATCATGCTCATCGGTGTAAAGCCCTTTGGTTTCTAACGAAATGATGTCGCCTACTTTTGCGCCAACAAACTTTTTAGACGTTGATTTTTCTTTAAACTTATCTAACGTTAAGGTAATGGTGTTTTCAATGTCGTGATCATCATTTTTATAAGTCCCAGTTATTTCGCTATCGTTTTCAACAACTTGTTGAGATACCAACTTACCGTATTGCTTTTGAATAGTCTCAACTTGTTCATCAATCATTTTAGAATCGGCCACAATATTGTACTGCGTAATGGCCTTTTTGCTTTTTAATTCTATTTCAAATTCTGGTGCTAAACCTAATTCAAATTCAAAAGAAAAACCTTCGGCATCCCAATCAATAGTATCTTGGGTTTTTGGTAATGGTTGCCCTAAAACATCCAATTTCTCTTCTGTTAAATATTTATTCAAAGCGTCTTGTAACAGTTTATTAACCTCATCAACAAGAACAGCCTTACCGTATTGTTTTTTAACCATTCCCATAGGAACGTGTCCTTTTCTAAAACCAGGTATGTTTGCTGTTTTACGATAATTGGCTAAGATTTTTTCGACCTTATCGCTATAATCTTCTTTAGCAATATCAACTTTCACAACAGCGTTTAACGCATCAAGGTTTTCTCTTGTAATATTCATTTTTAATGGTATATAGCCCAAAAAGGGTATTTAATATTTAATAATCAGCAATTTATATAACTAAAATTGGGATGCAAAAATATAATATTTTTACATCCCATCAAAGTTTTAACATATGGAGTTTATTCGAAGAGAATACCTCGGGGCTCTGCCCCGGGGTCAAAGAGGAAAAGTTTGAAAAACGGATGGTTTTTCATAACACTTT
>PFKE01000070.1 GCA_002784145.1 Flavobacteriaceae bacterium CG_4_10_14_3_um_filter_33_47 | reverse complement strand
TGTTCATTATTAATGATTTGTAGTTAAATCAATTTACTGATTTTCAGTAAGATGAACAACTTTTTTCTTTTAATTCATAATGCACAACGGGTTATAATATATAATTTTACCTTAGTATGCACGACCTGTTGCACCTAACTGGTTTTACAAAGTTCATAAGAAAAATTTATAGTTCATAGACATAGTTATAAACATTGTCAACAAGTTTTTAACAAAATTAATAGTTAAAAGCGTACAATAATAAGTCTTAAAAAAAGTTAAAGTACTTAAAATGAACATTTAAGATTTTTTTATTCAATAAATTTTATTTATTAATAAAATTTGCCACTGCGAAGATTTTCTAAAGCTATCGAGAGGACATAGCAGTGTTTGGTTTGGCGGTTCTAAGGATGAGATTGCTTTACAGCATTGGCATTAGCGGTCTTTGGTTGCTGCGAGGAAGCCCGATGGCTATCGGGAGAATGGGGCAGTATTTTTTGTTTTCAAGAATCGGATGGGTTTACTATATTTGTAGTAACGGCACCATTAGATTTTTTTGGTTACTTAAAGTCTGGCCAGGAGAGCATTGTTTTTAATCTAAAAATTCCCAGAGGTTTCGATGGCTATCCGGACAGCCTGGTGTGTAGCGTCTTGATAATCTGGTTGTGCAAAGAACCAAGAAATAAGAACCAAGAGACCGGACGAAAAGTTCTAGTTTCTTGATTCTGAGACCTTGTACGCTCGGCGTAGAGGTCATTTAATAAACGACTTAAACAATAAATTAAACTTTATATTATGAAAAAAAATGTGGGAAGTGCAGACAAGGGCATTCGAATCGTGTTAGCTTTGGTAATAGCAGCGTTGTACTATTTTAATGTAATAGAAGGCACATTGGCCTATGTGCTTATGGCATTTTCGCTTATTTTATTATTAACAAGTTTTATAAGCTTTTGTCCGCTTTATGCGCCTTTTGGACTAAGCACTTGTAAGAAGAAATAATATTTTAACGGACTCAGTTACACAATTTCAGCACTTAAACCCGCTTCTACCAACATAGAACAACGCGGTTTTAAGTCGCTGTAAGGACCCGTTTTTACCGTACATTTCCCATTATAATGCACTATTAATGAACACTGTTCTGCTTGTTCAGGAGTGTGTTCACAGGCATTGATAAGGGTTTCTATAACATGATCGAAGGTGTTGACATCATCATTGTACAACACAATCTCTTTTTGGGAAACCAGTTTTTCTTTGACACTAACTTTTTCTGAAACTTTTTCTTTAGCACTCATAACAAAGATTTTGTACTAATTTAAAAATTTTAGAGAAACCCAATGATTTCTTTCCAATATTTCTGCTAATTTTAACATTTGTTTTTCACAAGCTTCTTGAATCAAGGGAATATCATCATTATAAAAACCGCTTAAAAACAACATGCCATGTGCATTTAGGCACGAAACATAGGTTTGCATGTCTTGCAACAAAATATTGCGGTTTATATTGGCTATAATAACATCGTACTTTTTGCTCTTCAAAACACGGGCATCGCCTTCTATAACGGTAATGTGCTTACAATGGTTTCGTTCTACATTTTCAAGACTATTAAGATAACACCAGTTATCATAATCAATGGCATCGATAGGTTTTGCGCCTTTTTTTTCGGCTAGAATGGCTAAAACGGCTGTACCACAACCCATATCCAACACCGATTTATTAGCAAAGTCATTTTTTAAGATATGCTGAATCATCATATGGGTGGTTTCATGATGACCTGTACCAAAACTCATTTTGGGCTCAATGATAATATCGTACGCTGTATTAGGTTTTTCATGAAAAGGGGCACGAACCGAACAAAGATTATCAACAACAATGGGATTAAAATTCTTTTCCCATGCTTCATTCCAGTTGATTTGTTCTATCTCTTCAAAAGTGAAGGTGATTACAAACTCGTTGGAGTTTAAAATTTGAATATCGTCTAAAAGATGTTCATGCCACGCTTCTTTTTGAATATAAGCGGACACACCTTCATCGGTCTCAACAAAACTTTCAAAACCGGCTTCTCCTAATTCTGCAATGAGGATTTCTGCTCCTGGTTGAAGCGGTTGTACTTTAAAATAAAACCCTAAATATATGGTATTTGACATTTGGATGTATGACTTAACATGGATTTGGTGAATAGGCCTTGGTGCTTGCCTGCGTTAGCGATTGAAACGGCATCCTTTTTTGAGGCACGAGAAAAAGATATAGTGAAAAGCGCGACCCACGCCCAAAGCGTGGGTAACGCCCACCTTATTTTTATCGCTTAAAAGGCATTTACAATGTCGAAAAAGTCGGCTGCATTTAAGGCAGCGCCTCCTATTAAACCACCATCTACATCGGGCTTGCCAAAAATTTCTTGGGCATTGTTGGGTTTTACACTGCCACCGTAAAGAATGGATACCGATTCGGCGACGGTTTTGCCATATGTGTCGCTTAAGGTTTTTCTAATAAAGGCGTGCATGTCTTGGGCTTGCTCTGGGCTTGCTGTTTCGCCGGTACCTATGGCCCAAACGGGCTCATAAGCCAATACAATGTTTTTAAATGCAGAAGCTTCTAAATGAAACAGGGCGTTTTTAATTTGGCTTTCAACCACTTGTTCATGATTACTGGATTTTCTATCGTTTAAAACTTCTCCAAAGCAGAAAATGACTCTCATAGCATTTGCTAAAGCGGCATCTACTTTTTTAGCCAACATGGCATCGGTTTCATTAAAATACTCGCGACGCTCACTATGCCCTAAAATAACGGTAGTAATGCCAACGCTTTTTAACATACTCGCACTAATTTCACCCGTATAAGCACCGTTTTCTGCAAAGTGCATGTTTTGTGCAATCACCTCAATGTCTGTAGTGCGCAAGGCATCAAAAGCCCTAAATAGGTTGGTAAACGTTGGGGCTACCATAACCTCGGCTTTTGAGGTTTTTGTTTGTTTTTTTAGTTCGGTAATCAATGATTCTGTTTGGGCTAAATCATTATTCATTTTCCAGTTTCCTGCTACAATTTGTTGTCTCATTATAATACGTCTTTAATGTTTGTATCGTCTGCTTCCACAGCCTTATATAGTTTAATATGTCCTTCTTTATCTACGACCATATATCTTGGTATCCAATCTAAATTTACAAAAGAACCAAAAGGGCCTTTCCAACCTGATGACATGAAATAGTGTTCGCCTTTTACATCATATTTTTCAATCCCTTTTTTCCATGCCTCGACGTTTTTGTCTAAGGATAAAAAAATATAAGTCACGTCTTGGTGTTCTTTTTGAAGTTTTTTCACTTTTGGCATACCACCAACACAGTCTTTACACCAAGAAGCCCAAATATCTATAACTACGTTGGATCCTTTATGGTTTTGCAAGAGGTCTTTAAAGGCAATCGATTCGCCATTTAATGTCATGAACGTATCGTTTAAAGCTTCTTCAGAAAACTTGGTGGGTTCTTGGGTGTTACAGCCCAAGAAAATTAAGCAGCCCATAAAAATTCCTATAAACTTTTTCATGTATGCATTGATTTGAAGTTTAAGATGCAAATTTAGTTTAATTTTACTTTTGGGTCTAACCATGCGTAAATTATATCCACAAAAATATTGATAATTATAAACAGGATGGCAATGATTAACACTGAACCCATAATGACGGGTAAATCTAAGGTGTTTAAAGCATTGACTATTTCTTTTCCTAAGCCATTCCAGCCAAAAATATATTCGACAAAAACAGCACCTGCCAACATGGATGCAAACCAACCTGATATAGCGGTAACTACTGGATTCATAGCATTTTTAATGGCGTGATTCCAAATGATTTGAAATTCGCTCAAGCCTTTTGAACGTGCGGTTCGAATATAATCTTGGTTAAAGACTTCGAGCAACGAATTTCTCATGAGCTGAATGACCACTGCCAACGGACGAATGCCTAAAACCACGGCGGGAAGGATTAAATTTTTCCATTGAATATGCATGGCTTCTCCATAATCGTCCAGTTCATACAAACTACCGGTCATTTCTAAATGGGTGTATGAGTGCCATAA
>PFKE01000005.1 GCA_002784145.1 Flavobacteriaceae bacterium CG_4_10_14_3_um_filter_33_47 | reverse complement strand
CAGTTTGGGTTTTTCTCAAAATTCAGGAATAATCGTCGGCAAAGTGCTTGATAAAGAATTAAATAACGAACCTTTAATGTTTGCCAGTATTTCAATAAAAGGATCATCCATAAAGTCAACTTCAGACGTTACAGGTCTTTTTTACATTGAAAACCTTCAAGACGGTCAATACACTTTAGTTTGTAGTTTTCCTGGCTATGAAACCAAAGAAATTGAGGTTGAAGTTAACGGCGCTCAAACATCGGATATTAAATTAGCTTTAGCCGCTAAAACCATCGCTTTAAACGAACTTGCTTCCTTAAAGAATCCTTCTTAAGCTAAAGTAATTTCTGGGTACTATATTAAATCAATTCCCTTCTGTTCATTTCAAAATTATATCTGCCAAAATTTCTACAGTCATCTTTCTGCTAATTTTAAAACGGACTTCTTTTTTATTTTTTCAATGTTAACTAATGGTTTCTTGATCGTCTTTTTAAAGGATATAAGTTAACACAAGCATAACGCTTTTATTACAGTTGTTTAATCCTTAGGTAACTTCATCTTTACATTAACTAGCTTTCTTTGCGTAATTAAATTTAAAAATTATCTAAAAAAAATTATCTAAAAATTATTCTCATGAAAAAATTACTTTTTACTCTTTTAATTACATCTTCTTTAGTATTCACAGGGTGTTTTCAAGATGATGACACACCAATAATAATAGAGGAAAGAACTATCATCATTAATGACGGCAGTGGTAGTGGCGGTGAAGAAACCTGCCCAACAGTAGCTGTAACAGGTTTTATTTCTGAAAACACAACATGGACTGCAGACAACATTTACCAACTTAACCAAAAAGTTGTGGTACCAACGGGTGTAACTTTAACAATTAATCCAGGTACCATTATTAAAGGTTCTTCTGGTACAGGTTCTTTAGCTTCTGCTTTAATTGTTGCCAGAGGTGGTAAAATTAATGCTCAAGGTACTGCAACACAACCAATCATTTTTACTTCTACTAGTGATAATATAACTTGTGGGCAAACTCAAGGAACTAACTTATCAGAAAATGATAGAGGTCTTTGGGGTGGTTTACTAATTCTTGGTAATGCCCCTTGTTCTTTTTCTGGTGATATTGTAACTGCTCAAATTGAAGGTATTCCTGCTGATGATACGTTTGGTCAATACGGAGGAACTGATCCTTTAGATGATTCAGGTAACTTAAGATTTATCTCTATCAGACATGGAGGTGCTTTAATTGGTGAAGGAAACGAAATAAATGGGCTTACTCTTGGTGGGGTAGGTAGTAATACATTAGTAGATAATATTGAAGTTGTTGGCAATGTAGATGATGGTATTGAATTTTTTGGAGGTACTGTAAATGCATCTAACTTATTAATTTGGGCTGTTGGTGATGATGGTTTAGACATAGACCAAGCTTATTCTGGAACTATTGATAATGCTGTTGTTGTTTTAGGTGATATCTCTGATCATGGTTTAGAAATTGACGGTCCAGAAGGGTCTGCTAATGGTGCATTCATTTTAAGAGATTTAACCATGATTGGTAATACCGTTACATCTAATGGTGAGTATGCTGATTACAGAAGTGGAGCTCAAGGACATACAGAAAACGTGTATGCTTATGGTTTTAAAGCTGCTTCTGATGTTGAATTGGATAATGATGGCGTTGCTACCAACTACAATAATGGTTTATTGAGCTTTGCAGCTTGGGAAATTGTTTTACCAGAAGGTGTAACCGATGTAACTACCTTATTTAAAAACACAGCAGCAACCGTAACTGTAACTGGCTTTGGAGATTTTGCTTCAGCTGTAACAAAAGGTGCTCAAACCAAAGGTGCTATCACATCAAACCTTGGATGGACTTATGCCAATACTGCTGGCAATTTAGGATTTTAAAAATTCGCTTTATAAACACATTAAACCCATCACTTAAAGAGTGGTGGGTTATATAATTCTTAATATGAAAAATATACAAAACGTTTTAATTTTTGTTTTTATTCTCGTAAGCTATATTTCTTCTGCCCAAAGTAAAGTAGTAGGAACCGTTATAGACGGAGACTTTAATGAACCGATGGCTTTTGCAAACATCTTAGTTAAAGGAACTACCAAAGGGACTTCCTCTGATTTTGACGGAAAATACGAACTAGAGTTAGAAGCAGGAACTTACACCATCGTTTTTTCTTTTGTTGGTTACGAAACCCAAGAAATTTCTGAGGTGGTAGTCAAATCAAATGAAATTGTTACTCTAGATGTTGTGTTAACAACCAATACATTGGATACCGTTGTAATTACTACCTCCACAAAAAGAAACACTGAAAATTCGGTTTTGAGTTTGCAAAAGAATTCTGTTGTGGTATTAGACGGTCTCTCTGCGCAAGCAATCAAAAGTTCAGGCGCTAGTAATGTGGCCAGTGCCATAAAAAGTGTTCCTGGTGTATCTATCCAAGGAGGCAAGTATGTGTATGTTCGTGGTCTTGGAGACCGCTACACAAAATCTATTTTAAATGGTGTAGACATTCCTGGTCTAGATCCAGACAGAAACACCATACAGATGGATTTGTTTCCAACCAATATCTTAGACAACGTCATTGTATTAAAATCAGCTTCTGCTGAATATCCTGCTGATTTTACTGGTGGTATTGTAAATGTGATAACTAAAGACTTTCCTTCTAAAGCAGAGTACACCATATCTTTTGGAGCTGGTTACAACCCAGATATGCACTTTAATGACAATTATTTGTCTTATACTGGAAGTGACACTGATTTTTTTGGATTTGACGATGGAACAAGAAACTTACCAATTAACAGATATCAACCAATTCCTGGTACTTTTGATGATAGGCTCTTACTAACCTCGCTAACCAGTAGATTTCAAAAGGAATTACAAGCAAAACAAGAAACCAGCAATATGAATTTTGACTTTGGTTTTACCTTAGGAAATCAATACAATGTTGGCGATGATAAATTAGGGTATCAGGCATCTTTTTCTTATAAGAATGAAACCATTTTTTATAAAAACAGAAATGATGGTGCTTACCTTAAAAACTTTAGTGATTCTGCGGAAAATGAGCTAAACGCTGTCCTGTTTTCTAACGGCTCAGAGGGGATTAACAACATTATCTTAAATGGTTTAGTTGGGCTAACTTATAAAACAGATTTATCAAAGTATAAAGTAAATTTTCTACACATACAGAACGGAGAGTCTGCTGCCGGTTTTTTTAACCAGGGTATTTCAGAAGATGGAGTAGGTGGAGGCTTTGAGCCTTTACAAAAAAACTCGCTAACCTACACAGAGCGTGCTATTTCAAATTTACAAATAGGTGGTAGCCACAGATTGGGTAAAGCAGAAAGAGCTATGGATTTTGATTGGGTTATTTCACCAACCTTTTCAAAAGTTATGGATAAAGCGCACCGAATTACACCTTTAAGAGAAACTCAAAATGGAGATTTTATAATAAGTCCAAGTTCAACTACTTTTCCAATACAAATATGGAGAAACTTAATTGAGGAAAACTGGGCAGGGAAAGTAGATTTCGATAAAAAGTTTGACCTATTTAACAGACCTGCGAATTTGAAGTTTGGTGGTGCTTACACCTATAAATTTAGAGATTTTAGTATCGATGACTATACATTTTTTATTACGGGAGATGATAGCTTCTTATTTGATGGTAACCCCGATAATTTATTAGCAACTGAAAATTTATGGACACCAACATCAACCAATGGAGGATCGCACTTAGTTTTTGGAGACCAGTTTAATCCTAATGATGCTTATGAAGGCGAACAAAGAATTGGTGCAACGTATCTATCTGCTGAGTTTAATTTAACCGATCGTTTTAAAACGGTTTTAGGATTAAGAACCGAATTATTCAATTCATATTACACAGGACGTAATAACGCTCAAACTTTTGATAGAGAGTTGATTATTGATGAGTTTGACCTTTTTCCATCGGCCAACCTTATTTACGCTTTAAATAATAAAGCAAATTTAAGAACTTCCTATTCCAGAACTACCGCTAGACCTTCCTTTAAAGAAGCTTCTGTAGCACAAATATTTGACCCTATTACAAACAGATTATTTATTGGAAATATTAATTTAGTTCCAACCTATGTTAATAACTTTGATTTAAGGTTTGAACGTTTTGGTGATGATAGTCAAATGTTTGCTATAAGTGGTTTTTATAAAGATTTTAAAGACCCTATTGAACAAGCCTTCTTTTTAGAAGCACCAACCCAGCTTACCGTAGATAATTTGGGTAACGCCAAAGTTTATGGTGCAGAAGTTGAATTTAGACAACGATTGGGTTTTATAGCCGAAAGTTTAAACAACCTAAAACTTAATATGAATGTTTCAATCATTAAATCAGAATTAACGATGTCTGACGATGAATTTGAAGCCAGAAATAATGCCAAAAGAGATGGTGAGGTCATAGATCGTGAACGTGATTTACAGGGTCAAGCACCTTATTTGATTAACGTTGGTCTAGATTACAATAATTCTGATATAGGATTTCAAACAGGTATTTTTTATAATATACAAGGTTCCACTCTTGAAACTGTAGGTATCGGTTTAGTTCCAGATGTTTACACGCAACCATTTAACAGCTTAAATTTCACCTTAAATAAATCTTTTGGTGAAAAACGAAGAAGCAGCATAGATATTAAGGTAACTAACATCTTAAATGATGATAAGTTAAGTGAGTTTGAGTCTTTTGGAGCAACCAATCAATTATATTCTTTAAGACAACCAGGTACTGAATTTTCTTTAGGATACAGTTATAAATTTTAGATTACAGATATTTATATAAAAATAGAAAAAGCTCCTTAGGAGCTTTTTCTATTCAATGTAATTCAATCAATTAGTAAACAATCTTGGAGTTTTTATCTTTCTCAACAACACTACTGATTTGAGAATTTTCGTAATTTACTTCTTTTAAAGTATCATCGTTCCAAAAAAGCCATTTACCAACTTTTTTACCGTTTTCATAATTTCCAGAAGTTACTTTTTCTCCTTCTGCATTATAGCCAACCCATAATCCATGAAGTTTTCCTTCTTTATTAAAAGTTCCTTGTTGCTCAATGCTTCCATTGGCACTATAATAGGTAGCTTCTATTAAGTCTCCTTTTTCAACGGTTGTTACTTTTTTTAAATTATCTTGAGAAAAGCTATAGCTAGCTACTAAGAATACGAATACAAATATTATATTTTTCATTATGTTATGGGGTTATAGGTTAATAATTACATAACAAATATAGTCTATATTTTACATTAATAAAACTTTTAGGTAACATTAACTTAACATTAAATTATTAAACAATTGATTTTCAATACATTAGAATTAAAAAAATAATGTAAATTTAACATTGGAATATAATTTTGAATAACAAAACAGGCTGTTTACGGCCATTATTTACTGTCAAAATTAGTAAGAACATAACATTTGCATAACATTGAGTTCAATTTAAAATATGAAATTTGTTTTGTCTTTTTTTAACATTATAAATGGAAAATATTTATATCTACATGATAGCTGCCTTAGCCTTTTTAGCTATTGCAGACTTGGTGGTAGGCGTTAGTAATGATGCCGTAAATTTTTTAAATTCTGCCATAGGTTCTAAAGCCGTTTCTTATAAAACCATCATCATTGTAGCAAGTGTTGGCGTTGCCGTTGGAGCATTAACATCCAGTGGTATGATGGAAGTAGCAAGAAAAGGAATTTTCAATCCTGGTGAATTTATGTTCAATGAAATCATGATTATTTTTATGGCGGTCATGATTACCGATATCTTACTACTCGATTTCTTTAACACCTTAGGTCTTCCCACGTCAACAACCGTTTCCATAGTCTTTGAACTGCTTGGTGCTTCGGTTTGCATTGCTTTAATAAAAATTTCAAAAAACGATTCCCAAACATTTCTGGATTTAGGACATTACATCAATAATGAAAAAGCCATTGAAATTATTTTTGGCATTTTATTATCAGTTGTCATAGCTTTTACGGTTGGAGCGCTGGTGCAATGGGTTTCAAGGATGTTATTGACCTTTAAATTTGATGAGAAACCTTCTTGGTATGGCTCTATATTTAGTGGAATTGCCATTACATCCATCGCTTATTTTATCATTATCAAAGGGTTAAAAGGGGCTACTTTTATGAATGGTAGCCTTATAAGTTCGTTAACTCAAAATACTTATGCTTTATTAACTGTAAACTTTATTTTCTGGACCATTATATCCTTTTTATTAGTAAAGGTTTTTAAGACCAATATTTATAGAATCATCATCATGATTGGGACTTTTGCCTTGGCACTTGCTTTTGCAGGAAATGATTTGGTAAATTTTATTGGGGTTCCTATTGCTGCTTACAATGCTTACTTAGATTGGTCTGCAAGCGGAGAATTGGCTACACAATATAGTATGATAAGTTTGGCTGACAAGGTTGAAACACAACCATTCATTTTATTATTTGCTGGTTTAATAATGGTGGTTACCTTATGGTTTTCAAAAAAAGCCAAAGATGTAGTAAAAACCTCGGTTGATTTATCAAGACAAGAAGATGTTAAAGAGCGTTTTCAACCTAATTACTTGTCTCGAAATTTTGTAAGATTTGCTGTAGGCATGTCGCAAGTTTACTCTTATGTTCTGCCTAAATCCTGGCAAGAAAAGATTGATAAAAGGTTTGATACAACCACTTTAACGGTATCACAAATAAAAACCCAGGAACTTCCGGCTTTTGATATGGTAAGAGCAGCCGTAAACTTAATGGTCGCTGCGGTTTTAATATCACTAGCAACCTCTATGAAATTACCATTATCTACCACTTATGTTACCTTTATGGTTGCGATGGGAACCTCTTTGGCAGATAGAGCTTGGGGCGCAGAAAGTGCGGTTTACAGAGTTGCAGGTGTATTAAACGTTATTGGTGGTTGGTTTTTTACGGCCATTATTGCTTTTTCTGCTTCCGCTTTAATTGCTTACCTCATTAACATTCATGTACCCATCATGGTTACTGTGTTATTAATATTAGCGATGGTTCTTATTGGTAGAAATTATCTTGCACATAAAAAAAAGTTAAAAGATATTAAAGTTGAAGACCGATTGATAAAAGCTGAAAGCAGTTCTATTCAAGGGGTTATTTACGAAAGCGCCGGCAATATTGCCAATGTGATAAGTAGGGGCAATAAAATTTATTCCAATGCTATTAACGGACTCGCAAAACAGGATTTAACATCTCTAAGAAAAAACAAAAAGCAAGTTGAAAAACTATCCAATGAAATTGATGAATTACGTGATAACATTTATTACTTCATCAAAAATTTAGATGAAACCAGTGTTGGCGCCAGTAATTTTTATATTCACGTTTTAGGATATTTACAAGACATGACCCAATCATTAGAATACATTTCTAAAGTCAGCCATAAGCATATTCAAAACAATCATAAAAAATTAAAATTCAGCCAAATAAAAGAATTAAAAGAAGTTGATGAACGTTTTGAGCGCTTATTTGAAAATACCAGAAAAGCTTTTGAATCCAGATCTTTTGAGGAAATAGGGGTTATCTTAACTAGAAAGGAAGAGATTTCAAAGTTGGTTACAGATAAGATTCAAAAACAGGTAGAACGTACACGTACTGAAGAAGTAAGCCCTAAAAATACCACCTTATATTTTAGTGTGTTACTGGAAACCAAAGATTTGCTAAATGCCATTATGAATCTTTTAGAAGAATATTACAAGTCTCATGATAGTTCTATAAAGCCAGCTACAATTAAAACTCCTGAAGAAGAGGAATAGATTTATTTTAACATCCATCAATAAATTAATGTTGGGGTTATGTTTAAACGAGCCATAATGTTCTGTATTGGCACATAGCCATATTGGAATAAAACACATAATGATTTAATGAAACACGCATTAAACATTTTTATTGTTTTGAAGATTTCTCAATTATCGATTTGTCAAAACACAATTTTATGGAAAGTAACAGACACTATCAATGACAGAACTTCTTTTGTTGTTGGAACTTTTCATCAGTTTGGTAATTCATTTGTTGATTCAATTCCTAAAATTAAAGAAGCTCTTATTAATTCAGAATTGGCCGTTTTTGAGTCAATTGACAAAATAGAAAATACTCGAAAAATTATTGAGAATAGAAAGCCGTCTTTAGAAATTGAAAAAATGCTAAAGAAAAAAGACTTAAAAAAACTTAAAGAAATTGCTAAAGAATGGAAAGTCGATTTGTATAAACTGAAACCATTAGAAATACGGTGGAAATTACAACAGGAATTTCAAAAACGGAAATGCCAAACTACCTTACCAATAGATAAATTTGACCATTTAGACAATTATTTAAAGCACATTGCTGAAGAAAACAAAATTGAAATTTTAGGTTTAGAGACAGATAGTTTACAGTTAAATTTGATAGAAAAAGAAAATAATAATCCTAATTGGAAGCAAGAAAGAAAAAAAATTAGTGCGTGGATAAATCAAATGACAACTGATACGCCAAATATGAATAATTGCGCACTAGCAAATAATTACAGAAATTTTGAATTAGATTATCAGTTTGATAAGGCGTGTGAATCTGACATATTAATTCTACAAAGGAATAATGATTGGATGAAAACAATACCAAATTTACTAAGCAAGAAAAACGCTTTTATTGCAGTGGGATATTTTCATTTAAAAAAAAGATGTGGAATACTTGAGCAATTGAAAAATGCAGGATTTAAAATTGAGCCAATTAAAATAAAACCAGTAAACAACAGCTATAAGAAATAACAAGTTTAGGGCTAATTTAAAAGTAAAGCTAAACTAAAAATGAATTGCTTTTTAATCCACGGCTTCTCATTAAACGCAAAACCTTATAAATATTTAAACACACAAATTTTATTTAATTTAAATTATTCGTGCATTAGTGGCATTTTTATGGGGTTTAGAGAGGCTGTTTTTTTACGCTTTTTTCTTAAAAACACATGGTTTATTCGCCAGGAAAATCAGCTTTACGTTTTTGTAAAAACGCGGTAGTGCCTTCAACAAAATCTTTGGTGCCAAAACATTTTCCAAATTCATCAATTTCTACCTCAAACCCATTTACACCATCAACATCATTGGCATTAACGGCTTTTATGGCTGCCTTCATGGCAACCGATGAGTTTCTTAAAATTTTATCTGCTAACTTTTCGCATAATGGCATTAGAGATTCTAAGGTGGTAACATAATTTACCAGCCCGAACGTTAAGGCTTGATTGGCATCAATCATACCAGCTGTTAAAATCATTTCCATAGCGCGTCCTTTCCCAACTAAATTAGGTAAACGCTGCGTACCACCATAACCAGGAATTAATCCTAGAGACACTTCGGGCAATCCCATTTTAGCATTATCACTTGCAATTCTAAAGTGGCAAGCCATGGCTAATTCAAGTCCGCCACCAAGTGCAAAGCCATTAATAGCAGCAATAACTGGCTTTGACAAGTTTTCTATATAGTCAAATAATATTTTTTGCCCTTTTGCTGCTAGTTTTTTTCCTTCGTTTACACTAAAATCTGAAAACTCACTAATATCTGCCCCAGCAACAAAAGCTTTCTCACCGCTTCCGGTCACTATAATAACCTTAACATCTGCATCATTTTCAGCATCATTAAACGCCGTGTGCAATTCTTTTATAGTGGCTTTGTTTAAGGCATTAAGTTTATTGGGCCTATTGATAGTAATGGTGTTTATACCGTGACTTACTTCTGATAAAATATTATTGTAACTCATCATTGTTTTTATTTACTCATTAATTTTGTATTACATGCTATGCAATATCATTTCTGATTTTTGAATATAAATTAACCCCTATTTTAATACAAAAGTTAACATAATATACTGTAAACCAATCCCTTTTCTATTCTTTAGGAATGGTTACTTTAAATACGGTTCCTTTGTTCGGGATAGAATCAAATGATATGGTTCCTTGATGCATTTCTACAATATTTTTTACCATGGCAAGCCCAAGTCCCATACCACTAGTTTTGGTAGTAAATTTAGGCTCAAAAACTTTTTCCTTATTTTCCTCAGAAACACCAGAACCATTGTCTGAGACTGTTATAACCACCTGATTATCTTTAGATTTTACATGCACTAAAATTTTAGGTTCTCTGCTATCTGGCATGGCTTGAATACTATTCTTGACCAAATTGGTCACCACTCGAATAAGCTGCGTTCTGTCAAATTTTGCAATAATTCTATCAGCATCAGATGAAAAAACAATATAATCTTCATTAAATATATCCAAGGCTAGCTTTACAATTTTTACTACATTCAGCGTTTCTGTTTGCTGTGCAGGCATTTTGGCGAAATTTGAAAATGCCGATGCTATAGAGCTCATAGTGTCTATTTGCTGAATTAATGTTTTACTATATTCATCTACTTTTTTATGAATGTTCTCATCGGTAGGGTCAAATTTTCTCTGAAAATTTTGAACCGTTAAACGCATGGGCGTTAATGGATTTTTTATTTCGTGTGCCACTTGTTTTGCCATTTCTCTCCAAGCTTGTTCACGTTCTGATGTTGCCAATTTTACAGCGCTTTCTTCAAGCTCATCAATCATGCTGTTATAGGAGTTTACTAAAACAGAAATTTCTTCGCTGGTATCGCCAATTTCAATTTTCTCGTTTCTTTTTTCTAGCCGAGTTGCATTAATTTTATCGCTAATGGTTTTAATTGATTTTGTAATATATTTTGATAAGATAAAGGCTATTAAAACGGCCATTAACAACACAAAAGCATAGGCGTAAAAAAGCCTTAAAAGAAATTCGTTAAGCTCTTTTGATAAAAACTCATCATTCTCTAAATACGGTAAATTTAATATGGCAAGTGGTTTGGATTTTTGGTCTGTTATGTAGGTATAGGACGACTGAAACGTTTCGCCTTTTTCTTGACTTTTCTCAATATAATGATGTTCTGCTTTATTTGATAATTCATTTAATATATCTGTCCGAATACAAACTTGTAAGGTGTCTGTGGTAAACGTGGCACGTGAAGTTTTTAGTAGCGTTCCTTCTAAATCATATAAGTTTAATTGAAGCGAATGAACCGCAGCTATTTCATAAATTTCGTCTTTAAAAATGAGTGGAATATTTTCAGTTGTTACTGGATAAGATGTTTCTTTTAACACAAAGTTAATATGGCTTAATATGCTTGTTTCCTTTCGATTAAGACGTTGTACATGATAATCTTTTGTTTCTTCGTTGTATTGATAAATGGCTACAGCAGCAATTAATACAGATGCCATGAGTACTAAAAGTATCATTCCCATAAAGATACGGGTACGTAAAGACAAGCTTTTTAAATTCATGCTAATTTGTTATTAATAACCCTTAAAGATAGCAATAATTGAACCAATCTTCCAGCTCTTAAGCTTCCGGATTTTTTGTTCTGAAATTCTTATAAACCCTAAAGCCCAGCATAATTAAAACCCCTAACACTACCAAGCCAATAATTCCGTAAATCCAGTTAATGGCATTTTTTAATATCACCAGAAAAACAACGGCAAACAAAATAAAAGTGGCACCTTCATTCCAAATTCGCATATAGCTGGATGATTTTTTTACCTCATCCTTTTGTAACTGTTTGAAATATTGATGCGTTTTAAGATGGTAAATAATAAGAAGCACTACAAAACCTAATTTTACATGCATCCAAGGTTGCTCCAGCCAAAACGGTTGTAAAAAAAGTAACCAAACAGCAAAAATGGTGGCAAGAATGGCTGAAGGCCAAGTAATGATAAACCATAACCTCTTTGCCATAAGTTTAAGTTGTTTTCCTAAAATTTCCTTTTCTGGAGATAGTTTGTAAAATGATTCTATTTGATAGACAAACAATCTAGGAATGTAAAATAATCCAGCAAACCACGTAATAACAAAAATGAGATGAAACGATTTTATGTAATTATAAAATTCCATGTTAAAGCTTTTTAAAAGCGGTAAAAATAATCATTATTCCATTAAATCTTTTCTTATTTCTTTGTTTATAAAATAGGCCGTCACTATGGTAGAAAGCACATCAGAAATGGGAAAAGACATCCAAACGCCTATTTCGCCATAAAACTTTGGAAGGATTAAAATAAGCGGAATAAAAAAGATACCCTGACGTAATAAGGTTAACAGTAACGCAGGTGTTGCTTTGCCAATAGCTTGAAAATAAGCAGCACCAATAAGTTGAATGGCTATAATTGGAGTGGCAGCAAAAACCCAGCGCATATTACTTGGTGTTTGTTTTATAACCTCCAAATCTGAGGTAAACATTCTTGTAATTTCTTCGGGAAAGACCATCAATAATACAAAAACCAAAGTAGCCATAATCATGGCATATTTTATGGCCGTATTGATGGTTTCTCTAACTCTTGAATAATTTTGTGCCCCATAATTAAAACCCGCAATTGGCAAAAATCCTTGAGTTAAGCCTAACACAGGAAACATGGCAAACATGAGCATTCTGCCAACAATAGCATAAGATGTTACCGATGTTTCTCCGCCTAGATCGTACAAGATATTATTCATGAATAAATAGGTGATACTTACTACAGCTTGTCTTGCCAACGTAACAAACCCAAGAGAACTTATTTCAGACACCACCTTTGGATTTAAGCCAAAATGTGAAAAATTAATTTTTAACTCGGAATGTTTTGATAAGAAAAACCAAACAATAAAAGCAAAACAAATAATATAAGATATTGAGGTAGCCCAAGCTGCGCCTTCCATACCATAATCCAAAATATTAATAAAAATATAATCCAAAAGCAAATTACTTACCGAAGGAATCATCATGGCATACATGGCAAACTTAGGTTTTCCTTCAGCTCTTATAACGGTATTTCCCATCATACAAAGTGCCAGAAAAGGAACGCCATAAAGCACAATGGTGTAGTATATTTTTGCAGGATCAAAAATATCTCCCTTGCCTCCAAATGAGAAAATAATGCTGTCTTTAAAAGATAATCCAATGATGACCAATATAACTGTTAGCAACAAGGTAAGTGTTATCTGATTTCCAAAAGTTTTTAATGCTTTTTTATGGTCTTTTGCGCCCAACGCTCTTGATATCATGGATGAGCCACCAATACCAATGGACATACCTAATGCGGCAATAAAAAATGATACAGGTAACACCACATTAATAGCTGCTATAGCAATGGAACCTATCCAATTTCCGACAAAAATAGTGTCCACTAAAATGTTAAGCGACATAACCAAAATACCTATGGATGCAGGAACGGCTTGTTTTATAAGAAGCTTATTTATAGGTAGTGACCCCAAATCTTGGGAAGATATTTTTGCCATGTATTATGCCCTTAAGCCCAGTTTTTTATCCATTTTGAAAGTAAGGCTACCCAAGAATCATCATCATTTAAACAAGGAATTGTTGTAAAATTTTTACCGCCCATTTCATGAAAAATATCTTCTCCTTCCATGGCTATTTCTTCAAGAGTCTCTAAACAATCGCTTACAAATGCGGGTGTTACAATCGCCATGTTTTTTATGCCTTCCTTACCCAAGTGTTCAATGGTTCTGTCTGTGTAAGGCTGTAACCAAGGATCAAAACCTAATCTTGACTGAAAGGATGTTGAAAAGGTGCCTTCTTTAAGCTTAAGTGTTTCACCAACTAATCTAGTAACTTCATAACATTGGTGTCTGTAACAAAATTCATGAGCTTTTGAAGGCGTTTTACAACAGTTCCCATCTATTTTACAATGAGATTTTGTAATGTCACTTTTTCTAATATGTCGTTCTGGAACACCATGATATGAAAACAACAGATGTTCATAGGTTTTGCCTTCTAAATGCTTTTTAATGGATTTTGAAAGGACTTCAATATATTCAAGATTATTATAAAAAGCTGGTAACGATTCTATCTTTAAATTAGGGAATTGTGCTTGTTGAATCTCATTGGCTAAAACCACAATAGTCTCAGTTGTTGCCATAGCAAATTGCGGATATAATGGTATTAACAAAACCTCTTCAACACCTTTATCAACCAAATCTTGAAGCCCTTTTTCAATGGACATGCTTCCATATCGCATGGCCAACCCAACAGGAATATCTACCTGTTTTTGAACTTTATTCTGTAATCTTTCAGATAAAACGATGAGCGGAGAACCTTCTTTCCACCATATTTTTTTGTAGGCAGCGGCTGATGCTTTGGGACGAGTTTTTAAAATAATGCCTTTTACCAATAAGGTTCTAGCCCAAAGAGGGACATCAATGACCCTTTCATCCATTAAAAATTCGCCTAAATATTTTTTGACATCTTTTGGCTCAGGACTATCAGGAGAACCAAGATTAACTAAAAGAATTCCTTTTTTCATAGATTTTTTTTGCAAAGTTAAGTAGTATTTAATTTAAAGACATTAAATATTTTTTGGGTGTTGTGCCATATTTCTTTTTAAAAGCGGCTATAAAATGGCTGGATGTACTGTACCCTACTTTAAGACCAACTTCATTTACATTATTATCTCCTGCTTCAAGCATTTTTCGGGCTACTTCCATTTTATACTCAAATAAAAACCCAAAAACGGTATCGCCATAGATTTGTTTAAAGCCTTCTTTTAATTTTTTTAAACTTAAGCCTATCTCATCTGCTAATTCTTTTAAACTAGGTGGTTCTGCCATTTTTGAAATAACAATATCTTTTGCCTTTCTTATTTTTATCACATTTGTTTCGTCTACTAAAAAAGGACATTGCTCTACATTAGCCTCTTCACTTCTATTAAAATACAAACTCAAAATTTCATATGCTTTTCCTTTAAAATATAAGTTTTTAATAGACCTATTAAGGTTATAATTAATCAGTTGATTTAAAACAATGGCCATCGATGGCGAAATCTTGCCATCTTTGTAATATTTTTTTTCTTTATTGTCTTCGTTCAAAAATGAAATATAATCGGCTTCTTGAGAAAATAAGGCGTGAAATTTTTTTATGGAAACTAAAACAGATACGATCCAAGTGTTTGGATTTACTTCCATATTAATAGGTAAACTTTTTTGAGGATTGTAGAGCAACAATGAATTTTCTTCAAGAATGTTTAAAACATAGGCCCCTTCATTGAAGATAAAATGAGTCAACCCTTTTAAACTAAAATGAAATTGTAAATAATCTCGTTGAACTCCTTTTTGCAAAAAAACGGACGTATTGGTTTCATTTTTAAAGGTTAATACCCAAAACCCTTCATCTATTGGTGTTTCATCAAAGTACCTTTCATCGATACTTTTAATATCTAGTAGTGGATGATTTTTATTGTTTTTATTTAGATTCATTCTAAAGTGATTGATTGAAAAGCCTTTATAATCAGGTAAAAATATGATAATTATCATGAATTATTAAAAAAAACCTTTAAAAACCTATATTCGATATTAAAAGTTCTTTTAGCGTTGTTTTTTTTAATTCTACATCTATACATTTGTTTTTCCAATTTTGAAATCTACGCATGCAACAATATAATATTTCTAAAAGTAGCTCCTTTTATGCTTTAGGCTTAAGCTATAAAAAAGCGGATGCTGATATGAGAGGGCGCTTTAGTTTGGATGAGAGTTCGCAAATTAAGTTGCTTACCCAAGCCAAAGAAAATGGTATAGAAAGTTTGGTCATAACATCTACCTGTAATAGAACAGAAATTTATGGTTTTGCACAGCATCCATTTCAGCTTATAAAACTACTTTGTGACAATACAAAAGGAACTGTTGAAGATTTTCAAAAGGTAGCTTATATCTACAAAAATCAGGAAGCTATTTCTCATATGTTTAGAGTAGGTTCTGGATTGGATAGTCAAATATTAGGTGATTTTGAAATTATAAGTCAAATTAAAAAAAGTGCCATTGTATCAAAAAAACTCAATTTATTAAATCCTTTTTTAGAAAGACTGGTTAATGCGGTTATTCAAGCCAGCAAACGTATTAAAACAGAAACTGAAATTTCATGTGGAGCTACCTCCGTTTCATTTGCTTCTGTTCAGTATATATTTAATACTATTGAGGACGTTTCCAATAAAAATATCTTATTATTTGGAACCGGTAAAATAGGGCGAAACACTTGTGAAAATTTGGTAAAGCACACAAAAAATGAGCGTATTACCCTTATTAACAGAACAAAAAATACAGCAGAACATATTGCTGGAAAGTTTAATTTAGTGGTAAAAGATTATGCCAATTTGCAAGAAGAAATCAATCAATCAGATATTTTAATTGTTGCAACAGGCGCACAAAGACCAACCATAGATAAACTTCTTATTCAAACCAGTAAACCACTGCTTATCTTAGATTTATCGATTCCAAAAAATGTGGATACTAATGTTGAAGATTTGCCTAACGTCATGTTGGTCCATTTAGATGATTTATCAAGAATTACAAACGAAACCCACGAAAAAAGAAAAGAACACATTCCTTTTGCCGAAACCATTATAGAAGAAGTAAAAAAAGAATTTAATGATTGGTTGGAAACCAGAAAATTTGCTCCAACCATTAAAGCCTTAAAAAGCAAGCTTATTGATTTTAAAAACGCAGAATTAGATGCTCAAAGAAAAAAAAGTCCTAATTTTAACGAAGAACAAGCCGAATTGATTTCAAATAACATTATTCAAAAAATAACCAATCATTTTGCTCATCATCTAAAGGATGACAGCATTTCTACCGATGAAAGTCTTGAACTCATAAAAAAAGTATTCCAATTAGAAACCACCATAGATGTCTAAAATTATACGAATTGGTACTCGCGACAGCGAATTAGCCCTTTGGCAGGCTAAAACTGTACAAACACAATTAGAAAATCTAGGTTATGAAACGTCATTAGTACCTGTAAAATCCACAGGTGACTTAGTGTTGGACAAACCTCTATACCAACTAGGTATTACAGGTATTTTTACGAGAACCTTAGATATTGCCATGTTAAATCATGATATAGACATTGCGGTTCATTCACTTAAAGATGTGCCTACCGTTTTACCAAATGGCATCATACAAGCTGCGGTCATAAAACGAGGTAATATTAATGACACCTTGGTTTTTAAAAACAATGAAGAGTTTTTATCTCAAAAAGAAGCGGTTATTGCTACTGGCAGTTTACGCAGACGTGCCCAATGGTTAAACAGATATCCTACTCATACCATCGTTGATTTGCGCGGAAATATGAACTCGCGCATGCAAAAATTACAGGATAATGACCAATGGAACGGAGCCATTTTTGCAGCAGCTGGATTGGGTAGAATTGGAATAAGACCAGAAGAAGCTATTAATTTAGATTGGATGATACCAGCCCCAGCACAAGGCGCTGTTATGATTACTGCACTTAAAGAAAATGAATTTGCGGTCAATGCTTGTGCTGAGTTAAACCATGAAGAAACCGAAATTTGTACCAGTATAGAACGCGAATTTTTAAATCGTTTAGAAGGTGGTTGTACCGCACCAATAGGCGCCATTGCACAGATCAAGAATGATGAAGTTGTTTTTAAAGGGGTTTTATTAAGTATTGACGGTTCAAAAAGAATTGATGTTACCAGAGTAAAAAAACTTGGTGAACATCATGATATTGCTGATTATAGTGCCAACTTTATTATTGAACGTGGTGGAAAACGCTTGATGGATGAACTACAACGAACCAAAAAAACAACAACGGTTTACTCCACCAAAGCATTAACCGAAGATCAAAAACATTTATTAAACACAAACATAACCGTTAAGAGTTCTGATTTTATAAAAATAAGCCTCAACAGAATTCCTAAAACCATTTTAAAATCCAATCTAAAAAACGTTATCATAACCAGTAAAAATGCTGTTGAAGCCATTATCACCAATCTTTCTTCGGAAGAATTACAATTCAAAAATATTTACTGTGTAGGTAGAAGAACCAAACAATTAATAGAGAAAAAAATCGGACAGGTAACGCATTCAGAAAATAACGCAAAAAACCTGGCCAATTATTTAGTCGACTATATGGAAGGCACTGAGATTACTTATTTTTGTAGTGATATCCGTTTGGATGAGTTGCCTAAAATTCTTGAAGAAAACAATATAACGCTTCATGAAGTAGAAGCCTATAAAACGGTGCATTCATCCATTAAAGTTGATGAATCAACAGAAGCCATTATGTTCTATAGCCCATCAACCGTACAAAGTTATATGCTACAGAATAAACCGAAAAAAATTGCCTTTTGCATAGGAGAAACCACCGCTGAAGAAGCTAAAAAACACTTTAAAGACGTGCGTATTGCAAAAGTGCCAACCGTTGAGAGTGTTATTGAATTGGTTAATGACTATTACGTATAATTTTTGGCGGTCAGCCTTTAGCCATTGACAAACAAAATTATTGTGAGAGATTTTAAAAAGCTTGATATTTGGAGAAACGGAATTGAAATTGTTAAAACAGTTTACATAATTTCTCAGCAGCTACCCTCTGAAGAGAAATTTGGATTAAAAAGTCAAATAACTAGAGCTGCGGTTTCTATACCTTCAAATATAGCTGAAGGCTGTAGCAGAAATAGTGAAATAGAATTTAAACGCTTTTTAGAAATTGCTCTCGGTTCTCTTTTTGAAATAGAAACTCAACTTATAATTTCAAACGAATTAGGTTATATTTCAGCTCAAAATTTTAAAACCTTATCTGAGAGCCTTGAAAAAGAGGCTAAAATGATTAATAGTTTAATAAGTAAAATAAAAAATAGCTAAAGCATAAAGGCCAAAAGCTAAAAGCTAAAAGCTAATAACTAGACATGATAAAAAACGATTTATTTTTAAGAGCTTTAAAAGGAGAAACGGTTGAGCGTCCACCCGTTTGGATGATGCGCCAAGCTGGACGGTACTTACCAGAATTTATAGCATTGCGAGATCAATATGATTTCTTTACGCGGTGTCGCACGCCTGAGCTGGCAAGTGAAATTACCGTTCAGCCTATTCGCAGGTTTGGAATGGATGTTGCCATATTATTTAGTGACATTTTAGTAATTCCACAAGCCATGAACATTGAGGTGGAAATGAAACCAAATTTTGGACCCTATCTTCCAAACCCTGTTCGCGACCAAAAAGGTGTTGATAAGGTGATTGTTCCCGATGTAAATGTGGAATTAAATTATGTTATGCAAGCTATAAAAGCCTCCAAAGAATTATTGAATGACGAGGTTCCTTTAATTGGATTTGCAGGATCCCCATGGACTATTTTGTGTTATGTTGTTCAAGGTCAAGGAAGTAAATCCTTTGACAAAGCTAAAGAGTTTTGTTTTACAAATCCAGTGGCCGCCCATCAATTGTTGCAAAAAATAACCGATACAACCATTGCTTATTTAAAAGCCAAAGTAAAAGCCGGTGTTAATGCGGTTCAAATATTTGATTCTTGGGGCGGTATGTTGTCACCTGTTGATTATCAAGAGTTTTCTTGGCAATATATCAATCAAATTATTGAAGCTCTTAAAGATGATGCGCCCGTCATTGCATTTGCAAAAGGTTGTTGGTTTGCTTTGGCTGACATGGCAAAGTCTAACGCAGCTGCTTTAGGGATTGATTGGACTTGTTCTCCAAAAAATGCACGATATTTAACTGGAGGAAATATAACCCTTCAAGGTAATTTTGATCCTGCACGATTATTATCTCCTCCGTCTGAAATTAAAAAGATGGTACACCAAATGATTAACGAATTTGGTAAAGACAAATACATTGTAAATTTAGGACATGGTATTTTACCAAACATTCCTATTGAAAATGCAAGAGCATTCATTGATGCCGTAAAAGAATATAAATAATTATCTAAGTTTCTTTATAACAATAGATTAGTGTCATTTTTTTTTCTTATTTTAAACTTAAATATAATAGCTTTAGTTGGTTTTGTTTTAAATGAAATCAACTAAAGTTATATCATAATCTATTTTAAGATAACCTCTTTTAATCATGAATTATAGCTCAAACTCATTTTTTATTGAACCGTTAAAATTTGAAGATGCGCTTAATCTTAATAAACTTTTAGTATCAAATACAGAGCGCTTTAAGCTCTATTTACCAAAAACCCTCTCAGAAAACAGAACCTTAGAAAGCACAAAATCATACATTGCTAAACGAGAAGCAGCCATGTTATCAAAACAAGAATATACCTTTACCATTAAAGATAACATCACTAAAAGTATCGCTGGATTAATTATTTTAAAAGCCATTGATTGGAATGAGAAAAAAGCCGAATTTGCTTATTGTATGGGAAAAAAATTTGAAGCTAAGGGTTGGATGAGCGAAGCTATACAAGCGGCATCAAAATTTGCGTTTAAAGAATTAAAGCTTAAAAAGCTTCAAATTATTTCTCATAAAAGCAATTTAGCAAGTATAAAAATTGCTGAAAGAAATAACTATGTTTGGGTAAAAACTTTAAAAAAAGAATTTACACCAGTTGGCAGTGAGTCATTAGATATGGAATTATATGAATTGACTTATGAAGGATAAATTTTGTCAACCTTCCAAACTTTGCAAAGTACCTTTACCTCTAAATAAGTAAAAGCATATAAAAACAAAGAATAATACATGATAACCGAAAAAATCTTATCTCCATTTCAAAAATTTGTCAAGATAGAAAGCTTTAGCGGTATCTTATTAATGGCAGCAACGGTTGTTGCTTTAGTTTGGGCTAATTCGTCACTTTCTGAAAGTTATCAGTCACTTTGGCAATATAAAATAGGTTTTACAACACAAAATTTTGAGTTATACAAACCATTAATTTTATGGGTTAATGACGGACTCATGGCCATTTTCTTTTTTTTAATTGGCTTAGAAATCAAAAGGGAGTTTTTAATAGGAGAATTAAATTCAATTAAAAAATTAGCCTTTCCTTTATTTGGCGCACTAGGCGGCATGTTAGTTCCTGTCGGCATTTTTATAGTTTTAAATCAAAATCCCGAAACATTTAAAGGATGGGGAATCCCTATGGCTACAGATATTGCTTTTTCATTAGCGGTGCTAAAACTTCTTGGCGACAAAGTGCCCTTAAGTTTAAAAGTGTTCTTAACTGCTTTTGCCATTGTTGATGATCTTGGAGCTGTTTTGGTTATCGCTTTGTTTTATAGCGGCAGTATTAAATTTGGGCTATTGATAACGGCCATTATATTACTGGCTATTTTATATTTTTTATCTTTTAAAGGTTATTACTCTAAGTTTATAATGATTGTATCTGGAATTATTATTTGGACATTGTTTTTAAAAGCTGGAATACATCCAACTCTTGCGGGTGTTTTGCTTGCTTTTTCTGTTCCCATTGGACAAAAGATTAAAACACCTGAGTTTGTAGATAATTTAGTTACCATAACAGATAATATTAAAATGGCTTCTATTTTAAAAAAACCCATCCTTTCAGTTGAACAAATAAATGAAATTGATAATTTGGAAGATTGGACAAAAAAATACCAATCGCCACTACAACAACTAGAGCACAATCTTCACGGTTGGGTTGCTTATTTCATCATTCCCATCTTTGCATTTGCAAATGCTGGTGTTATTATTAATAGCGATATTCATTTAGATACTGCTTTAGTTATAAACATTGTGGCTTGTTTAATTATTGGTAAAAGCATAGGTATTTCTAGTATTATATTGTTGGCAAAAAAAATAAAACTTGTTGAAGTTCCTTTAGATATAAGCTTCAAGCAAATTATAGGTGTTTCCTTTTTGGCCGGAATAGGATTTACTATGTCTATTTTTATTGCAAGTTTGGCTTTTATAAATAACCCTGTTTATTTGGATTCTGCAAAAATTGGCATTCTTATAGGGTCTTTAATATCGGCCATCATTGGTTATGTTATTTTAAGTTTCAAAACAACTAAAGTAGTATAATGAAAGACACATTCTTCAAATACATCCATTCGCTTCAAGACACCATTACTTCTAAATTAGAAAAAGTAGATGGAAAAGCTTCTTTTAAAGAAGATATTTGGGAACGTCCTGAAGGCGGCGGTGGTCGCACCCGAGTGATTGAAAACGGCAATGTATTTGAAAAAGGTGGCGTTAATATCTCTGGTGTTCATGGAAAACTTCCAAAATCCATGCAAGCGTATTTTAATGTTGGTGATGTTGATTTTTTTGCATGTGGATTAAGCCTGGTAATTCATCCCAAAAGTCCTATGGTGCCGACGGTTCATGCCAATTGGCGGTATTTTGAAATGTACGATGAAAACGGAAATGTTGTAGATTCTTGGTTTGGCGGCGGACAAGATTTGACGCCTTATTACCTTTTTGAAGACGATGCCATTCATTTCCATAAAACCTGTAAAACAGCTTGTGACCGCCATAATGCTAATTTTTATAAAGATTACAAAAAACGTTGTGATGACTACTTTTACAATGCACATCGTGAAGAAGCCAGAGGCATCGGTGGTTTGTTTTTCGATTATTGCAAAGCTACCGAAACCATGAGCATGGAAGATTGGCATCACTTTGTAACAGATGTAGGCAATAGCTTTTTGGAGGCATATGTACCAATTGTTGAAAAGCGAAAAGATTTACCTTATACAGATACTCAAAGAACCTGGCAAGAAATCCGTCGTGGACGCTATGTAGAATTCAATTTAGTGCATGATAAAGGCACACTTTTCGGGCTTAAAACCAACGGCCGTATAGAAAGTATTTTAATGAGTTTACCGCCACATGTACAATGGGTTTATGACCATCATCCTGAAAAAGGAAGTGACGAAGAAAAGTTATTAAACGTTTTAAAGAATCCAGTAGATTGGTTATAAAATGATAAAGTTAAACAGAAGAGTCATTCAGATTTTAAATCTTTTTGGTGATATGTTTAATAAAAAACGTGAAGTTACCCAATGGTTCTATTTTGATAACCTAACCAATTTAGAAAAGTGCGAGTTGCACTTAAACAATATTGGTTTTAAAACTCAATATAAAGACCTTAGATGTCAGAAAAGATTTTGATAAATTGTTGCTAATTGTTTTTAGTAAAGACGCTATTAATGAAGATGAATTCAATTTATATTTTGAAATATTTACTGAAATTGCAGAAAAATATAACGGCTGTTATGACGATTGGGAAACTTCCATTGAAAACCATCAACAGTTAAATTAACATTAATCCTTAACACAAAACAAATATGTTCCCATTAAGAAGAAACAGACGATTAAGAACCAACGAAGCCATTCGCTCTTTGGTTCGTGAAACCATCATCTCACCAAACGATTTTTTAGTACCACTTTTTGTAGTTGAAGGCAAAGGGGTAAAAGAAGAAATTGCTTCCATGCCCAATTACTATCGATACAGTTTAGATTTACTTGAAAAGGAAATTAAAGAACTATGGAAACTAGGCTTAAAATCGGTATTGCTATTTGTAAAAGTGCCTGATCATTTAAAAGACAATAAAGGTGCAGAAGCCTTAAACCCCAACGGATTGATGCAGCGAGCTATTAAAACCGTAAAAAATGCTAGCCCAGACATGTTGGTCATGACCGATGTGGCACTAGACCCATATTCTGTTTATGGACATGACGGAATCATTGAAAATGGGATGATTGTTAATGATAAAACTGCTTCCTTTTTAGCTGAAATGAGCATTTCCCACGCCAAAGCAGGAGCTGATTTTGTGGCGCCAAGCGATATGATGGACGGACGTATTTTAACCATTCGTGAAGCCTTTGAAAACGAAGGATTTTTCAATACAGGTATTATGAGTTATTCTGCCAAATACGCTTCGGCATTTTACGGCCCATTCCGTGATGCTTTGGATTCTGCGCCTGTTAACATGATTGATATCCCTAAAGACAAAAAAACCTATCAGATGGATTATGCAAACAGAATTGAGGCTATAAAAGAAACCGAAATGGATATTGATGAAGGCGCCGATATTGTCATGGTAAAACCAGGCTTGTGCTATTTAGACATTGTTAGAGACATAAAAAATGCTGTTGATGTTCCTGTGGCTGTCTATCAAG
>PFKE01000162.1 GCA_002784145.1 Flavobacteriaceae bacterium CG_4_10_14_3_um_filter_33_47 | reverse complement strand
AAGGTTGTTACAAGTGTAGAATCTATTGTTCCGAGTGGTTTAGGCCGATCAAGAATTATTAGCGCTAATGAAGAAAAAAATTACAAAGAGTTTACCTCAACTCAGACAGAAGATGATAATACCCGTAACAAATCTGACAGAAGCGAAATAAGAGTAAAAGATTTTGATGAAACAAAATTGTTAAACTTTTATAATATTGGTGGTATTCGCTTTCAAAATATTGCTGCAAATGATGCTATTATTACGTCTAAAATAAATACGATGATTGAGGAAGGCTGGGAATTGGCGTTTGTTGCTAGTGGGGTAGAAAGTGAAGGCGGCAAAGGTGATGGGCAAGGTATCTTTATTACGCGATATATTTTTAAAAGAAATAAGCTATAGTTTTTAAAAAAAACAAGCCACCCTATTGGGTGGCTATCTTTTTTATCCGTTAATTATTTTTTCCTGATGATTGATAGATTCTTGGTGAATGGCCTTGAACATTTTTAAAATAAATTCTTCGCTCAACCCATGTTCTTGTCCTTCTAAAACCATGCGCCCTAAAATTTCATTCCAACGTTTACTTTGCAACACGGCCACATTTTTTTGTTTTTTTAGAGTTCCTATGCCATCAGAGGCTTTCATTCGTTTGCCCAATAAACCAATAATTTGATTATCAACAATATCAATTTGTGCTCTTAAATTATCCAAAGATTTGTTATATTCTGCTTCTGGATCTGTTTCTTTTCTAATTTTTAAATCTTTCATGATTTGTATTAATGCCGTTGGAGTAACTTGCTGTGCTGCATCACTCCAAGCATTATCTGGATCAAAATGGGTTTCAATCATCAAGCCGTCAAAATTTAAATCTAAAGCCGTTTGCGACACATCAAATATCATATCTCTATTTCCTGTAATATGCGACGGATCGTTAATAATTGGCAAATCTGGGAACTTCGTTTGCAATTCTATGGCCATTTGCCACTCAGGATTATTTCTGTATTTTGATTTTTCGTAGGTTGAAAAGCCTCGGTGAATAACGCCTAAATTTTTAATATTGGCAGTTGCTAAACGTTCTATAGCTCCTAACCACAAAGCCAAATCTGGGTTCACAGGATTTTTAACCAATACAATTTTATCGGTGCCATTTAAAGCATCTGCGATTTCTTGAACAATAAATGGGCTTACGGTTGACCGAGCTCCAATCCACAATAAATCGACATCATGCTCCAAAGCCAACTTAACATGCGCTGCATTGGCAACCTCAGTAGCGGTTTTCATGCCTGTTTCTGCCTTCACTTTTTGCAACCATTTTAAGCCTAAAGCTCCAACACCTTCAAACATGCCTGGTCGTGTTCTTGGTTTCCAAATACCTGCTCTAAAATAGCTTACATCGGTATCTTTTAAATCGTTTGCAATTTTTAATACTTGCTCTTCAGTTTCTGCACTGCAAGGACCAGCAATGACTAGTGGGTGACTTAAATTTAAGTCATCTAACCATGTTCTTAACTCTTTCTTGTTTTCCATAATCTTTAGTAAAAAATATTCAAAATCAAATTCCAAATCCCAAAACAATTATCGGGCAACTACAGGAATTTGGTATTTTATAATTGGTATTTTATATTTAATTTATTCCGTTTAATATCTCTTTAATGCGGTTTGTATTTTTCATCTCATTAAAAATAGCTTCAAAATCATCTTGTTTCATCAAGCTTTTAAAATGGATAAGGTTGTTTATATATTCTTCCAATGTTTCAATAACGTTATCTTTATTTTGTTTAAAAATAGGTGTCCACATTTCGGGTGAACTTTTTGCAAGTCTTACTGTTGAAGCAAATCCACTACCAGCCATATCAAAAATATCACGTTCATTTCTTTCCTTATCAATTACGGTTTTACCCAACATAAAAGAGCTTATATGTGATAAATGTGAAACATAGGCAATATGCTTATCATGTGCTTCCGGATTCATGTATCGAATGCGCATACCAACTTTTTTAAACAAGGCCAAAGCTTTTTCCTGAAGTTTAAAGGTTGTTTTCTCTACTTCACATATAATATTTGTTTTACCTACAAACAATCCGCTTATAGCGGCACTAGGCCCAGAATGTTCTGTCCCTGCAATGGGATGCATGGCGAGAAAATTTCTTCTTTTTGGATGATTTTCAACGGCTTTACAGATGGCTACCTTAGTTGATCCTGCGTCTATTACCAAAGCCGTATCTGATATGTTATCTAAAATGCTAGGCAACAGCTTTACCGTTGCATCTACTGGAATTGAAATGATGACCAAATCTGCATGAACAATATCATCCAAGGTTGCTTTTTTATCAATTAAGTGAAGTGCCAATGCCTCATCTAAGGTGCTTTCTTTTCGACTGATTCCATGAATAACCACTTCTGGATAATTCTTTTTAATATCAATAGCAAGGCTACCACCTATTAATCCAACGCCTATGATGTATATATTCTTCATATTAATCTAGTTATGGCTTCTTCTAAAACTTCTGTGGAAGCACATAATGAAAACCTAATGTATCCTTCTCCTTTTGATCCAAAAATGGTTCCTGGTGTTAAAAAAATATGGTTGTTTTTAAGGACTTTATCGATAAATTCTTCCGATTTTAAATGTGCCGGTAACTTGGCCCAAACAAAAAGACCAGTTGCTTCTCTATCATAAGTACAGTTTAAGGCATTTGCCAGTTGCCAAACTAAATTTCTACGCTGTTTATAAACACTGTTTAAGGCCGAAAACCACATGTTTGAACATTTTAAAGCTTCAATAGCGCCTTTTTGGATGCCGTAAAACATACCAGAATCCATATTGCTTTTTACTTTTAAAATATTGCTGATATGTTCGCTGTTTCCAACAACCATTCCTACTCGCCAACCTGCCATATTAAAAGTTTTGCTTAAAGAATTGAGCTCTAAACACACTTCTTTTGCCCCTGGAACACTTAAAATACTTTTAGGTGAATCATTTAAAACAAAACTATATGGATTGTCATTTACTATTAAAATGTTATGTTTTTTACCAAAAGCCACCAACTCTTCAAACAAAAATTTACTAGGCTGAGCTCCTGTAGGCATGTGCGGATAGTTTACCCACATGATTTTTACCTTACTCAAATCTTGTTGTGATAAGGCTTTTAAATCTGGCAGCCAATGGTTAGCAGCATCCAATTCATAAAAAACGGGCTTGGCTCCAATTAATTTAGTGACGGATTCATAGGTTGGATAACCAGGATTTGGAATTAACACTTCATCTCCTTCATTTAAATAAGCCATGGAAATATGCATAATCCCTTCCTTGCTTCCCATGAGTGGCAACACCTCATTTTGCCCACTTAAAGATACTTTAAAATGTTCTTTGTAAAATGAAGCCATAGCATCTCTAAGTTCTGGAAGCCCTTGATAGCTCTGATACTTATGAGCGTTTGGGTTTTGTAGACTGCTGACCAAAGCATCTATTACCTTTTGTGGTGGTTGCATATCTGGGCTTCCAATGCCTAAATTTATTATTGGTTTTCCGTTGGCAATAAGCATGTTTACTTCTCTAAGTTTTTTTGAGAAATAGTATTCTTCAACGGTATGCAATCTGTTAGCTACTTCTATCATAACTTAGCATTTTTATATTCGCCCAATATTTTAAGGCCTTGAGACATAATATTTAATATGGATTTTGCTTTGGCAAAATCTTGGTAATTTTCAAAGGTTACATCCACAAAAAAAGAGTATTTCCAAGGGGTTTCTATAATGGGTAACGACTGAATTTTTGTTAAACTCAATTTACAATCACTCATAACATTTAAAATAGTGGCCAAACTTCCTCGTTTATGGTCTGTTTCAAATTTTAAGGAAGCTTTATTAATTTCATCTTCAGGAATTTCTGAATTTTTTCTTTTTACAATGGCAAACCTGGTTTCGTTATGCTTAATAGTTTGAATGCTATGTGCTAAAATATCCAACTCAAAAATGTTTGCAGCCATTACACTTGCAATGGCGCCAACTCCTTTTAATTGGTGCTTATGAATACGTCCAGCAACTTCAGCTGTATCTTTATCTTCCACTAATTTAATATGTGGATAAGCTTTAAAGAATTCCATACATTGCAATAATGCCATGGGGTGTGAATACACTTCTTTAATATCATCAATCGTTTGATTGGGCAAACCCATTAAGTTATGCTGAATATCTAAATAATGCTCACCTACAACATGCAAATCATATTTATTTATTAACGCGTAATTGGGAATGATAGACCCCGCAATAGAATTCTCTAATGCCATAATAACGGCATCACTTTCTTTGCTTATTAAAGATTCTACAACTTCATCGAACGTTAAACATTCTATAACATCAACAGGCTTATTAAAAAATTCCTGTGACACAATGTGATGAAAAGATCCTTTTACTCCTTGTATGGCAACTGTTCTTATCATATATAAAAAAAGTCCCGATTTCCATCGAGACTTATATTCTAATTTATTTCTTATAAATTACACATACAACGCCTCGATTCCTTTGCTAAAAAAGAAATAATAAAAGTTGCTAAAATATGTGTAACCCAATGTTGTTTTCATAATGAGCGGCTAAAGTAAATAATATTTTAACAAATCAAAATGGTATCAAGATTTTTTTACAATTAATTTAAAAGTTTTAAAGAATTTAAGGCAAAGCTCCAAATAAATTATATAATCATTATTTTTGAGCAAATTATTTTAATATGTCTATAGAGGTTAATGGTGTTTCAAAACGTTATGGAAGCCAAAAAGCTTTAAACAATATCTCCTTTACAGTTTCAAAACCTGAAATTGTTGGTTTTTTAGGTCCGAACGGTGCTGGAAAATCTACCATGATGAAAATTTTAACCACCTTTATAAATGCCTCCGATGGAACCATTAAAGTAAATTCCTATGATGTGTATCAACATCCAAAAGAGGTTCAAAAAAGTATTGGCTATTTACCAGAAAACAATCCTTTGTATTTAGAGATGTACGTTAGGGAATATTTGAGTTTTAATGCTCAGGTTTACAAGATTTCAAAAGAAAGAATTCAAGAAGTTATTGAACTTACAGGATTAACACCAGAAGCTCATAAAAAAATAGGACAACTCTCAAAAGGTTACCGGCAGCGTGTTGGTTTGGCTTGCGCACTATTGCATGACCCAGAGGTATTAATCCTTGATGAACCAACCACAGGATTAGACCCAAACCAGTTAGTTGACATCAGAAACTTAATAAAAACCATAGGAAAAACTAAAACGGTATTTTTATCCACGCATATTATGCAAGAAGTTGAAGCCATGTGCGATCGTGTGATTATCATCAATAAAGGTGAAATTGTAGCCGATAAAAAAATGCAAGAACTGCGCGAAGGCAAAGAGCAAACCGTCATTGTTGAATTTGATTTTCGAGTTGAAGATGCCTTTTTAAAGGAATTACCAAAAGTTAAAACCGTTGTGAACACTCATAATTTCGTTTATGAAATTACGTTTAAAACCTCCGAAGATATGCGGTCTTGTGTGTTTGATTTTGCGCATGACAATCAACTCAAAATTTTACAACTGAATCAGAAAAATGCCAGTTTAGAAAGTCTATTCAGGGAACTGACCAACAGCTAATCACTCAAAAATTAGACGTCCTTTATATTGTTCATCTACCTCAACAACTGGTGGTCGATTCACACTAATAACATCCCCAGTTCCTGAAATTTTGCCTTTTATTGATTGAATGGGATTGAGTATCATATCATTAGAACCTCTATTCCAGATAATTACTTTTTGGGCCTCAAGGTTTCTGCCTTCAAATCTTGACAGACCCGATGCAAATGTAACATTTAAGTTAGTGGTTGCTCCGGAAACATAACAATTGGACAGGTTATTGAACACAACGCTAAAACTTGTGTTATTAATCTGCAACTTAAAATTTCCAACAGAAAAAGTATCAGGTGCATTAAAATCTTCTGATAAAATAGTTAAATTAGGATACCTTAAAACACCATCAGAGCTAATATCGTACTGTGTAGAACTTCTAATCTCATTAATATTTGGTGAGGTTACATATACTTTGGTAATGCCATAGTTACGCACATAGTTGCAACTATTGTTATCCGTTAAAAACAATTGACCTTCAACCACAACGGCATCAACATCATTTATTAAGTTTTTTCCGGTTTCTATCATAACTTTTTGTACTGCACCTTCTTTTATGATTAACTCCACATCGCGATTGACCCATATTTTTTCAAAACTGTCCAAACTTATTTCTTGTTGAACAATGGTTCCAGAGGTTTGAAAACAATCGTTTGCATTTTCACTGTTGCATGACAACAATAAAACAACAAACGCTATGTAAATTATTTTTTTCATAATCTTACTCCAACTCCAAATTCAACTGCTTCGGCTTTTGCCGCATGGGCTTTTAAGGTTAACGCCCAAAACCACTTTTTACCAAAATAGCGTTTTAATCCTATTCGAAGATAGGTTCGCCCTTCAAAATCAAACGGATAGTACACATAATATCCTAACTGCGTTACTAACGACAACTTATTAACAAATAACTCATGTCCAACAAACAAACCAACACGCTTATAATCTTCGTTGCCTGTTGTTTGTTCTTCAGGAAAAGATACAGAACGATAGAAAATAAATTCTCTTAAAAAATTAGAAAAAAATACATCGGCACCAAATTGCAAAGCACTTTTTTGATTGATACGTTTATCTGCATAAGCCGAAAAAGTATAAAATGGAAATTGACCGCTACCCACCACATCACTTTCATTAACGCCCGTTCTAAAAACAACATTGTATTTAATGGGTTCGGTAAATTTTTGATGTAATTCTGTACTATCTGCTAAAATATACTTAGGTTCATCAGCATCAAAATTATAGTTAACACCTATATTTAAAGCAATAGAATTAATACTTGTGTTTGGTGCTTTTACATTGGCATTGGAATAATGAATTAACGAAAAACCAGCCTGTAAGCCAAACCGATCAAACAAGCGTTCTTTTTTATAATTAAGCATCATAAAGGTACTGCTCATGATTTTTGAGCCAAAAGCATTATTTCTAAAATTGGTTTCTTTGTTGAAGGGGTTTGTAGTTAAAGCCAATCCTTGACCTACACGAAACATTAAATTTCGATTTAAAAAATAAAAATTATAATGAGCATACAGCGAATAATTATTTCCTAACACCTCATTTTTTAAATTCTGAAAAGCAAACGAAAACCCATAATCTGGATAGTTAAACCGCTGTTCCCAATCTTGATAACCATATGTTTTTTTGTTCCAACTTAAAATAACACCTTCGGGATGCCCCGTTATTAAATGCAGAATATCGTTGTTATGCAAGGGGATATATCCTTTAAAATAATTGACATCCATATAGGAAGTGTTCTGTTTTTCTTGTGAAAACGATATATACACTACTAAACAAAATCCTAAGACAAAAAATAATTTCATTAAATAGTTTGCTTAGTGAACAAAAGTAAAAGAATAATTAAACAATAGCGTCTTTATGGTCTTTTAAATTATTTGTTTGGTTGCTTTTATGAACATGGTTATCTGCAAAACCAAAAATATATTTTTTAACTAAAAATTTTATGGCTGCTTTAAATAAATTTTCAAGAAGTGGTTTTGAAAGCTTCCTCTTAGAAAGGTTTGTTTTATTAAACAAAAATCTTCCACGGTTAACCCATAAACTTTTAGTAAATATAGGCCAATAAAAAAACCGCCTCGTATTTTAGTTTTGAGACGGCTTTTTTTATTTATTATGGATGTTAATTAATAAAAATATTATATATAATGTGATTATGTTTACTTATTTTTTGTTAAAAGTATATTATAATTTTTATTAAACAAACGTTTGCAAAAGGTTTTAGACATATGATATATATATAACGTTAAAAAACTTTCTGCCTTCACTTAATCGATTTTTAAAATAGATTAACAGCAATCTCTTTTTACTTATTTAAAATAACTAGCTCTACGCGTCGGTTAGTTTGAAGATTTTCTTCAGAACAATTATTTTTACAATCTATAACCGGTTTTGTCTCGCCATAACCTTTAGATTGTAGTCTGTCTTTAGAAATTCCATTTGTAACCAGATAATTTAATACGGAAGCAGCTCGATTATTTGATAAGTTTAAGTTATAAGCATCGTTACCTACATTATCCGTATGAGCATCAATTGCCAATCTCATTTCTGGATGCTCTTTTAAAATGTAAATAATTTTATTCATTACTCTATACAATTCTTTTTTAATGTCATATTTATTAGAGTCGAAGAAAATATTATCTGCCAAGAGTCTTAATTCTCTTTCAACATCATTGTTCTTGGGCACTATTGATACTAATTCAAGGTTTTTAAAATAGGTTGTTTTTGTGCCTCTGTTTGCTAGAAAATCTAAATTTAGTTCGTTAAATCCTTCCATAGATACAGTGATATTGTAATTCTCAAAAGGTTTAACATTAAAACTATAAGCTGCATCTGTTCCAGTTATATATCTTGATATTTCAGTGCCTTCTTCATCTTTTAGGATTACCACAGAATTAGGTAAAATGGTTTTAGATTTTATATCGAAAACTTTTCCTTTCAGATTTTGAATGACTTCATCATTAATGGCCGTGTAAAGATCATATCCCCCTTTGCCATTTCGTCTGTTTGACGTTACATAACCTTTGTTTTTTGCAGCTAAAATATAAGCAACTTCATCAAAAATGGTATTTATGGTATTGCCCATATTTCTTGGCTTACTATAACCGTTTTTTAAAATCTTGCTTTCAAACACATCATAACCTCCAAAGTTTAAATGACCTTTTGAAGAAAAATAGAAATATTTGGAATCTTTTGATAGAGAAGGGTATTTTTCATCCTTTTCGGAGTTTACAGTATTGCCTAAATTAACGGGTTCAGACAAATCCCCATTGGGAAGAACGTCACATACATAAAGATCGAAGCCTCCATAAGAATCTGGCATATTTGCCGAAAAGTACAATTTATCACCAGTACTATTAAGGTATGGGTTTTCTATTGAAACATATTCCTTGTTGATGCTTAAAAGTTCTTCGTTCACCCAATTTCCATGAGAATCTTCTTCAAGATCAGCTTTGTATAATTTATATCTATTGGAGACATTTTTGGTGCTCCTCGTAAAATATACAGTTTTTTGATTGGGAGAAAAGGATAATTGCCCCTCATTGTATTTAGTATTAAGTATTCTGGAAAACAATAAAGGCCTGCTTAAACGGCCATTTTTATCTACATCCAAACAATATAAATCTTGGTAACCTTCGCCAGTCTTCGGGTCAATTTTTGCTAAAGGGCCTAATTTTTTTGAAGAAACCATAATAACTTTATTTCTAAAAAAGCCAGAACAAAACTCTGAGTATTTTGAGTTTACACCAGCATCTAAAATTTCAAAATTGAAACCATTATCGCTAATAGCATCCGGCTCTGAAGGACTTTTAACTTTTAATAAATTATTAATTTCGTTTAAATTATGATCTACCAAGACTAACTCTTCAGTTGTTTGAGCAAACATAAATGTAGAAATAAAGAAAAAACCATATAAAAAATTTGTTTTCATTATTGTTGAGGGATATGGATTAATAAATTTTAAAAATGTTATGTTAAACAGTTAATAACCATTTCATTTTATCGATGTTTTTAACAAAAAACATCATTTTATCGAAATTTTTTACTTTTCAACCGTTTGATTATCAATTACATAACAAAAATAATAGAATATATGATTAAACAGTCAAAAATTTGCTAAAAAGCGGTTAAGTGTAGATAGATGGAGTTAATTTAAAGTTTAATAACGATATATGGAAGATTTTTGTTATTTTTTTTAGGCGCTACAAAAAAACTTAATTGACTTAAGTTTAAGTTAAGGCAAATATCCTAAGCATTTAATTTTAATAGCTCATCAATATAATTTCTGGAATTTGATAATCTTGGTACTTTATGCTGGCCGCCAAGTTTATTGTTTAGTTTTAACCAATCATAAAAAAGGTTTTTCCTAGCAAGATGTATAGCCGGTTTATTTAAGGTAATGTTGTTGTATCTTTTTGCTTCGTAATCTGAATTTAAGGCCTTTAGGGCATTGTCAAATAATTCATTAAAATAATGAATATCTTTTGGAGGTGTTTTAAATTCAATGATCCACTCATGCGCTCCTTTTTCTTTACCTTGCATAAAAATAGGTGCGGCTGTATAGTCTACAATTTCAGCGTTTGTTTTTTTGCAGACTTTCTTTAAAGCATCTTCTGCATTTTCAATAATGAGCTCTTCTCCAAACACGTTTATATGATGTTTGGTGCGTCCGGACACTTTTATTCTATATGGATTTATAGAAGTAAATCTCACCGTATCACCAATTTTATAACGCCATAAACCGGCATTGGTGGTAATAATTATGGCGTAGTTTTTATGTAATTTTACCTCGCTCAACGGAATTACTTTTTGTGTTGGTGTTCCATAGGTATCCATAGGAATGAATTCATAAAAAATACCATAATCTAACATCAGTAACAACTCACTTGAATTGTTTTGATCTTGAATGGCAAAAAAACCTTCGGAGGCATTGTATATTTCATAATATTTAAAACCGGCATTTGGCAGAATTTTTTTGTACTGATCTTTATAAGGAGTAAAACTTACGCCACCATGAAAATAGACTTCTAAATTTGGCCAAATATCAAATAAATTATTTTTTCCAGTAGTTTCAAGAGCATTGTTGAGCAACACCAACATCCAAGAAGGAACACCCGTAAGGCTGGTAACATTTTCATTAATGGTTTCATTAACAATAGCTTGCATTTTGTATTCCCAATCGCTCATTAAAGATACTTTATTACTTGGTGTACTGCTAAACTCAGCCCAAAGAGGCATGTTATCTATAAGAATAGCCGATAAATCTCCAAACACAGTACCGTTTTCTCTGCATAACTCTTTACTGCCTCCAAGTCTCAGGCTTTTTCCTTTAAACAGTTGAGATTCTTCATTATTATTAAGGTACATACATAGTAAATCTTTGCCTGCTGCATAATGACAATCTTCAAGAGATTCCATACTTACAGGGATAAATTTGCTTTTTGCATTGGTGGTTCCGCTAGATTTAGCAAACCATTTTATAGGGGTTGGCCAGAAAATATTGGTTTCGCCATTGCGAGAGCGTTCAATAACATCTTGATAGTCTTCGTAGGTTGAAACAGGGATTCGCTCGGTAAAAGTTTTATAATTTTCAATGGTTGCAAAATCATATTGCTTGCCCATCTTGGTGTCTTTAGCAACTTCAATAAGGTTAAAAAGTAATTCGATTTGTACTTCATTAGGATATTTTAAAAACAATTCAATTTGATGGAATCGTTTTTTCAAAAACCAAGATGCAATAGAATTTACTAAAGTTGTTGGCATATTTATGTTATCTTTAAGTTCTTAAAAATAACACTTTTTTTCATGACTTTTGAAGGCGTTTTAACAAAAATGGAAACTGAATTTTCTCAGCCCATTCAATATTATTTAATCTTTGAAAACGATTTTATAAATATGAACCAGTTGTTGGACAAAACCATTAAAATTCAATTTGTTAAATACCAATGTTTGCATTGTGGTTTTGATAAACCTATTTATAGACAAGGTTTTTGTAAAAGTTGCTTTTTTGAAATACCACAAGCTGCAGATTGGGTGATGAGACCAGAATTGAGTACCGCGCATATAGGTAGAGAAGAAAGAGATTTAGAATACGAAAAAAAGGTGCAATTGCAACCGCATATTGTTTATTTGGCTAATTCAAGCAACGTTAAAGTTGGGGTTACCAGAAAAAGCCAAGTGCCAACACGTTGGATTGACCAAGGTGCTCATGAAGCCATTGAAATTGTTGAAGTGCCCAACCGGTATTTAGCAGGTATTACTGAGGTTGCTTTAAAGGATTATGTGTCTGATAAAACCAATTGGCGAACCATGTTAAAAAATGATATTGTAGATGAGAATTTAGTAGCATGGCGCGAACGATTGAAACCATACATTCCAACAGAAGCTAAAGACTATTTTATAGAATCTAATTCTGAAACTAATTTAGAGTTTCCGGTTCTTAAATATCCTTTAAAGCCAAATAGCTTAAATCTGGAAAAAGACAAAGAGTTTACAGGAAAGTTAGTTGGAATAAAAGGGCAGTATCTTATTTTTGATGATGATACGGTGTTTAATATTAGAGGGAATGAAGGGTTGGTGGTTTCTTTGTCAATTAATTAAAAAATCCCATTTACAGGTTCACTGCAAACAGGATTCATCTTTTTTGAATAAATAAAGATTAATTATCTTCTTGGTCTCTAAGGTTTTGAATGTATTCTGCTTTTTGAATTTCTCTACGTCTTTTTACAGACGGTTTTGTAAAAAATTGTGCTTCTCTCAAATTTTGCATCACTTTAATATTTCTGTGCTTTCGTTTGTAGCGTTTTAAAGCACGCTCAATGTTTTCACCTTCTTTTATGATTATTTTTAACATCTATAGATTTTAAATTATTGATTATATGTTTTTCTAAGGTTATCCTAAATAAGTCTTTAATACTTTGCTTTTTGAAGTATGGCGTAACCTGCGGATTCCTTTTTCTTTAATTTGTCTCACTCGCTCTCTTGTTAATCCAAAAGAGTCGCCTATTTCTTGAAGGCTCATAGGGCTGTTGTTATTTATTCCAAAATAATGACGAATAACAATAGATTCTTTTTCAGATAGCATATCTAAAGCACGGTTTACTTCAATGTTTAACGAATCATTCATTAAATTGGCATCGGGTCTAGGTGATTCACTAGATTGAACAACATCATAAAGAGAGGCGGTTTCCCCTTCCTTAAACGGTGCGTCCATGGAGACATGTCTTCCTGAAATTCTCATAGATTGTTTTACTTCATTAACCGACAAATCTAAAGTATGAGCAATTTCTTGAGCACTTGGTGGGCGTTCATGGGTTTGTTCTAAAAAGGAATAAGCCTTGTTTATTTTATTTATAGAACCTATTTTGTTTAAAGGCAATCTAACAATTCTGGATTGTTCGGCTAAAGCTTGAAGAATGGCTTGTCTTATCCACCAAACGGCATACGATATAAACTTAAAACCTCTTGTTTCATCAAAACGCTTGGCTGCCTTAACTAAACCAGCATTTCCCTCATTAATTAAATCGGGTAATGTTAAACCTTGATTTTGATATTGTTTTGAGACGGATACCACAAAACGCAAATTAGCAGTTGTGAGTTTATCTAAAGCCTCTTGATCTCCTTGGCGTATTTTTTGAGCTAATTCTACCTCTTCGTTAGCGGTTATTAATTGAATTTTACTAATGTCTTGAAGATATTTATCAAGCGACTTTGATTCTCTATTGGTAACTTGCTTCGTAATTTTTAATTGCCTCATTTATGATTATTAAGTTTAAAATTATACTTTGTACAATCTAACTTTTTTATCGAGAAAACCTAATATTTACGATGCTTTATTTTTTATTAGACAACTAAAAACGAAATATTTAATTAAGCGAGTCCTTTTTCTTTTTTTTGCTATTTAACAATCCTCCAAGCACATTTTTAATTTCTTTTTGTACCGTACTTCCAATGGTTGTATCTGTTTGCGTTGTTTGGGATTTAATTGAGTCTGTTTCTGTTGTTTTCTTGTTTCCGCCCAACAAGCCACCAAGTAAATCCGTTACTTTGTCTTTACCTTGATTGAGTAGTTTTTGCTTTTCAATCTCAATTAATTGATTAGTAAGGTTCGATATAGCACTTGTTAAATCTGTTTGTACCGAAGGTTTTATATAAGTTCCGGTAATATTGGCTGTTACAGGTATGGATAGATTATTGGCTTGTTCATTATCTATTTTTCCTATTAATCGATTGACTTCGCTTCCTAAATATTTTGACGGGACATTAAAAACGGCTTGGTAAGACAGTGTTTTATCAAAATTATGGTTACCCGAAACCTCAATATCAATATCTTGATATTTAATGTGAAACGGTTTAACAGTTACGTTGCCGTTACTAAATTCAAATTGTGTTTTTAAATCGTTGAGATTTAGTTTTTTAAAATCAATAAAGTTTAAAGAAGACCCTAATTGATTTAAAACTTCGGCATTTAATGGGTTTATGGTTGAAGATAAAATTTCTGCCAAAGCGCCACCAGATAATGAGTTTAAATCTGGGGTAAATTCATCATTCAAATCGCCTTTTAAATTAATGGTGGTATTTAATTTACCTTGAATGGCTTTTGCAATAGGAGCTATATTTTGTAACAGCTCAAACCCTTGAAACGATTGGGCAATGTCAAAACTTTTAACACCTAAATCCATATTAAAGGTAGGTGTTTCTGTTTTTGTTGATATCAAACCTGTGACAGCCAATTCGCCATCAAAAAGATTGGATGTTAGGTTTTGTAAAATAACTTGCTGGTCTTTTATAATGAGCGTTCCTTTTACCTGTTTAAGTTTTAAATTATCATAAGTTACGGTATTGGCTTGTGCGTTGATGGTGCAATCTAAAAATGCTGGGATTTTAAGAGGTTCTGTTTTTGAGGTTTTGTTTTCTTGAGCTTCTGGTTGCTCTTCAGACATAAAATCACTCACGGCAAACGTATTAGAATTTAGATTAAAATTTCCTTGAAGTGTTTTATCGCTAAATACAAATCCTAATAAATTTTTAATAGTTCCTGTAGCATGTAAATCACTGGTTCCTGTTTTGGCTTCAAACTGGTTTAAGGTCACATTTTCATTATTGAATGTCATGCTAGCATTTGAAATTTTAATAGGATTTGCCAACGATTCCGAAGAAAAATTAAAACCACTTAAACTCATAGAGCCACTGTTTTTAATGCGTTCATAGGCATTGGTTTCAATGGCTTCCATATCAAAAGCCGTATTAAGTTTGGCTTTTAAAATGCCACTTAAATTCTGTTCTAATTCTATTGGATAGGCTTTTGTGATATTTGCAAGGTTTAGCGTGCCGTCTATATTGGCATTAACCATCATATTTCCAGTTAAGTTTTTAATGGTTGCAGACGATTTAAACACATCTTGATCTATCTTAAAATCTAGAGCATTAATAGTTACATACGTATCATCAGCATTACCTGTTGTGTTTTTTATTGAGGTATTAATATGGATGTTTTCAACACGTTTAGGTAAATCTGGATATTTAAATGAGGCATTATTTGAGGCAATATTAATATCTAAGGTTGGTATGGTTTTATCTGAAACCATCCCTTTTATATTGCCTTTAATTTTAAAGTTACCTGTTGTTTCAACACTTTCAATGTTTTTTGAATAGGTTTCAGGAATAACGGCTAAAAAATCTTTAAATGAAGACCCTGGATTTTCAAAAGAAATATCAACTTCTTGCGAATCTTCTAACATTTTTACAAAACCATGAAACTCTATAGGCAATTGATTAATATAACCTTTGTTTTCTTTAAACGTGTAAATACTATGGGTTAAATCCAGCCCAATTAAGGCATCCAATTTTATAGCGTTATTGTTTAAATAATTGGTACTATCCATAGTTATACTCAAATTAGCATCACTCTTTGTGTCTAATTCTGATTTGTCTGCAGAGAAAATTCCTTTGCCTTCATGATTTAATTCAGACACATAAATTTTCATTTTTGAAACCTCATCAATATAGGTTAACGCACTGTTTTTTATGCTATAATCTTTAATATCAAAAGAAAAACTACTGCTATTTGTGGGTGCTTCATTAGCAGTTTCATCAGCTTTTGAAATATCATAATTGGTGTTTCCAAAAGCATCTGTTTTTAAGGTTAAGAGAGCTTCATCAACCGAAATAGAATTTATAATGATGGGTTCTTCATTGGCATTTTTAAACAGTTCTTTAATAGACATGGTAAACGAAATATTTTTTGCTGTAACAAGCGTTTCGTCTTTAAACGGTTCAAAATTAGTAATAATCAAATCGCTCACGTTAACATGAGCTTTTGGAAAGCTTTGTATAAAACTTAAGCTAACATCGCTAAATTCAACTTGTGCATTTAGGTTGCTGTTCATGTAATTTTTAACCATGTCTTTAATTTGCGATTGAAATATAAAAGGCAAGGTTATTAAAAGTATGATGATGATAAGTAGCGTGATTCCTGTTATTTTTAATAGTTTTTTCATAAGAAAAGATTGTTAAAATATATACGTAAAGATGCAGCTAAAAGACGTAGTCTGTATTATTTTAAAGATAAGTTTTGCAAAAATTTAAACATGTTTTTATAAAAGGTCTATTTCTTCATTTACTTTTAAATGAAATCGTCTTCTAAAAAGGTAAACGCCTAAATATAGAAAAGGCGTATCAAAGACAGCAATAAGGGCTTTAAACACAAATCCAGCAATTAGCAACCCTTGAAATTTACTCCATTCAATAATACCAAAAGAGCATAGCAAAACCAAAATGGTTAATGTGTCTACAAATTGTGATGAAAAGGTTGAAAAATTATTGCGAAGCCACAAATGCTTGCCTTTAGTTAATTGTTTCCAGAAATGATAGATTTGAATGTCTATAAACTGTGCAAATAAATAGGCCAGCATACTTGCAAAAACAGCTAAAGCGGTATTGCCAAAAACGGTTGAAAACATACCATCTGAAACTGGTGACCAATTGGTTGCTGGCACCATATTGGAAACATACACAATAGACAGAGAAAAAATAGAAGCAAAAATTCCGGTAACTACAATATCATTGGCTCGTTTTTTTCCATAAATCTCACTAATTAAATCTGTTATTAAAAACGTGATGGGATAGGGTAAAATACCAACAGATAGCTCAAAAAGTTTGGTTCCAAAAACTTCAAGATGAAACGGGTACCAGTAAAAAAACTTTTGAAAAATTAAGTTTGAAACCACTAAAGATGTAATAAAAAGTGCTCCTAAGAGCATGTAAATTCTTTGAGCAGCCAGCTTATCTTTTAAGGTCATAGAAACTTATTAACAGTTTACACAAATATAGGATAAAGTGAATTTCTTTTAGTTATTTTGTCAATTATTATGGTGCCAACTCACATTGCATATATCTCTTTAGGAAGTAATAAAGGCGACAGATTTAAAAATCTGCAAGACGCTGTTAATCTCATATATCTTAAAATGGGTAAGGTAGATGTTATTTCAAAAGTATATAATAGTCCTGCCCTTGGTTTTGAAAGTAATGATTTTTTAAATACCTGTCTTCGTTTAGAAACAGAACTTAGTGCCCAAGACGTTTTAAAAAATCTGCTAAGTATTGAAAAGCTGTTAGGAAGAGTTAGAAATAAAAAACTGGGTTATGAAGCTAGAGTAATCGATTTGGATATTATCTTTTATGATGATGACATTATAAACACCAAAACACTTCAAATACCTCATCCGCAAATGGGTAAGCGCAAGTTTGTGCTGCAACCTTTGTTTGATATAGCTCCAAAAATAAAGCATCCCGAAATGAATGTGGATGTTTCTAAGTTGTTTGAAACTTGTACAGACGAAAGCCATTTAGAGTCTATTAACATCTGGTTAAAAAATCCAAGTAAAAAACATTCATTTTCAAAGTATAATTACATAGCTATTGAAGGTAATATTGGTGCAGGAAAAACAAGTTTAGCAACCAAAATAGCGCACGATTTTAATGCAAAACTTATTTTAGAGCGCTTTGCAGACAACCCGTTTTTGCCAAAGTTTTATAAAGATCCACAACGTTTTGCTTTTACCCTTGAAATGTCTTTTCTGGCAGACCGCTACCAGCAAATAAGTGATGATTTGTCTCAGCTTGATTTGTTTAAAGATTTTATGGTAAGTGATTATGATGTGTTTAAATCGCTTATCTTTTCTAAGATTACCTTGCTTGAAGACGAATTTAAACTCTACCGGAAATTGTTTTATTTGATGTATAAAGATATAGCCAAACCAGATTTGTATGTGTATTTATATCAAAACACCCAACGCCTTCAAGAAAACATAAAAAAGCGCGGACGCGATTATGAACAAAACATTGCCGATGACTATTTAGAAAAAATTAATGCGGGTTATTTAGAGTTTTTAAAAAGCCAAACAGATTTTAATGTAAAAATCATCGATATCTCCAATAAAGATTTTGTTACTAACCGAGAAGATTATTTAAGTGTTTTAGATGCTATTTGTGAGGAATAATTTGGGTTAGGCTATTACATCATTAGTAATTAATTTTATACGGTTTATTGTAGCTAGTGCTTATTCCTTTTTCCTGACTTCGACACTGGGTCACCCAAAATACTCAGGAAAAATATTTAATAGTTGTTTTTGCCTCTGATTAGTAATA
>PFKE01000059.1 GCA_002784145.1 Flavobacteriaceae bacterium CG_4_10_14_3_um_filter_33_47 | reverse complement strand
TAAAGAAGTAAAATATATAAAAGTATATGAAGCTCAGCTTACACTTTTTGATTTCTAATACTTCGGGGCTCTGCCCCGGGGTAGTTTATTCTAATTTTTGTCTTCTTTCAAAAACGAATGCAAGATAGATTGCAAGATAGACAAAAGGATACTGAAAAGTATTGCAATCCAAATACTGCTTACTGAAAAGCCATCAATTAATTTGCCTGCCAATAAAATTATTAAAGCATTGATAACAAGTAAAAACAAGCCAAGAGTAACAATGGTTATGGGTAAGGTTAAAACCACTAAAATTGGTTTTACTATTAAGTTTAAAATGGATAGCACAACAGCAACAATAATGGCGGTAACATAAGAATCCAAAGTTACACCATAGTCTTTTAAAAGATATGATATGGCAAATACAGCAATGGCATTAACCAATAGTTTTATTAAGAGTTTCATATGCCTAAGTTTTGTTTAAAGATACAAAATAAATTAATCCACAAAATTTATTAAAGCTTCAAAAAAATCTTTGGGGTTTTCTGCATGTAGCCAATGTCCGGCCTTTTTTATGGATTTAATCATAGCCTTTGGAAAATGATGCTTTATTAAAGTTTCATCATCTAAGGTTATATAATTTGATTTTTCTCCTCGCAGAAACAAGGTGTCTTTTGTAAATATTGCAGGATATGGTAAGGCTGCACCAACTTCTTCAATCTCTTTTGTAAGAACTCTTAAATTGATACGCCATGCTAATTGCCCTTTCTCCTTCCAATATAAGTTTTTAAGTAAAAATTGCCGTGTTCCAAAATCTGTGATATACTTTCCTATTGCTTGATCTGCTGCTTCTCTGGTTTTAATATCATCAAAATTTAAGGCATTTAAGCCCTCTAAAATGGTCTGGTGGTGAATGGGATAAAATTTCGGGGAAATATCTGCTACTATTAATTTTGAAACTACTTCTGGATGTTGTGTTGCAAACAGCATGGCTGTTTTTCCTCCCATAGAATGACCTAATAATATGATATTGTTAAGGTTATGGGCATGGCAATATTGTTTTAAATCGTCTGATAAAACCTGATAATTAAAGGTGTCATCCCAAAAACTGCTTCCATGATTGCGTTGATCCATTAAATGCACTTCAAAGCCGTATTCACTTAATTGTTTCCCATGAGTTTTCCAATTGTCGTTCATTCCTAAAAAACCATGAAGAATTACAAATGGTCTCCCCTTGCCTAAAATATTTGAATATAAGATGTTTTTTTCTACCACGCTTTTTTTTATTAACTAAATACTAAAATCTTACTGAAGCTTATGCAAATACATTTGAATCACATTTTCAATTCCTAAATATAAACTCTCTGCAATTAAAGCATGGCCTATAGAAACCTCTAAAAGATTTGGAATATGTTCTTTAAAAAACTCAATATTTTCTAAAGACAAATCATGACCTGCATTAATACCTAATCCCAAGGTATTGGCAAGTTCGGCACATTCGGCGTAAGGTTTTATAGCGTCTTTATTTTCGAGACTATATTGATGCGCAAAAACTTCGGTATAAAGTTCTATTCTATCCGTTCCTGTTTCTTTGGCACCTTCAATTTGCTTTAAAACTGGGTCGACAAAAATTGAGGTTCTTATGTTATTTTGTTTAAATTCTTTAATGATGTCCATCAAAAAATTCTTATGTTTAATGGTATCCCAACCTGCATTACTGGTAATAGCATTGTCTGCATCTGGAACCAATGTTACTTGAGTAGGTTTTATTTTTAAGACCAATTCCATAAACGAATCTATAGGGTTTCCTTCAATATTATATTCTGTATAAACTTCAGTTTTTAAATCGTAGGCGTCCTGATAACGTATGTGACGTTCATCTGGCCTTGGATGAATGGTTACGCCTTGGGCACCAAAACGCTGAACATCTTTTGCAAACTGCAACACATTAGGCACATTACCACCTCTAGAATTTCTTAAGGTAGCAATCTTGTTTATATTTACGCTTAACTTAGTCATGGAATACGTTTTAATTGGCAAAAATACAAAGTAGAACAGGCTTATGTCCTTTTTTTTTGATTAATTTTGTTTACCCTAAAAAGACAGTAATGAATCTTACATCATACATTCTTAACGACATAAAGCCTCTAAACAGCCGCAGCAATATAAACGATTTAAAGTTGTCATTCAACCAATTAACCTTTTCTCATTTACCTGTAACTAATGAAGATGGTGTTTTTTTAGGTTCATTCTCTGAAACAGACGTACATTGCTTTGACAGTGATAAACCACTAAATGATTATAAATATGCCCTCGAAGATTTTTTTGTTAGGGACGATACTACTTGGTTAGATGTTTTGGAAGCTTTTGCTAAAAATTCTACCAACGTGATGCCTGTTTTAAACCATAAAAATGATTATCTGGGTTACTATGAACTTAAAGATGTTATTGGACTTTTCAATGAAACACCTTTTTTCTATGAGCCTGGCAGCATTTTAGTCATAGAAAAAGGATTTAATGATTATTCATTTAGTGAAATAAGTCAAATTGTAGAATCTAATAACGGCAAAATTCTAGGAGCTTTTGTATCAAAAATGAATAGCGATGTTATTGAGCTCACTCTTAAAATTGGAAACACCGGATTAAACAATATCATTCAAACCTTTAGGCGTTACAGCTACTCTATTATTTCAGGACATGAAGAAGACAGTTACATTGAAAGCTTAAAAGAACGCTCAGAATATTTGAATAAATATCTTAATATGTAGATTATGAAAGTTGCTGTTTTTGGAAGATTTTACAATGCAACCACCACTTTTTCAGTGGATACGTTATTTAATTACTTAAAAAAAAGAAAGATTGATGCCTACATTGAAAGTGAATTTTACAAACTTATTGACGATAGCGATCCTAACAAAATTCATTATTTACACAATAAACAATTTGACACTTTAAACACCTCTTTTGACCTTTTAATAAGTATTGGAGGCGATGGCACTATTTTAAGGGCAATAACCTTTGTTAAAGATTTAGGGATACCAATTATTGGAATTAACACAGGCCGATTAGGTTTTTTAGCTACCATACAAGTCAATGATATTGAAAGAGCCATTCAAAATATTATAGATGGCAAGTATCGCCTTTCTGAGCGAAGCTTACTAACCATAGAAACTTCTTGTAAAAATGAAGACATCAGTTCTTTAAATTTTGCTCTTAATGAAATAGCAGTAAGTCGAAAAAACACGACCTCTATGATAACGGTTGAAACCCATTTAAATGGCGAATACTTAACATCATACTGGAGCGATGGATTAATAGTCTCTACACCTACAGGATCAACAGGCTACTCATTAAGCTGTGGCGGACCAGTAATAACGCCAGACACCAATAGTTTTGTCATCACACCCATTGCACCTCATAACCTAAGCGCAAGACCATTAATCATTACAGATACAACAGAAATTCAACTAAAAGTAACTGGTAGGGAAGAAAGCCATTTAGTGTCTCTAGATTCTAGAATTGCTACCTTAGAAAATGGTACCATCATAACCATAAAAAAAGCGCCATTTAAAATTAAAATGATTGATCTTTTAAACGAAAGTTTCTTAACCACGCTTCGCAAAAAACTACTTTGGGGAGAAGACAAACGCAATTAAGCAATAATTTGAAAGAATTTATGTTTTAAAACTAATTCAATTAGCTACTAATTGTTTTCACCTAATCTTATTTATTATATTTGCAAACTTTTGAATATCTATGAGATATCTGGTCATTATTATTTTAACTTTTATAAGCTTTCATTCAAGCCACGCCCAAATCAATGAATTAGGAATATTTGTTGGTGGCAGTAATTTTATAGGCGATGTTGGTGCAACCAACTATATTTCGCCAAACCAATTGGCCGTTGGCGGTTTATACAAATGGAACAGAAGCCCAAGACATTCATACAGAATCTCGGTTATTTTTACTGATTTAAAAGGAGAAGATATAAAATCTAACGATCCAAGACGACAACAAAGAAATTATAGCTTCACAAATCAAATGATAGAAATTTCGGCAGGTATGGAGTTTACATTCTTAGATTTCAATCTGCATTCGGGTAAAAAAGTTTCAACACCTTATCTTTATTCGGGCATTACCGTTTCCAATATGGAAGATTCCTTTTTTCAAAATGGCATACAAACAGCACAAAATTCATCAAGTTGGGCTTTTGGAATTCCAATGGTTTTAGGGTTTAAAACTAATATTTTAGGAAATATAATTCTTGGCTTTGAAGTTGGTGCTCGCTATACTTTTTCAGATAATATAGATGGAAGTTATCCTGAAGACTCATTGCTTCAACCCAATAGGTTTGGAAACCAAAACAATAATGACTGGTACACATTTACTGGTTTAACCCTTACATACACCTTTGGGAAAAATCCTTGTTATTGCATAAATTAATGAGTTTAAAAACCCAAATAAACGAAAACAGGTTACCCAAGCACATTGCAGTGATTATGGATGGCAATGGGCGTTGGGCAAAAAAACAAGGAATGGCAAGAGCTTTTGGACACGAAAATGGCGCCAAATCTGTCAGACTAGTTGTAGAAGGTTGCGCAGAATTAGGCGTAGAGAACCTAACGCTTTATGCTTTTTCTACCGAAAACTGGAACAGACCAAAATTAGAGGTCCAAACCCTCATGAGACTGCTAATTTCAAGTTTGAAGAAAGAAATCAAAACCCTTCTAGACAATAACATAAAACTTTGTACCATAGGTAATTTAAGTACTTTACCCAAAAGCGTTCATAAAGAACTTATGGAAGTTATGGAAAAAACTAAGTTAAATACCAGAATGACTTTAACGGTAGCTTTAAGTTATGGTTCCAGAGAAGAACTAGTAAGTGTCGTAAAAGAAATTAGCATTAAAGTTAAAAATAATATAATTTCGCCCGAAATAATTGATGAATCAATTATTAATGAGCATCTTTACACGCGAAATTTACCAGATGTAGATTTGCTTATCAGAACAAGTGGTGAAGAAAGAATAAGCAACTTTTTACTTTGGCAAATTGCATATGCTGAATTGTATTTTACAAACACTCTTTGGCCAGATTTTACAAAAGAGGATTTGTATCATGCTATTATTGAATATCAAAAAAGAGAACGACGATTTGGGAAAACAAGTGAACAAATTAGCTAATACATTACTATTGAAAACATTTTTAAAGCTCTGCATTACCATTATAATCTTTATATGCAGCATTAATTTTCAAGCTCAAGAAATTACATACAATAAAGGAAAAAAATACATTTTAGGTAGTGTTACCGTCTCAGGCAATTCTAGTTTTAGTGAACAAACCATAGTTACCTATTCTGGTTTAAGCAAAGGAAAAGAAATAGAAATCCCAGGAGAAGATATCAGCACAGCTATTAAAAAACTTTGGAACTCAAAACTGTTTAATGATATCGAAATTTATATTATAAACATTCAAGATAACGTTGCCTATCTAGAAATAAGACTTTCTGATTTGCCTGAACTTAATGAAGTGAAAATTAATGGTGAGAAAAAGGGTAAAATTGAAGGCATCATCAAAGACAACAAACTTACCAAAGGTGTTAAAGTAACAGAAAACCTCATTACAACAACCAAAAACTTTTTAGCTACCAAATATAAAAAGCAAGGATTTTTAAACACCAAAATAAATATAAGAACCATTGAAGTACAAGACTCTATTGAAAAAGCTAGAGTTAACATGGTTTTAAACATAGATAAAGGAGAAAAAGTAAAAATAAAAAAAATTGAATTTTCTGGCAATGAAATTCTAAGTGATAAAAGCCTTAGAAAAGCCATGACAAATACTAAGAAAATTAATCGTTTAAGAATATTAAAGCGTTCAAAGTTTATAGATTCAGCCTATCAAAAAGATTTGGTAAGTGTTGTTGATAAGTTAAAGGAAAGCGGCTATAGAGACGCAAGAATTATAACCGATAGCATCATTGTTAATAACGACAAAACCATTTCTATAGACATAAAAGTAAATGAAGGCGAAAAATATACCTTTGGAAATATTTCATTTATCGGAAACACCGTTTATCCAAATGAATTTTTAAGTAGAATTTTACGAATAAGAAAAGGCGATACCTACAATGGTGTGTTGCTTCAAAAAAGAATTGCAGATAATTCAAAGCCCGATGCCGATGACATTACCAACTGGTATCAAAATAACGGCTATTTGTTTTCAAGCATTAATCCAGTTGAAGTCAGTGCAGAGAATAACGTGATAGATATGGAAATAAGAATTGTGGAAGGAAAACCAGCTTATTTCAATAAAGTAAGTGTTGTTGGAAACGACAAAACCAATGACCATGTTATTTATAGAGAACTAAGAACAAGGCCAGGACAGTTATACAGCAAAGCCAACGTGGTTAGAACCGTTAGAGAATTAGGTCAATTAGGCTTTTTTGATGCACAAGAAATTTCACCTAATTTTAACAACCCAAACCCTAATGAAGGCACCATAGATATGGAATATTCTGTTAAAGAAACCGGATCTAGCCAAATAGAACTGCAAGGCGGTTATGGCGGAGGTGGCTTTATTGGAACATTAGGACTTTCCTTTAACAACTTTTCCATTAAAGACATTTTTAAAAAGGACGCTTACAAGCCAATTCCTATGGGAGACGGACAAAAATTGGCCTTACGCTTACAAGCCAGTCGTTTTTTTAAAACCTACAGTTTTTCGTTTTCAGAACCTTGGTTAGGTGGGAAAAGACCTGTACAATTTTCAACATCCATATCGCACACAAAACAATTTTTATTTGATTCTAGAACCAGAGGTGCAGATAAAAGTAGAAGTTTTAATATCACAGGAATCACCTTTGGTTTAGCTAAACGCTTATCTGTTCCAGATGATTATTTCACCTTATCTCAAGCCGTTAGCTATCAACGCTACGACTTAAACAATTACAATACAGGCTTGTTTACTTTTGGAGATGGTTTTGCAAACAATTTATCTTACACCATTGGCCTAAATAGAAACAACACGAGAATAGACCCTATTTACCCAACAGGGGGATCAAATTTCAGTATATCTGCAAAACTAACTTTACCATATTCTCTTTTTGATGGGGTTGATTATGCTTCTTTAAAGAATGAACGAGAAGATCTAATCATTATAAGAGACGATATTTCCCAAAATACAGCTTTAAGAACTAATGCTTCTGATAGAATTGGAGAAATCGATCAAGAACGATACAAATGGCTAGAATTTTATAAAATAAAATTTAAAGCAGATTGGTACACAGAACTAACAAAAGATTTAGTGTTAAGACCAAGTGTTGAATTCGGTTTTTTAGGCGCTTATAATAATGATAGAGGCAATATTCCTTTCGAACGTTTTTTTGTAGGAGGAGATGGATTAGGTACCACTAGTTTAGATGGTCGAGAAACCATTGCATTACGTGGTTATCCAAATCAATCTTTATCAGATCCAGATGGTGGAACTGTTTATAATAAATTTTCTTTGGAGCTAAGATACCCTATAACTCTTAAAGCCTCAGCAAAAATTTATGCCCTTGGTTTTTTAGAAGGAGGTTCAGCTCAAAATAGTTTTAGAGATTTTAATCCATTTAATATATCTCGTTCAGCAGGTTTAGGCATTCGAATTTTTATGCCTGCATTTGGATTGTTGGGTATAGATTTTGGACATGGTTTTGATCCGCTTCCAGGCGAAACTGGTAAGCATGGTTGGGAAACACACTTTATTATTGGACAACAATTTTAATTTTGGCACGATATTTTCTAATAATACTTTGATGATTTGAAATGCTCACTAAAAATTATTGATAACTGTGCCAAATGTTTTAAAAAAGCATTGCATCTGACCATTGAAAAACAAATAAATTTTATCAGATGAAACAAGAATTGAAATTTTTAAGGTTAAAATTCGTTAATTTTGAAAAATCAATTCAAAAGATGACCAATTTCAAAACCAATTCTTTGTTGTTTTTAGAATTTAAAAACAACATTTTTAAAAACAGATACATGAAAACCAACGTTCTTTTTTTACTGACATTTGTGTTTTTAATAAGCTTTTCTGCCAAGGCACAAAGAGGTGTAAGAATTGCCTATATAGATACAGAATATATACTAGAAAATGTTCCCGAATACCAAGAAGCTTCATCACAGCTAGAAGGAAAGATTCAAAAATGGAAAGCAGAAATTGAAGAAAGATTAGCAACCATTGAACAAAAACGAAAAGATTTAAGCAATGAAAAACCACTTTTAACCAAGGAAATTATTGAAGAACGGGAAGAAGATATTGCTTTTGAAGAAAAAGAAATTTTAGATTATCAACAAAAAAGATTTGGTCCCAATGGCGATTTAATGATTCAGAAAAAACAGCTCATGCAACCCATTCAAGATCAAATATTTGCCGCAGTTCAAGATTTGGCAGGAACCAAAAAATATGACATTGTTTTTGATAAATCTGCAGGTGCTACCATGTTGTATTCGGCCAAACAATTTGATTTAAGTGAGCAAATTTTAAGAAGCATAACAAGGTCATCCAAACGGGAACAAGCACAAACAAAATCCGAAAAGAAAGCCGCCCAAGAAGAAGAATTATTGCCAGAAATAAACGAAGAACTAGAGGTAAGGGAAAAAGCCTTAGAAGACAAGAAAACAGAGCGTGAAAGTGCAGTAGAAAAAAGAAGACAAGAAATATTAGCAGCACGAGAAGCCAAAAAATTAGAAGCTGAGGCTAAACGTCAAGAAATATTGAAAGATAGAGAAAAAGCGAGACAAGCCAAGCTAGATGAAAGAAACCCTGTTAAAGAAAACAGTGAATCAGAAACCGTAAAAGATTCAACAGAAACCATTGAAAAAACGTTAGAAGCTACCAAAACAAGAGAACAACTTATAGAAGAAAACAGACAAAAAAAATTAGCTGAACGAGAGGCTAGAAAAAAAGAATTGGAAGACAGAAAAAAAAGAATTCTAGAAGAAAGACAAAAAGCAAAAGATAGTATAAACAATAACAATTAATAACACTTTTAAAAAATGAAACAATTTAAAACCCTTTTATTAGCAACGGCACTATGTATTGGCACTGTAAGTTTTACACAAGCTCAAAGTAAAATTGCACATATAAATACCCAAGAATTAATAACTGCCATGCCAGAATATAAAGCAGCTCAGGCTCAGCTTGAAACTTTAACCAAATCATATCAAACAGAAATACAAAATATGGCGACAGAGTATCAAAACAAAATAAAACAATACGAAGCTGAAGCCCCAACAAAAACAGACGAGGAAAACGCAAAAAGAGGTCAGGAAATTCAAGGCATGCAAGAAAACATAAGACAATATCAAGGGCAAGCACAACAAGACATGCAAACCAAAGAAATGGATCTTTTAAAACCTATTACCGAAAAAGCAAAATTAGCTATTTTAAAGGTATCAAGAGCTCAAGGTTTTGATTATGTTTTAGATTCTGCTCAAGGTGTAGCCATCTTAACCGATGGTAAAAACTTACTTGATGATGTTAAAAAAGAATTAGGCATCTAATATTTTTACTCTAATTTAATTTATAAAAAGCTGCTTTTTACCAGGCAGCTTTTTTATTTTTGTTATCTATGAATATTAATCCTATCGGCATTTTCGATTCAGGTATTGGAGGCTCTTCCGTATGGAGAGAAATTTATGCGTTATTACCCCATGAAAATACCTTATACATGGCAGACAGCGCCAATGCGCCTTATGGCCCAAAAGGTAAAGAAACCATCATACAGTTAAGTATTAAGAATACGGAGTTTTTAATAGAACTAGGTTGTAAACTTATTGTGGTTGCTTGCAATACAGCCACAACCAATGCCATTGGTTTGCTTAGAAAAAATTATGACATTCCGTTTATTGGCATTGAGCCTGCTATAAAACCCGCAGCGCTTCATTCTAAAACCAAAGCCATTGGCATTCTTGCCACCAAAGGAACGCTTTCAAGCGAGTTATTTTATACCACTACAAGCTTATACGCTCATGGCCTAACAGTAATAGAACAAGTGGGTGAAGGTCTTGTAGACTTAATTGAAATGGGAAAAATAGATTCTATAGAGATAAAAAATCTTTTAATGATGTACTTAAAACCTATGTTAGACGCTAATATTGATTATCTGGTTTTAGGTTGTACACATTATCCCTATCTCATACCATTATTACTGGAGTTGCTTCCTAAACATATAAAAATAATTGATTCTGGTGAGGCTGTAGCGAGACAAACAAAAGCTGTTTTAGAAAAACATTCGTTATTAAACCTATCCCATGCTGTTTCAAAAAATGAGTTTTACACTAATGGAAATCCAGACATTTTAAAAACTATCTTAAATAATACTTATGATGTTAAGTATTTAGATTTTTAAAAATTCCTTTCTAATTGTCTATTATCTCCAGTAAAATAAATTGATTTAATTGCTTTTCCAGTCTATTAAAATTGTTGTCCGAAACTAAGATTAGAGACAAATTCCCATTAGGCAATCTAGGCCCAAACGTAATCCCTTCAATATTATCAATGCTTTGATTGGTTAGTTGATTTCTTAAATCTTCAAAATTTAAAAGCAATTTCTTTGTTGCAGACACAAACCCTGAATCTTTCAAACTATGCTCCTTTAAAGTGTTAGAAGCAGAAGTAGCATCTACTTTAAAGAGTTTAATGGTATTTCCTTGATTTCCTAATCCACTGGAATAACTGCGCTCTAACACTAAAAATATATCTTTATTGTATTCCAATAAATCGGTAAGACCATTTACAGAAAAATTGCCAACAGGTTTTTTGGCTACAGGATCTAAAAAATAGGCAAATTGCCTTTCTGGTGTTTTGGTCTTTGAATTAATAAACGTAATTCTAACTGGCGATTTGGTTGCCGTTATTTGTGGTTCGGGCCCATCTGTTTTTAAAGGCAACTCCATAGCAATCCAAAAACCCTTTCTATCAAATGAAAGACATAAACCTTCTAAAGTTCCATTGTGTCTGGGTTTTTGAGAACTATTGGCTTTAAAAGATTCTGGAATTTCAAACCTAGTTTTTATTTTACCCATAGTATCGATGCCAAAAAATAAAGGATTTTTATTCTGAATGATATGGCCTTCACTCGTCAGCAATATGTGATTAGAGCGTTGATCAAATCGTATGGCTTCTAAATCCAGAAAATCATTGGCATTATCTATAAGAACCACTTTATCGATATGAACGTTAGAAATTTTATGGCTTTCAAAAATAATGGAGGCTTCGTAAATTCTAGGATTATTGGAATCGTCACAGACCAAATAATAGGTGTCTTTATAATAATCAATACCAGATAAACCACCCACAAGCGTTTCATCTACAAGAATTTGTTCTGGTAAAACATATTCACTTAAAAAGGATACTTTTAAACTTTTATGATTGCTTATGTCAGCACTTTTACATGCAAATAAGCTTAAGGTTAGAAGAAAAAATATTGTTCTGTTTTGGTAATTACTCATACCAACTAGCGTACTTAACATAGTTGTCTGCAATACGGTTAATTTCACCCGATATTAATTCCTGATTGATGTCTTTCACTTTTTTAGCGGGAATGCCTGCATAAATGCTGCCAGATTCTACTCTGGTGTTTTTTGTAACAACTGCGCCAGCAGCAATAATACTGTTGCTTTCTACCACACAATCGTCCATAATAATACTTCCCATTCCAACCAAAACATTGTCATGAATGGTACAGCCATGAACTAAAGCGTTATGACCAATTGAAACATTATTTCCTATAGTGGTTGGTGATGTTTTGTAAGTGGCATGAATGACGGCACCATCTTGGACATTAACTTTATTGCCCATTTTTATAAAATGAACATCGCCTCTAATGACGGCATTAAACCATACACTGCATTGGTTTCCCATGGTTACCTCGCCCACTATAGTCGCATTTTCAGCTATAAAACAGTCGTCTGGAATTTGAGGAGAAATTCCGTTTAAGGGTTTTATTATTGGCATGATATTAATTTACGGCCGGACATTTACAATCGTATTTTTCTTTTCTACAACTAAAATTATAGCCTAGGGTTAATTGATGAAAGCCTCCGTTAGTAAAAACAAGGGAATTGGTTTGATAGGTATAAGTATAAGCAAACATAAACTCATTGTAGTTGGCTCCAAGAATTGGTGTAATTTGTCTTAATTTTTGACTACTCACCCCAGAACCATCTAAAAATTGAGCACCATCAAAACTGTTTCTATAAGAAATACCTGCCCAAATGTTACCAAAATCCATGTCTTTATAAACCTTGCCATTTAAATCGATAGAAGATTCTTGCGTGCCGTCTTTATATTGAAACATGATAGAAGGTTCGTAACTCCAATCGCTTCCCAGTGTTCCAAAAACGCCACCAACTGAAAACAGATAACGTGTTAAATTGCTGGTAATTTCAATATCGTTATTAATTCCAGAGTTCTTTAAAACATTTTTTATTGTTGCATGAGCATAGTAATCTAAAAAATGATATGAAATCCCTAAATCTATATTAAAATTGGTTTCGCTTTGTACAATGCCATCAATGATATTGTCTGGGCCATCAAGCAAAAAAGTGGTTTCGTCTAATTTATACTGAATAAAACCTGCGCTTAAACCAAAGGAAAGCATGTTTAAATCAATTGGATTTCGAGAAAACATTAAATGATGTGCATAGGTAACATAGGCACCGGTTTGCGAATGATATCCGTTTTTATCAGTATAAAGAATACCTCCATAAGCAGATTGTGTTTCACCTATTCTTCCATTCATACTTAAGGTTAAAAGTTTGGGGGCATCTTCATGCCCAAACCACTGTTGTCGTGCCGTAAGCCTTACTTTTGAACAATTGGCAACACCAGCCATAGATGGATGGATTAGATAATAGTTATCGGTAAGATAATCGGTATAAATTGGAAGACCCTCTTGCGAAATGGCCATCTTAGAAAATAAAAATCCAATAAATAAAAAAAAGATATATTTAAACTTCATACATTTTTATTCAAGGTAGATTAGAAACTAATAAAACGCCTTGATTTTAAAAAAATTACACATAAAAAAGATAAAGTCCAGCTTTATCCATCAAACAATATAATCATCAACAATACCCAAATATATGGATAAGTAAAGTTATCTTTTGTATTTTTACAAAAAATTAGCTGAAATGAATACTTTCAAGGTTTCCGTGCAAGAAACATCAAATCCAACGATTGTAAAATTTGACATCAATCAGATTATTACAAAACACCAAAGCTTCGAGTTCAATAGTATAGATGAAGCAAAATCATCGCCTTTAGCGCAACAATTATTCTATTTACCTTTTGTTAAAAAAGTATATATCTCGTGGAATTTTATCGCACTTGAACGCTATAGCATTGTTGAATGGGAAGATGTTCAAGACGAAGTTGCTGAGCAAATTGAAGCTTATTTAAATGATGGTGGACTGGTAGTAGAAGAATCTGAAATAACTAAAAAAACACCAGTAACCGTTTATGCTGAAAGCACCCCAAATCCGGCAGTCATTAAATTTGTAGCCAATAAAAAATTAGTAACTTCCATGTTTGAATTTACTACTATTGACGACGCTAAAATATCGCCCATGGCTACAGAGTTATTTCATTTTCCATTTGTTAAAAGTGTGTTTATTGATGAGAACTATGTCTCTATTACCAAATATGAGGTTGCAGACTGGCAAGACATCACTATGGAACTTCGTGAATTTATTAGAAGTTACATTGAAAACGGAAATGATATTGTTATTACTGGAGCAACCCAAACTTCAAAAAATTCTGAAGTTCAAAAAGTTTCTCATTTTGAATCGCTTGATGACACGTCAAAAGAAATAATAAACATTCTTGACGAATATGTAAAACCAGCTGTTGCTAGCGATGGCGGAAATATTCAATTCATTTCTTATGATGCTGAAAGTAAAAAAGTAAGTGTTATGCTTCAAGGGGCTTGTAGTGGTTGCCCATCATCAACTTACACTTTAAAAAGTGGCATAGAAAACATGCTTAAAGAAATGCTCCCTGGAAAAGTATCTATGGTTGAAGCCATTAATGGGTGACCTTTTTAGAGGTTACGTGTCTTAAAAAAACAAGAACAATATTTTCTATTATAAATCTTAAAAATTAAAACTATGGCCGTATTAAAAGTAATTGAAGTACTTTCCAACTCAGAAAAAAGTTGGGAAGATGCCACTAAAAAAGCAGTAGCTCATGCTGCAAAAAGTTTAAAAAACATACGTTCTGTGTATGTTCAAGACCAAAGCGCCAGTGTAACAAATGGTGAGGTAACAGATTTTAGAGTGAATGTTAAAATCACTTTTGAGGTAGACTAATTAAATAATACCTTAAAGCATAAGCGTTCTAGAGTAGAACGCTTTTTTTATGCCTAAATTTTTCCGTAACTTTGATAGATGAAGCTACAGCTGTTTTTATTTTTACTTCTTTTAACCAACTGCAAAGGTCAGAACCCAAAACCTATGGAACATCAATATACCAACGACCTAATCAATGAAACAAGTCCTTATTTATTACAACACGCACACAATCCCGTAAACTGGCATGCTTGGAATCAAGAAACCTTAAACAAGGCTAAGGCCGAAAACAAACTTTTATTAATTAGTGTTGGTTATGCGGCTTGCCATTGGTGCCATGTTATGGAACATGAAAGTTTTGAAGACACCCTAGTCGCCCAGGTAATGAACCAACATTTTATGAATGTAAAAGTTGATAGAGAAGAACGGCCCGATATTGACCAAGTATATATGAATGCCGTGCAACTTATGACTGGTGGTGGCGGATGGCCTATGAATGTCATTGCTTTGCCTAATGGTAAGCCATTTTGGGGCGGCACTTATTTTAGAAAAGAGCAATGGATAAGTGCTTTAAACCAGATAGCTGAACTATACGATAAAACCCCTGAAAAAATTTATGAGTATGCTGATAAATTAGAACAAGGTATTAAATCTATGGATATGGTTAGCATGAATTCTGATAAACCTTTTTTTGAATTAAAATTCGTTGAAGAAACAACAGAAAATTGGTCCAAACAATTTGATTATCAATATGGTGGAACAAACAGAGCTCCAAAATTCATGATGCCAAATAACTATCATTTTTTGCTAAGATATGCCTACCAAAGTTCTGACAAAAAATTACAGGATTATGTCAATTTTACATTGACCAAAATGGCCTATGGTGGTGTTTTCGACCATATTGGTGGTGGGTTTTCAAGATATTCGGTCGACACCAAATGGCATGTGCCTCATTTTGAGAAAATGCTATATGATAACGCTCAGTTAGTAAGTTTATATGCAGATGCTTACCTCATCACAAAAAACCCTTTATATAAAGAAGTGGTCACTCATACATTAAACTATATTGAACGTGATATGACTACTGATAATGGCGCTTTTTACTCATCGCTTGATGCCGACAGTTTTAATAATGAAGGAACGCTTGAAGAAGGTGCTTTTTATGTTTGGCAAAAAGAAGAACTCAAAACGATATTGAAAGGTGATTTTGAACTGTTTTCAGATTATTATAATATCAATGCTTATGGTTCTTGGGAACATAATAATTATGTGCTTATTAGAAAAGAAGATGATGCTAAAATCATTAAAAAACATCAGATTACCGATGAGCAATTAGCTGAAAAAAAGCAGTGTTGGAAAGAAACATTAATCGCCATTAGAAACAAAAAACCAAAACCCAGACTTGATGACAAAACCCTAACGTCATGGAATGCTTTAATGCTTAAAGGCTATCTGGATGCCTATAGAGTATTTGAAGAAAAAATCTACTTAGACAAAGCAGAAAAAAATGCCCATTTTATAATGAACAACCAACTAAGAGAAGATGGTGGTTTAAACCATAATTACAAAATTGGCAAAAGTAATATAAACGGTTATCTTGAAGATTATGCTACCACCATTGATGCTTTTTTAGCTCTTTATGAAAATACTTTAAATGACGCTTGGCTTTTTACAGCAAGAGATTTAACCAATTACTGCTTTGACCACTTTTTTGATGACAGTAGCGGTATGTTTTTCTTTACCTCAAATGAAGATGAAGCCTTGGTCTCTAGAAATATTGAATATCGAGATAACGTCATTCCAGCAAGTAATTCCATCATGGCAAAAAATCTGTTTAAATTATCACATTATTTTGATAATGAACATTTCCGAAAAACATCCATTACCATGCTTAACAATGTAAAACCAGAGATAAAAGAATATCCTTCCGGATATTCAAATTGGTTAGACTTGATGCTTAATTTTACCCATTCATTTTATGAAGTTGCAATAATTGGAAAGGATGCCTCAGCAAAAATTTCAGAATTAAATAAAACATATATTCCTAACAAACTCATTGCTGGAAGTACTTCAGATAACAATTTACCATTACTAAAAAATAGATACACTCCAAACGAAACTTTAATATACGTTTGTGTTAATAATGCATGCCAACTTCCCGTTTCAAATGTTGACAATGCCGTAAAACTCTTAAATCCATGATGACATTAAAGATTTTTTTAATCGCTTTTGTTGCTTTTGAACACCTCTATTTTTTAATGTTAGAAATGTTTTTTTGGACCAAACCAAAAGGCATAAAAACTTTTGGCTTAAAATCTAAAGAATTTGCTGAACAAACCAAAGTATTGGCAGCCAATCAAGGTTTATACAATGGTTTCTTGGCCGCTGGCTTAATTTATTCCATCATAACAAAAGACCATAATGTTTCTATTTTCTTTTTAATTTGTGTGGTTATTGCGGGTGTTTATGGGGCTTATTCTACCAAAAAAATACGTTTGTTTTATGTGCAAGCTGTTCCAGCCATTTTAGCATTAATGGTTACTATTATATATTAAGGTGGGTTCTAAAAATTAGTTTTTTCAGTTTTCTTAAAAAGACAAGAACCCTTTTTTATCTTTTTAA
>PFKE01000031.1 GCA_002784145.1 Flavobacteriaceae bacterium CG_4_10_14_3_um_filter_33_47 | reverse complement strand
GAATTTGAGTGTTTTTATACTATTAATATACTGAATATCAGTCATTAATACAAATTAAAAACACTCTTTTTATTATCTATTATTCACGTTAAATAACATGATAATAAAACTATTAGGTTATAAAATCTGTGGCAAACAACAACCTTTCTAATCCATTATTCTGAATAAAAATATGTATTTATATGATATATCCTATATATTAAGCATACCATAGTTATTTCATAATTACTTTTATGATGGTGCTTGCTATAATTTTAATATCCAAGCCCAAGGACTGGTTTTTGATGTAGATTTTATTAAGTCTGTTTTTCTCTGGTATGATGCATTGGATAAAGTATTCCTCAGGATTTTCAGCTTTTTTAAGCAACTCAACTTCGTTTCGAAACGCTATGGACGCTAATCCGGTAATGCCTGGTTTAACCGTAAACAAAACGCTGTCCTCTTCAGGATACAAATTAACGTAGGTTCTTAACTCAGGCCTTGGCCCCACAAAACTCATAGTACCCAGAACGATGTTTAACAGTTGTGGAAATTCATCTAGTTTATAACGTCTTAAAAAGTAGCCCACTTTAGTAATTCTGGCGTCTCTATTGCCAATGGTTAACAATCCTTTTTTATCAGATTGCGTGTACATGGTTCTAAACTTAAAAATATTAAAGTCTTTTTGATGCATCCCAACACGAGGTTGTATGAATAAAACAGGCCCTTTAGAATCTAATGTTATGAGGATGGCAATGATTAATAAGAATGGTGCCAAGATAATTAAGCCAAGGCATGCCAATAAAAAATCGAAGCAACGCTTTATCATGGCAATACTTTAGAGGCCTTTAAAATAGTGGCGGTACTATCACAATTCTGAACGGTTAGCGTCCAGTCATCTTCTAGGTATTGACCTTCAATAAGGTAAATGCCGCAGGGCATTTCTCTGGGATTGCTTTTAGTGAAGTTGATATCTCCTTTTTTTAACAGGAATGCAATGGTACTAGAATCTATATCTCGGTTTATTAACGCTTGATTTATGGTTTCTGAATACCGTATTTTTTTGGTGTTGATGTTTTTTAAAACCCTGGCATCTGGTCCATAATCGCAAGAAACCTTTTTGCCATTTAAAAAAAACATTAAAATGATTAATCCTATAGAAAAACCGCCAAGATAATACCCAATGCGTTGTAATAAGTTCATTTAAAGATTGTTTGTTTTTTGGAATGTTAAAAAATAAGTAAATTGATATCACTATGTTTTAAATCAAACCATTCACCAACCGATTTATTGGTTAAAATACCGTGGTAAAAATACAATCCATTTTTTAAACCTCTATCAAATCGCAAAGAATTTTCAATACCGCCTTCTTCGGCTATTTTCAATAAATAGGGTGTAAAAATGTTGCTGATAGACACCGAAGAGGTTCTAGAATATCTTGCAGGAATATTAGGAACACAATAATGAATAACCCCGTGTTTTACAAAGGTAGGATGTTTATGCGTAGTTACTTCGCTGGTTTCAAAACAGCCACCCATATCAATGCTCACGTCAATGATGATAGCGCCTTTTTTCATAGATTCTACCATAGTTTCTGAAACCACAACAGGCGATCTGTTAGAGCCTCTTATTGCGCCAATAACCACATCGCAACGTTTTAACGCTTTGGTAAGATTTTTAGGTTGCAGGGTTGAAGTAAACAAAGGTCTCCCCAAGTGGGTTTGAATTCTTCTTAATTTTGAAATGGAATTATCAAATATTTTAACGCTGGCACCCAATCCTAAAGCACTTCTTGCTGCAAATTCGCCCACGGTTCCAGCACCAATAATAACAACTTCAATAGGAGGGACGCCACTGATGTTTCCAAATAATAGGCCATTGCTTTCTGTATTGTTTGACAAAAGCTCTGACGCGATGAGTACACTGGCTGTGCCGGCGATTTCACTTAAGGATCTTACGGCAGGATATAAGCCAGCTTCATCTTTTATAAACTCAAAAGCCAGTGCTGTGACCCGTTTTGTAGCTAATAATTCGAAATATTTTTTGCTTTGGGTTTTTAATTGAAGCGCAGAAATGAGAATGGTTTGGGGATTTAGCAGTTTAATTTGTTCAAGGCTTGGTGGTTCTACTTTTAAAACCATGGGGCAGGCATATACTTTAGCCGTATCCTTGGTAATTTCGGCACCAGCTTCACTATACTCTTGATCACTAAAACTGGCACCATCTCCGGCGCCAGACTCTAAAAGTACTCTATGCCCGTTACTAACCAAGGCCGAAACCGCATCGGGCGTTAAACAAACGCGTTTTTCCTGGAAGGCGGTTTCTTTAGGAATTCCTATATATAATTCACCTTTACGTTTAAAAATTTCCAAGGTTTCTTCTAGAGGTAATAATTGTTGCTTGGTAAATGGTGATAATGACTTTGCCATGATTTTTCGTTAAATAAAAAATTAAAATACAAATAAATTTTTATTTTTTAACGCATTATTAAAATTAAACAGAATGATTTATTATGTTCGTTGTTTAAAGTCTTTCTAAATGATGATATTACGGTTTTACCGTAATTTTAATTAGTTTCAAAGTTATAAATTTGCAAGGATTGTTTATCTATGAATGTAAAGTTAATTATATCTCTCATTTTATTCATATCTTTTTCAGGTTTCGCCCAAGAGTTATCCATTACTGGCCGTGTTAAAGATGAAAACAACCAAGCTGTAGCCTATGGTCATGTTATTTTAAAAGACCTGCTGAATGAAAGCAGTTTTTCTTCTGGAACCACCACTGATGATGATGGCGTCTTTAGCTTTAAGGATTTAAAACCAATTGATTATCTATTAACCATTAGCTATTTAGGCTTTCAAACCTATCAAGATACCATCCATTTAAAAGCGTCCATTATAAAGGAGATAATCTTAAAGGAAACTTCTCAAAATTTAGATGGGGTTACCGTTATTGCTAAACGACCTACACTAAGTAAAATGGTGGATCGATTGGTATTTCATGTTGAAAACAGTACACTTTCCAATGGCAATGTCTTGGATGTTTTAAAACAAACACCAGGGGTACTTGTATTTGATGGCGCTATTACCATAAAAAATAGTGTACCAACCGTTTATATAAACGACCGAAAAGTGCATTTATCGGCCAATGAAATTCAACAATTATTGGAAGGCACTTCGGCCAATAGTGTAAAATCTATTGAAGTTATTACCAATCCACCTGCAAAATATGAAGCCGAAGGTGGTTCTGTTCTTAATATCGTTATGAGTAAAAGTTTATTGCCCGGTTATAACGGCAGTCTTTTTGGAACTTACAAACAAGGGGTTGAATGGCCTAAGTACGCTTTAGGAACCAGCCATTTTGTTAAAACAGAAACCATCGATGCTTATATTAATTATAGCATAAGTCCAAGAAAGGATTATAGACATAATACAGAGTCTATTAATTTTATTGGCGACAATTCAGATCCATCGAGTTGGGAAACCGATTATAAAAGAACTAGAGAAACCATGAATCAGGTCATTAATGCCAACATTGATTTTAAAATAAACGACCGTAATAGTCTAGGGATTTCTACCAGCATGCTTTTATCACCTAGAGCAAATACTAAAACCTCGGTTAATTCTTTAACGGAGGTTTTTAATGCCAATAAGGTGTTAGATTCAACCTTTGATACTAGAAATCGTTTGGTAGAAGAAACCTATAACCTGTCCTTTAACTTAGATTATACCCATCATTTTAAAAAAGAAGGGGAGACCTTATCTGCCAATCTTCATCTTACCGATTATGATTTTTCAAGTTATCAAGATGTACAGACCGATTATCGATTTGCCGATGCCTCCTTTATTAGAAACAACCGATTTCAAACCTTCTCAAGTCAAAATATTGCCTTATATACGGGTCAATTGGACTATGAATTGCCAATAAAAGAAGCGGCTTTTTTTGAAACAGGGTTTAAAATGAGCCGTATTGAGTCTGAAAGTATTTTAGATCAATTTATTTTTGTTAACGACCAAAAAGAAGAGGATTTAGAAAATTCTGATAGGTTTTTATATGATGAAACCAACTATGCCGCCTATGCCAGCTATTCAAAAGATTGGGATTCCTGGAGTTTAAAAACAGGGCTAAGAACAGAATACACCGATATTACAGGAAATGCCCTGTTTACCTCGCAAGTTAATGAGACCGACTATTTCAAGTTCTTTCCTTCGTTTTATGTGTTGCATCGTTTTAACGAAAATAAT
>PFKE01000077.1 GCA_002784145.1 Flavobacteriaceae bacterium CG_4_10_14_3_um_filter_33_47 | reverse complement strand
TCCTGTTCCTAAATTAAACGTTTCAAAGTTTGATTTGTTATGATTTTCCAGAAGGCGCTTCAATGCAATAACATGGGCTTTTGCTAAATCTACCACGTGGATGTAATCTCTAATGCACGTGCCGTCTGTTGTTGGATAATCGTCTCCAAAAATTGAAAGTTGTTCTCTGATACCTATGGCAGTTTGAGTGATGAATGGTACTAAGTTTTGAGGCACACCAATAGGCAATTCACCTATTTTAGCTGATTCATGAGACCCAACTGGATTAAAATAACGCAATGCAATTGCTTTAAGGTTTGATGCTACTTTGCAAGTATCTTTTATAATTTCTTCACCAATTTGCTTGGTATTTCCATAAGGAGATTCTGCTTGTTTTACAGGTGCATTTTCAGTAATTGGCAATTCATCTGCTTGTCCATAAACGGTACATGACGAACTGAAAATAAAACTTGCTTCTGGTAATTTTGTTAGTTCTTTAAGAATATAAACCAAGGTGCTTAAATTGTTTTCATAATACAACAAAGGCTCCTTTACACTTTCGCCAACGGCTTTACTTGCTGCAAAATGGATAACACCTTTGATATCATGATGCTTTTTGAAAAAGGTTTCAACACTTAATTTTTCTTTTAGATCCAATTTCTCAAAAATGGGGGTTTTTCCTGTGATGGATGTAATGCCATCTAACACTTTTATTGAAGAATTAGATAAGTCGTCTATGATAACAACTTCATAGCCTTCGTTTTGTAATTCAACAACGGTATGTGATCCGATAAACCCCAATCCTCCTGTTACTAATATTTTATCCATGTATAAATGTTTTAATCTTTGATGTTATAAAATCAATTTGTTCGTCGTCTAATTCGGTATGCATTGGTAAAGAAATAACATCTTTTACTAACTGATTCGTAATTACAAAATCTGCTTCTTTATATCTGTTATCTAAATAAGCCTTTTGTTTATGTAATGGAATTGGGTAATACACGCCACAAGGAATGCCGTTTTCATTCAAATAACTTACTAAAGCATCTCTATCGACGCCTATAACTCTTAAAGTATATTGATGAAACACATGGCAATCGCAAGTATCACAAATACCTTGACAGGTAGATTTACCCTTTGGCGTTATAATGGCTGGTTCATCCTTAAAAGCTTCATTATATTTTTTAGCCGCATGTTGTCTTGCTTTATTATAAGCGTCTAGATGGGGTAATTTAGCATCTAAAACAACGGCTTGCAAACTATCTAATCTTGAATTTACACCTACAACATCATGATGATACCTCTCATACATACCGTGATTGACAATACCTCTTATCATATGTGCTAAATGGTCGTCATTGGTAAAAATAGCACCACCATCTCCATAGCATCCCAAGTTTTTAGATGGAAAAAATGATGTAGAAGCGACCTGTCCCATAGTTCCTGCTTTTGCTTTTCTACCATCTTTAAAGGTGTAGGTAGCACCAATAGCTTGTGCGTTATCTTCTATAACAAATAAATTATGTTCTTTGGCAATGTTTAAAATGGCTTCCATATTGGCGCATTTCCCAAACAAATGTACAGGAACAATGGCCTTGGTTTTAGGCGTTATGGCCTTTTTAATAGCATCGATACTGATATTAAAATCATCTGGATTAACATCTACCAAAACGGGTGTTAAATGTAAAAGAGCAATCACCTCAACCGTTGCAGCAAATGTAAAATCGGCTGTAATAACCTCATCTCCTGGGCTTAAACCTAAACCCATCATGGCTATTTGTAGCGCATCTGTTCCATTAGCACAAGGAATTACATGCTTTACGCCCAAATAATTTTCTAAATTTTTCTGAAATTGATGAACTCTTGGTCCGTTAATAAAGGCTGTTGTTTCTAAAACCTCTTGCATTGAAGTATTCACTTCTTCTTTTATTTTTTCAAATTGACCCTTTAGGTCAACCATTTGAATTTTCTTCATTTAAAAAAAATTACAATTCTCCATGTCGTTACAGAAAATACACAAGTAATTTTGACACTTACTATGGCTGAATTAATGAGTTACGAATTTACAAAATTCATATACGTTAACAATGATTTTCTTTTAAAGAAATGTATTTTTGTTACAAACCTATACTTTGAATTTTATTTATAACATTACAACCGCCATCTTGCAATTTATTTTGCGAATTTTAGCTTTATTCAACAAAAAAATTGAAAAAGGTGTAAAAGGCAGATTGCAAACGTTTCAACTTTTAAATAATACTATTGAAATTGGAGATAAAACTTTATGGTTTCATTGTGCTTCTTTAGGAGAGTATGAACAAGGCCTTCCTGTTTTTAAAGCCTTAAGGAATCATTATTCAAAACATAAAATTGTGCTGACTTTCTTTTCTCCTTCTGGTTATGATATTAGAAAAAACACGCCCGTAGCAGATATTGTTGTGTATCTGCCCATAGACACTATACAAAATGCCAAGCGATTTTTAAACATAGTAAACCCAGAATTAACGATTTTTGTTAAATATGACCTATGGCCTAATTTTTTAAACGAACTAAAAAACAGAAACTTACGTGCTATATTAATATCGGCTTTATTCAGAAAAAAACAGGCTTACTTTAAATGGTACGGTTTTGAGTTAAGAAAAATTCTTTTTGCTTTTGAGCATATTTTTACCCAAAATGAAGCATCAAAATACCTGTTAAATTCAATAAACTATTATAATGTCACCGTTTCTGGAGATACCAGATTCGATAGGGTTACCGACCAATTATCTCAAAACAATAGGCTTGATTTTATTGAAAACTTTAAACAAAATCAACTATGTGTTGTTGCTGGAAGTACTTGGCCTGAAGATGAAGTACTGTTTTTAAATTATATAAATTCTGAAAACAATAAAGACACAAAGTTTATTATAGCGCCACACAATATTAAACCAGCGCAGATAAAAAATTTTCAAGAAAAATTAAAGACCTCTAGTATTTTATATTCTGAAAAAAAAGGAAAAAACCATACCTCTGCCCAAGTTTTTATTATTGACACGATTGGTTTACTTTCAAAAATTTATAGCTATGCCGATGTTGCTTATGTAGGTGGCGCGAAAGGAAATACAGGTTTACATAATACTTTGGAACCTGCGGTTTTTGGTGTTCCTATTATTATTGGTGAAAATTATTTAAAATTTCCAGAAGCCATAACTATGATTGCTAATCATGGTATGTTTTCTATCTCTACTCAGAAAGAATTTAACACTATTTTAAATGATTTAATACTCCATAAAGAAAAAAGAATCCTTTCTGGGCATAAAAACTTAGACTATATTAAAAGCAATAAAGGCGCTGTTAGTGAAATTCTTCATTATTTAGAAAGTATTAAATAATTTTTGCTAGTATTAAAACTGGTAAATGATCTGAAGGGTATTTGCAATCTTTAGAATCGCTTAAAACAACATATTTTTCAACACTAATTTCTGAGCTAACAAAAATAAAATCAATTCTATTTGTTACAGGTTCGTGAAAATTGAATCCGTTAAAAGTTCCAGTCGGGCCAAATGGTTGTAATTTTGAAATTGCTTTTGAATCATTTAAGTGCTTTGTGATGTATTGAATGCTCTCATGACCTTCTTCCATATTAAAATCTCCCATTAAAACAACTGGATGGTTTTCCGTATTGATATCAGCGACTTTTTTCAAAATTAAAATAGCGCTGTTCTTTCTAGCTTCAACACCAACATGATCAAAATGAGTGTTAAAAACATAAAATCGATTTCCTGTGTTTAAATTTTCAAACAAAGCATAAGTACAAACTCTGTTGCAAACAGCATCCCAACCCATGGATACTTTATCTGGAGTTTGAGACAACCAAAACGTTGATGAATTTAAGACCTTAAACTTATTATTATTATAAAATATAGCTGAATATTCTCCTTGATTAAAACCGTCGTCTCTTCCAACACCAACAAAATCATAGTTAATTAATAGGCTATCTAAATCTTTCATTTGATTTGGCATAGCTTCTTGAACACCAAAAATATCTGGTTCATAAAACTGTAATTGACCTAACATGAATGGTTTTCTGTTTTCCCAACTATTCTCTCCTTCTTTAGGATAATCTAACTTAATATTATAAGTCATTATAGAAATGTCTTGCGCATTTAAGCACAAGGCAAAAAACAAATGGCATAAAAAAAATATTTTTTTCATGGATAAAAATTTATTCAACAAAGATAAGTTCAGTTTTTTTAGAAATGCCGTTTTCATTAAACGCTTCTATTTGAAAATAATAGGAATCTACACGATCCATTCCTGTAAAAAAATAGTCATTTTGATTATACACCATAATACTCCCGTAAAGTTTGTCTGGGTCTTTACCAAAATAAATAACGTAACCGTCTGCCTTGTCATTTTGTTTCCACCGAATCCATGAACTTCTGCGTTCACCAAACTTTTTGGCATCTGCTCTCAATACCATAAAATCTTCAACAGATTCAGGCTTTTCTCCAACACCTTTGCCAAATATTCTAAAACCACTTAAAGCAAATTTTCCAGTAGGCATATGAAGGTTTTCAAGTTTTATATATCGCGCATGTGCTGGTTTTACTAGTTCAATATAATCATGCGGAACATCTGTCTTGTTTTTACTCTTATCAACCAAAACGTTCCATTTTTTTCCATCGTTAGAACTGTAAATTTTATATTGATGATATACATTTAAAGATTTGCCTTCAAACTCGGCATCTTGATCTGCATAATTGATTTGTATTGCATTGATGGTTGAAACTTCACCTAAATCAGTTTGAAACCATTCGCCTTTATCGCCTGTTTTAGCAGACCAATAGGTCTTTAAATCTTCATCAACAGCATTATTAGCATGATAACCTCCTAACGTTGTAGATACTTGAACTGGTTTGTTATAATTAAGCAACATCCAACCTGTAAACAAACCTTTAATGTGGTTAGCATTTTCTTGAGGTAAAAACGTTGGATAATCACCATATGCTGTGTTACAATACATGACATCGTCTTTATCAAATCCTGATGGCCAAATACCAATACGACGTTCAAAATTATTCTTCTGCCCTAAAATAACCGTAGAAATGTGCCACCAATTTCCAAAATTATCTTGATAGGTTGCTCCATGACCTGCACCACGAGCAAATCCGCCAGGTTTATAAGCAAAAGGATTGTGCGATTGATAAGAAAAGCCCTCTAAAGGTTTATCGCTTACATAAACGCCATCAGCATAACCGCTAAATTCTGTTGCTGGAGCGCCATATTGTAAATAATATTTGTTGTTATATTTGGTTACCCATGCACCTTCTATAAAAGGCTGTAAAAAAGTATTGTCATTAAATTCGCCAAAACGTTCCCAGCCGTGATCTTGTGGATGTAACGACATTAAAGGCTTTACAAGCCCGTCCGATTGCAGTGTTTTTGTGTTTAATTCTGTCCCCAATAACGGAAACTCATTGCTTGAACCCCAATAAAGAAATAGTTTGTCCAACGCTTCATCAAACAAAAATCCAGGATCCCAAGCACCAACTTTTAAGGTGTCAACGGCTATTTTCCAATCGTCTTTTGTAGGATTTGTGCTTTTCCAAATAGGAAAATCCTTTTCGTGCGTAGAGCCATAAACATACAGGGTGTCTTTCATGGCAAAAACGCCCGGCGCATTTAGGTCGTGCGTATATTTATTGTCCAATAAAAATTTTCGGTACACAAAATTCCAATTCAGCATATTGTCGCTCCACCAGTATCCTTCCTGATTTGTTGAAAATAAAAAATAGTTGCCCTTGAAGTTTACTATTACCGGATCAGCAGTTGCACGATGCTTTCCTTGGGTTGAAAACACTTCAAATGGCGTATAGCCATAATCGATATTGATAGGGTTACAATATGTTTTTTGTTGTGCGTTTAACACATAAAACGAACAACATATGATGAAGATTAATATTTTTTTCATTTGAAATTTTTTAATAATCTAAAAACTTATTCAACCAATTCAAATTGTGATTTTAAACTGGCATTAGAGTTGGTTCCAACAAATACTTCAAAATCACCTGATTCCGCTACAAAATCCAAATCAGAATTATAAAATTTCAAATCTTCAACAGTTAATGTGAAATTTACTGTTTTGGTTTCTCCTTTTTTTATGTCTACTTTTTGAAAACCTTTAAGTTCTTTTACAGGTCTGGTTACAGAACCTACAAGGTCTCTAATATACAATTGCACCACTTCCTTTCCATCATAATTACCAGTATTTGAAACATCTACAGAAACTTGTATAGGATCTTCAAAACCCATTTGATTGGCACTTAAATTTAAATTGCTGTAATTAAACGTTGTATAACTTAAACCAAACCCAAATGGGTATAAAGGCTCGTTAGGTACATCTAAATAATTTGATTTAAACTTCTCAAACTTTCCTGCCTTATTCCCAAGTGGACGACCTGTGTTTTTATGATTATAATACAGTGGAATTTGTCCAACATTTTGAGGAAATGTTGTGGTTAATTTCCCGGATGGGTTAACATCTCCAAATAACACATCGGCAATTGCATGACCAGCTTCGCTGCCGCTAAACCAGACGTCTAAAATAGCCGAAGCCGATTCAGACTCTTCAACTAGGGCCAATGGTCTGCCATTAAACAAGACTATTACCACAGGTTTTCCAGTTTCTACCAAAGCTTGTAAAAGATCCTTTTGTGCTTGAGGAATTGATATATTTGTGCGGCTACTACTTTCGCCACTCATTTCGGAAGATTCTCCAATGGCTGCAACAATAACATCAGATTTAGCTGCTATGCTTAATGCTTCTTGTCTTAACTGTTCATCAGTTCTACCATCTCTAGGGATTTCTTTTCCAAACATGGTTCCCAACTTTTCAAAATTTTCATCATAAGATAAATTGCTTCCTTTTGCATATAAAATCTGTGCATTTTCTCCTGCGACTTCTTTCATGCCTTCCAAAAAACTAATGGATTTCTCTTTTGGTGTTGCTACACTCCAAGTACCTGGCATATTGGATTTTGTATCAGCTAATGGTCCAACAACGGCTATTATTGCTGACTTTTTTAGAGGTAATACTTCTTGGTCGTTTTTAAGCAATACCATAGATTCTGTTGCAACTTTTCTAGCAAATGCTCTATTTTCTTTTGTGAAAATCTCCGTTTTAGCTCTGTTGTCATCGCAATATTTGTATGGGTCATCAAAAAGCCCTAATTGGTATTTAGCACGCAATATTCGTTTAACAGCGGTTTCTAAAGCTTCCATGGTTACTTTTCCTTCTTCTAATGATTTTTTTAAGGTTGTTAAAAATCCTTCAGCAACCATATCCATATCTAATCCTGCATTTAATGCTTGGGCAGACACTTCTTGAAAATCTCCTACGCCATGATACATCATTTCTTCAACACCAGTATAGTCTGACAAGACAAAACCATTAAAACCCCACTCATCTCTTAACAAATCTGTAAGAAGCCATTGGTTTCCTGTAGCAGGAATGCCATCAATTTCATTAAAAGAAGCCATGACCGAACCAACACCAGCATCTACAGCGGCTTTGTATGGTGGTAAATACTCGTTATACATTCGTATTTTACTCATATCAACGGTATTGTAGTCTCTACCGGCTTCTGGAGCTCCATACAAGGCAAAATGTTTTACACAAGACATTAAGGTATTTGTTTGTTTTAAATCATCTCCTTGATATCCTGATACCATTGCTTTTGCTATCTCACTTCCTAAGAAAGGATCTTCGCCAGAGCCTTCTGATACGCGTCCCCAACGTGGGTCTCTTGAAATATCAACCATTGGCGAAAAGGTCCAGTTAATGCCATCGGCGGTAGCCTCTTGTGCAGCCATTTTTGCGGTACTTTTAATAAGCTCCATATCCCATGAGCAAGACAATCCTAATGGTATTGGAAATGTAGTTTCATAGCCATGAATGACATCCATTCCAAAAATTAATGGAATTTTCAATCGGCTTTTCTCTACAGCTATCTTCTGAATTTCTCTGATACTTCCAACCGATTTTATATTGAAAAGACCTCCAACCCATCCTTTTTCTATTTTTCCACCTATATCTGAATTGGTTGCCTGACCCGTAGTAAATTGTCCGGCACTTGGCAAATTTAGTTGTCCTATTTTCTCTTCAACAGTCATTAAATCAACAATAGAATCTACTTTATGATCAATATTGGATTTATCATAATTGGTAGATTTTTGAAATTCTTGATTTTTGCATGTTAAAAGTGACATTGTAATTGTAATCATTACAAAAGCTAAAGGCGTGTTTATTTGCTTCATTATTGTTTTTTTATGTTAGAAAATAACCATGGCAATAAATTAGGTTCTAAAAAAGTAGCGTCCCAAGTATTATGATTATCATTTTCAAAATATGTTAATTTTACATCCGAATCTTTTTTTTGAAGCGCCGTAACCATTGCTAAGGAAAAGTAAGGATGCACAACATCATCCATTCCACCATGAAAGACCCATAGGGATACTTTATTTGCATATCTGCTCACTGACTTTGGATTGCCTCCTCCACATATTGGAAATGCAGCAGCAAACATTTCTGGTTTTCTATTCAAAATATCAAAGGTACCCATGCCACCCATGGACAGTCCGCCAACATAAACCTGATCTTTTTTAACGTAAGGTTTTTGCGTTAATTCATCCATTAAATTCAAAACAAGTTTCATGGATTTTGTTGGTTTTCCCAATCGTTTAAATTTAAATTTTTCTAGGCCTTTTTTAGAATAATCTCTTGTTACATTAGACCAATAATCTTCTTTTGGACATTGTGGAAAAACAATGATGGCAGGAAAAGAATCTGTTTCATGATGTTGTAAAAACATCTTGCTTCCGTGAACCAATTGCGTTTTATTATCATTGCCTCTTTCGCCTGCACCATGAAGAAATAAAACCAATGGGTATGTTTTGTTTTCTGAAAAATCTTTGGGCAATAACAAACGATACTTTAAGGTGTCGTTATTATCAATATACATTTCTTCTGAAAACAAATCCTGCTGAGCAAGCAAACCGTTAGAAACAAATAACAACGGTAACCAACCTAGAATTTGAATTAAAAATTTATTTTTCTGATGAAACATTTTATAATGCTTAATAATTAAATCCAAGTTTGTCCAATCCGTTTTTAACATCTTCATTTTGCATGAACAGATTCCAAAATAATCCGGTTCTATGGTTTTCAATCATGATAATCTCTGGTCCTTGATCAATAGCTAAATAGGCTTCAGCAACCCAGTAGTTATATTGCGGACTAAAAGCATCGTAAAAGCCTGCGGGACCTAAAAGTTTCTCTTTATGTTGATAGAGATAATGCATAACCTCTAAAGATTGTGAAGGTGTATATGGTATTGAACTTATTGCTGCTGTTGGCGTTATAACCCCCAAATCATTTATGGGACTATGTGCAGAATAGCCTATAGAACCATCTGGATTTCTGGAATAACTTGCCGTTAAACCCCAACTGGATGCACTGTAATCTTTATAACCTTTAGGATTTGTAATACAATAAATACGGTTAATTTTAGAATGATTGACAGTAACATCTCCATAGTTTGCATATTGGTCTGATAAGCCATTAGGTTTCAAACCTAAAAAGGAATAATGACTAAAAAACAAAGGCCCTCCAAATTGAGGAGATCCAACATGGTTAACAACTAGAGGAATATTATATTGAGAATTACTGGTTACAATACCTCCATTACTTGCCCAACCTTGATGATAAACCTGTGCAGGAATTGAATAATCTGGAGAAGCTGCACCGAGTATAAACGTTATTAAAGTTTCGTTATAACCTTTTAGTTCCAAATTAATTGCAAACCCAAAATTTGGGCTCCAATGCCAAAATAATTTGTTTTGATTTTGAGTATACCAATCCCATTCTACCCCTTTCCAAAGGGTATCAGCCAAATTAGATAATGCTTTTTCTTCATTAGAACCATTTTTAAAATACTCTTTAACACAAATTAAGCCTTGTGATAAAAAAGCTGTTTCAACTAAATCACCCCCGTTGTCTTGGGCACTAAAAGGAATCACTTTTCCAGTAGCTCCATCTATCCAATGAGACCATGCACCATGAAAACGGTCGGCATTTTCTAGAAAAACTAAAATTTTATTTAATCTGGCTAACCCTTCTGTTTTAGATACATATCCTCTTTCTATGCCCACTAAAATGGCCATAAGCCCAAAACCTGTGCCTCCTGTGGTTACTACATTTTGATTTAATGTTGGATTATTTGGATGATAACGTTCCTTGGCAGCTCCTGAAGTTGAATTTGCAAAATCCCAAAAGTATTTAAAGGTTTCTTTTTGCGTTAAATCCATAATCTCGTTGTCGGTTAAAATAACCTTATCTGGATTTTCGGATTCTTGATTATCTGGGCCATTATCAGAACCACACGATACGAGTATTAACAATAACAATAAAATGCTATAAAATCTTAACATACTTGTTTTTTAATTATTAGTTTCAATTTTAAAACCTAATTTATTTAAACCATACAAGACTTCTTTATTTCTCATAAATAAATCCCATAACAATCCTGTTCTATAATTTTCAATCATGATCGGTATAGGACCTTGATCAATAGCTAAATATCTTGGCAAGTACCAGTTGTCCTGCAAGCTAAAAGCATCATAGGGCCCATATTTTCCGATAAGAGAATCATGATTTTTGTATAGATGCTTAAGCATTTGCATACTTTCATTGGGTGTATATGGAAATGAAGAAAGTGCTGCCGTTGGTGAAATAACTCCAACATCTGCTCCTGGTCTATGACCCGCATAGCCTTTAATAGAATAACTTGAGGTTAAACCCCATAAATTAGCACCATATCCTTTAAAATGTTTAGGGTTCTCTAAGGCATATTTATAGTGAATTATAGATTGATTTTGAGTAAGTTTCCAATAATCGGCAAATTGATCTGTGAGCCCTTTAGGATTTAAACCTAAATAAGAATAATGAGCCCAAAATAAAGGCCCTACAGCTGCATTGTCGCTCTCATAATAATCAAGGACCAATGCTTTACCATACAGAGAATCGTTGGATACGATAGCACCATTTCTTGCCCAACCTTTTTGATAAACGGCTTTATTAATTGGATGTGTTGGTGATGATGCTGCCAAAACGTACATGATTAAACATTCATTATAACCACCAACAGGAAAGTTCATTTCCCAGGCATATTCTGGTGACCAGTGCCAATACAAAACATCTTTTCCTTGTGTATACCAATCCCATTCTACTTCTTTCCAAAGTTTATCAATTTTAGAAACAAGGCGCTTTTCCTTTTCATTACCATCTTTAAAATATTCGGAAACGGTTAAAAGGCCTTGTACTAAAAAGGCCGTTTCTACTAAATCTCCTCCATTATCTTTTTGGCTAAACGGATATACTTTTCCTGTTTCGCCATCCATCCAATGTGGCCATGCGCCATGAAATCGATCTGCCTTTTCCAAAAAATCCACCACTTTAAGGTATCTATTTAAAGCATCTTCGCGAGCAATGTATCCTCTTTCAATGCCAACTAAAATTGCCATCAATCCAAAACCACTGCCGCCAGTAGTAATGGTGTTTTTTGGTGATGTTGGATACACATTATCCATATGTAAACGCTCTCTTGCTAAACCTGAATGAGGTTCAGCCCCATCCCAAAAATAGTTTATGGTTTGTTTTTGTATGGTATCAAGCCATGAAGTTTCAGGAACAGAATCTTCTTTGTTTAATGTCTGAAGTTGATTTTGCTCCTTTTTTTTATTGCAACTGGTGAATAGCAGTACAATACTAAAAAAAGAAACTATTTTTAGTTTAATATAAGTCATATGGAATGGGTTAAGAAATTTAGCTGCACCAATACAGATGCAGCTAAACTCAAAATGAAAAAAACAATTCTTAAATATATATACTAAAACTAATTATTCATAACACTTAAGACTTCGTCGACAGATAAAGTTCTATCAAACACCATAAGGTCGTCTATAAAACTTGAATCTGACAAATGTCCCCATCCTATAAAGTTAGGCGCACCAGAACCAATTGACAAAACATTAGTATTTGCCCAGTTTACAAGCTTACCGGTCATATCTCCAGTATTAGCTACAGCTACCCCATTAAAATATATCTTGGTTTCGGTATCAGAGACTGTAAATGCTATATGCACCCATTCTCCAGCCGCAGGATCTAATACGTCTCCATCATTCCAAACATCGCCAGCATCGGTTCCTATATGCAGTTTTATTCGTTGTTCAGTGGCATTTCCTTCTCTAAAAAGCCTAAAACCTGCGCTCAAGTCATTATCTGCACCAATCATGGGAGGCCCAACTGTTAATATCCCTGCTCTGTCTGGGTTGGCATTTACTTTATACCAAAAAGCCGCACTAAATTGATTTCCGAATAAGCCATCTGTAGGAAAGGTTAAATAAGAATCAGTTGCACCGGCATAAGCATTAGAGCCTACAGCACTTTCGCCAGCAAAACTTGGCGTTCCAGAAACTGTAAGATTAGTATTTGTTACTTTATCAACATTTGAACCATCAAAAGGCATATACATTGTTGCTCCAAAATACGGTGGTGTAAAAGCTCCACCTACTACGGCAATGACTTCTTCACTGGTTAGTGCTTTATTATAAAAACGCAGTTCATCAATAATACTATTATCAGATAAATGATTCCAATAACTAAATGTAGGAACTCCTGAGGCAATTGTAAAGCTTTCGCTTCCTGTCCAATCAATTGGTGCCGACAAAGTAGCAGAATTTACCTCAATACCATTAAAATAAATCTTGCTTTCAGTATCTGAGACCGTTACGGCAACTTGCACCCATTCGCCAGCAGCAACATCTATAACACCACCATCATTCCAACTTTCTGCTGTACCAATACCAATGTTTAGTTTAATGCGCTGCTCGGTTCCGTTTCCTTCTCTAAATAACCTAAATCCTTGATTTCTATTTTCAGGAATATCATTTCCAACAACCAATATTCCTGCTCTATCTGGGCTCGAATTTACTTTATACCAAAATGTAGTACTAAATTGATTGCTTAATAATCCATCGGCTGGGTAAGTTAAATAGGCATCTGTTGCTCCTAAATAAGCACCATTTCCTAAGTAAGATTGATTGGTAATTTCGGGAGAGCCCACTACTGTTGCTGCAATGTTTGCAACTAAATTGACGTAACCATTATCAAACGGCATGTAAAATGATTCACCAGGAAATAGAGGTGTATATGGATTAAATGAATTAATCATAATTTGAATTTCAGCTTGTGAAAGCGCTTTATTAAAAATGCGTAATTCGTCTATGTCGCTACTATCCGATTTATGATCCCAATAACTAAATGTTTCACCCCCAGCTCCGATTGTAAGTGGCCCTACACCGGTCCAATCAATGGGCGCCTCTAAGGTTGCAGAATTCATTTCAATACCATTAAAATAAATTTTTGTTTCGGTTTGAGAAATAGTAAAAGTAACATGAACCCAATCGTCTGAGGTTGCATCCAAAATACCGCCATCGTTCCAACTTTCTCCTCCTCCTGTTCCAACATTTAACTTAATGCGCTGCTCGGTACCACTACCTTCTCTAAACAATCTAAATCCTTGATTTCTATCGGTTATATCATCTCCAACTACCAACAATCCAGCTCTATCTGGGCTTGAATTTACTTTATACCAAAATGCAGCACTTAATTCATTGTTTTGCAATCCATTAGAAGGGAATGTAATATAAGAATCTGTAGTTCCTTGGTAAGCATTTGAACTTGCAAAACCGGATCCCGCAAACCCTGGTGTGCCAACCTGAGCTGCTAAACCACCTTCAACTTGATCTCTATAATCACCATCAAATGGCATATATAAAATTTCGCCATCAAAAGCAGGAGTATATGGTGGTTCTTTACTGAAATTAACTATTGCAGCTGTAGATTTACCATTAACATCTGTAGATGTTACCGTTAATATATATTCTCCGTTAACTAAACCATCATAAGTGAATGTTTCAATAATATTTCGAGGATTAGTAAAATCCGTTAAGTTGCCAATAACGTTACCATTTAAAGCTATTGATATATCATTTACCACATTATCATCATGGACTTCTATTTCAATATCTAATGAAGCAGGATCTTCAAAGACTTTTATGGCAGCCCCTTCAAGGGGATAATTAACTTTTACCACCGAAGGATCTATTTCAAAGTTTCCAAATGGCGGGGTGTCTAAATCTTGACAACCCACAAATACCAATGCAGCTATAACTGCAAAACCTATTTTTTTAATTAAATGAATTTGTTTTTTCATAATTAAATATTTTTAATACAAATTAATAATTTGGATTTTGTACCAATACCCCTTGAGATTGGTCGATAGCTGTTTGAGGGATTGGATACCACTCATGTTTAGGCAGAAACCCTAAAGACCCTAAAACAGCGGGACCATCGCCCCAACGCACAAGATCGTAAAAACGTTCGCCTTCCATAGCAAGTTCAATCCTTCTTTCGTGCTTGATGGCCTGTAATGTAGCTGTTACATCTGGAAGCACGTTAGCACCACTTCTTGCTCTGGCTCTTACTTGATTTAAATAGTCTGTAGCAAGGGCAGTATTTCCTGTTTGCCATGCGGCTTCTGCAGCCATAAGAAGGACGTCTGCGTATCTAAGAATTTTTATGTTTTCCCAATTATTCTGTCTTTGCGACAATTCTGTTCTTACAGAGGCTTCTGTATAGGCTTTTTTGTTCCAATACAATTGATCCAATGGAGGTGTGCTTGGTAAGATTCCACTGCCATAGCCGCCATCATCTTCACCTGAAACTAAAATAGTTTCATTCTTTCTTGGGTCATTTAGCTCGAAAGCGTCAACTAAGTTTTGTGTGGGCACATTAAAGCCCCAACCTAGATCCCAAGCACCTGTTCCTCTCACGCCTTGAGAAACATAATAATTATTACTAAAATTTTGACCAGATTCGGTAACAAATTGTTGAATCTCAAAGATAGATTCAATGGAATTGTTACCATCTCGACTAAACAATGTTTTAAAAGAAGGCTCTAGTGCATAAATTCCAGAACCGATAACTTCTTCACTTTTTGCTAAAGAGGCAGCATAATTTTCTTGATATAAATATAGTTTGGCCAATAAACCATCGGCAAAACCTTTAGTAGCCCTTCCCACAAAATTGGATACCCATGATAAAGGTAAATTTTCACTTGCAAACTCTAAATCGGCTTCTATGAAAGCATCCACTTCAGCAACTGAAGATTTTGGTTTAATGCCATCGGTTGGATCCACTATTTTTTTATCAATTATAGGAATTTCGCCATAATCCCTTCTCAAATCAAAATAAAGAAAGGCTCTTAACATTCTAGCTTCGGCCATGTTTACAATGGTTCCACTATCGGTCAAACCAGATACTTCAATAGCATCTATTAAATCATTACAGGCATTGATGACTTTGTAATGGTCATTCCAATTTCCATCGTTAAGGAAAATAGTATTGGAATATCCAAAATCGTTAAGATCTGCTCCAGCTTGAGCGGCGTCACCTGTTGAACTTCCTTTTGCAGCATCGTCTGATCGAATGCTTTGAAACCAATGTCTTGTCCAATCTGAAACAGCTGTAGTTCTTAGTTGCCCATACAATCCAAAGGCATCTGCTTCAAAACCTCCAGTTGTAAGGTCTCCTACTGTAGCGACTCCTAGTGGTTTTGTGTCTAATAAATCACTACAAGAAGTCATAGATGTTAATATAAGCAGCGTACTTAAAACCTGCTTAATAAAGACTATTTCTTTTTTCATATTGTTATAAGTTTTTAAATGTTTTAAAATGTTATACTAAACCCTAAGCTTGTTATTACAGGCAACGGATATCCACCATTATCGATACTAAATTCAATTGGAGTTCCACCAGCTTCAGGAGTAAATCCAGAATTATGTTTCCAAGTATATAGATTTTGTACATTGGCATATAGTTTCATGTTTTGAAAATCCACACCTTTTATACTCATTGGTTTGAAGTTATAGCCCAATTGAATGTTTCTAATTCTTACATAACTACCATCTTCTATATTATAGGTGGAGTTTTGTTTATTATAACCAGATGCTTCGGTTAATCGTGGTTCCCAGTTTGAAGTTCCAGCGCCTATCCATCTGTTTTCTCTTACAGCTCTGTAATTAAATTGGGCAAATGTACTGCCGTTACCCCAGTTTCTCCATACTTCATTGCCGTAAACACCTTGTACATCAATGTCTAAAGAAAAGTTCTTATATTCAAGGTTTGTGCTTACGCCATAAGTAAAGTCTGGAGTTGGATTCCCTATTACTGTTCTATCGTCTGGTGTTATGACGCCGTCGCCATTAACGTCCTTATATTTAAAATCTCCAGGACCATAAGCACCTAAGGTGCTTGGGGGAGAGGCGGCAATATCTAAGTTTGATTGATAAAGGCCTTCAACCTCATACCCATAAAAAGAGCCTATTGGATCACCGGCACGGGTACGTGTTGGTCCTGAGAAAACCTCAAAACCAGATTCAAAAACAGAGTTTACCGTATTTTTAATGGTAGATAAATTTCCGCTTATAGAGTATTTAAAATCTGAGCCTATGTTATCATTCCAAGACGTTGAAAATTCAAAACCTTTATTTTCGATTTCGCCAGCATTTGTGTAAAATTGATCACTACCACTAGTAACAAATACTAATAAATCCTTTGTTAGTTTATTATAATAGGCCATTTCAAATTTTAAACGGTTATTAAATGTGGCCAACTCAAAACCTGCTTCATAAGAAGTAACGGTTTCCCATTTTAAACGATCGGTATTTCTATAGGCCAAAACAAAGGCCGGTATAACGCTTTGGGGATTGCCCAATACCGCTGATGCTCCCAATTGAAAATTGGGCAGATACGGATAATGTACCGCATTATATTGATTGCCCAGTTCTCCATAAGAGCCTTTGATTTTCAAGTAATCTATGCCACTGTTCTCCATGAATTTTTCCTTACTAAGTTCCCAAGCGGCACCTAAGGACCAAAAATTTTGATCTCTGGTGTCTTTTGGTAATTCTGAAGAAGAATCTCTTCTAAAGGAACCGTTTAAGATATATTTACCTTGATAATTATATAATATGCGAAATAGGCCTGAAGTGGTGGCCCTGTCCCATTGTTCTGAATTTGATATTCTGGTATCTTGATCTCCATAAGGAAATACATTTAAATACCAAAATCTTGGGTCATTTGGTATAGGGTCGCCACCAGCTAATTGCCTTACCGAGCCGTTTATATTTTCCAAATATTCTTGAAACGTGGTGAAACCCAATAATGCGGTAACGCTGTGGTCACCAAACTCTTTGGAATACGTTAACAAGTAATCTTGTTGAAAATCTTGTTTGGTATTGTTGTACTGTGAAACACTGGTTAATTGTTGCCCTGAAAAATTGGCA
>PFKE01000131.1 GCA_002784145.1 Flavobacteriaceae bacterium CG_4_10_14_3_um_filter_33_47 | reverse complement strand
CTCCCGAAAAAACAAAAGAGTATAAATTTTCCCCCGCTCCGAGACTGTTAATAAGTTCGGAGAATAGTATCATTGAATTACCAAAAAGACTAATTATATTTGACAAATAACGTCAAGTCATAATAATCAAGTGATAATTCACAAATGAAAGAAAGCAAGACAACAGGAGAAATACTTCGCGAAAAAAGAGAGAAAAAAGGATTGCTTCTAAGACAAGTAGCTGCTATGCTAGATATTGACACAGCAATACTTAGCAAGATTGAAAGAAGTGAAAGAAAAGCAAGCAAAGAACAAATTATAAAACTTGCTGAGATTCTCGAATTAGACGAAGAAGATTTGATTGTTCAATTCCTGAGTGAAAAAATTCTTTACGAAATTAAGGATGAAGAATTAGGAAGTAAAGCACTTAAAGTTGCCGAACAAAAAATGAAATATAACAAAAGTCATAAGTCATAAGTTAAAAAGTAAATTAGTCTATGAAAATTCAAAAGTTTGAAGATATTATCGCCTGGCAAAAAGCACAAAATTTTGCAGTAGCTATTTATCAAGCGTTTAAAGAATTAAAAGATTATGGGTTCAAAGACCAGATACAAAGAGCATCAGTCTCTATTTCTAATAATATAGCAGAAGGATTTGATAGGCTAAGCGATAAAGAGTTTATCCGATTTTTATATATCGCCCAAGCCTCATGTAGTGAGGTGAAATCTATGCTGTATTTAGCAAATCGATTGAATTATTTACAGGATGCAATCACCAAGCAATGTATTGAAGATGCAAATGAAATTGGCAGGATTATCAGAGGGTTAATTAAATCGCTTAGCACTAACGACTAAAACACTTACGACTATTTGACTTACGACTATTTGACTTACGACTATTTGACTTACGACTATTTGACTTACGACTATTTGACTTACGACTATTTGACTTACGACTTACGACTAACGCATGGAATTAAAATTAGAAGAATTAGAGTACCAGCAAATAGCCATCAAATCTGTGGTTAATGTTTTTGACGGTAACAACAAAAACACATTTGACAATGCTTGCTTTGAAGGTATTCGCTCAAATATTTGCTCACTTTCAAAAGAACAATTAGCGGAAAATATAAAATCTGTCATTACAGAAAACGGAATTGATGAAGAAACCGCAAAACTCAGAGAGCTACAAGAGCTAACTATTGAAATGGAGACAGGAACAGGTAAAACGCTTGTTTACATCAAGACCATTTATGAATTATTCAAACACTACGGATTTACAAAATTTATCATTCTCGTTCCTTCAGTCGCTATTCGACAAGGGGTGCTAAGTACCATTTCAACCTTTGAAAAACAATTGGAAGATATCTACGGATTTACACCTAAATCATTTGAATACAACAGTAAAAAGCTGAATAAAGTAACCAACTTTATTGAGGAACAACATCCTCAAATAATAGTGATGACCTTGGCTTCATTTAATTCGGAAGACAAAATTCTAAATCAAGCCAAACGGGAAGACCTTTTTGCAAATATTCCTTTTATTAAAGCCATCGGTCGGACAAATCCAATCATCATCATGGATGAACCGCAAGAAGGAATGGACACCGATAACTCAGTGAATCAAATTGCCAAACTCAACCCGCTTTTTAAATTAAGATATTCTGCGACGCATAAAGTTTCTGTCAATAAAGTGTATCGCTTAACGCCTTACGACAGTTACAAAGATGGATTGGTAAAAAAGATTGAAGTATTAACGGTTACAGAAAAAAATGATGAAGCCACTTTGAAACTGGAACTTGCTGAGGCTAAAAATATCAAAAATAGTATTCAAGCTAAAATAAAAGCATGGCATCAATTAGCAAGTGGAAAAATAGAATTCAAGGACACAAAATGGCTAAAAGATGGCGATAATCTTGGAGAGGTTACCAACAACCCCAGTTATCTCAAATACAAAATTGAACGCATCAATAAAAGTTTAAGAACAGGAAAATGGTCAGTTACATTCACAAACGGTACCGAAATCCTAGAAAAACAAACTTCTGGAAATATTCAAAGCGTTTGGGCTTTACAACTGGAATGGCTCATTCTTCGTCATTTTACCAAAAAACAAAAACTAAGTGAGCAAGGCATAAAATGTCTTTCACTCATTTTTATTGATAAGGTGGCGAATTACGTCAGTGATGATCCAATCATCAAAAATCTATTTATCGAAAAATACAAAACACTGTACCCCGAATTTCATAACGGTAAAGAACCCACCGCAGAGCATATGGATGCCATCCAAGGATTTTATTTTGCTCAAACAGGAAAAGGAGAATTTACCGACAATGAAAACTCCATGCGGAAAAACTCAGAAGTGTTTGACGCTATTCTGAAAGACAAAAAAGAATTATTGACTTATGGCGATTCTGTTGCCAACAGAATTGAATTTATCTTCTCGCATTCTGCTTTAGGCGTTGGTTGGGACAATCCAAATATTTTCAATATTGCTACGCTCAGTAATTCTTATTCTGAAATAAAAAAGAGACAAGAAATTGGTAGAGGCTTGCGGATTTGCGTGAACAGTGATGGAAATCGTGTTTATGACAAACTCAATGTGGCAGATGATGAACGAATAAACCAACTCACAGTAATACCGAATGAAACTTACGAAACTTTTGTAACGCAGTACCAGGAAGAAATTAAAGAGGTGTACGGAACGTCTAAAGCGGGTGCAGGAATGACGCATACCCATAAAGGAAAACCACAAAATGAAGTTCATTTTAAACGAAATAAGAATGACGAACTAAATAAAGCATTCAAGCGTTTTTGGAACGCCTTAGCAAAAAAAACAAACTATACTGTAAGTTTTGATGAAGACGCCCTGATTGAAAGAAGCAAAGAAGCTTTGAACAACATTAACATTGCAGCCTATGAAGCAGAAGTAAGTAGCCGCTCGATTGGAACAATAACGGAAGAAGGTATTGAAGATGAATTTGGTGGCAAAGAAAGTTACAAACTGAAAGCTTATTTCTCCGCATTGGATTTAGTAGAAGAAATCAGCGAAAATACCGGATTAAGTTACCTCACCACCTTTAAAATTGTGGATGGAATAACCAATCACGACCATTTGGCAAAAAATCCACCGCAGTACATTCATCAAGCATCTTCGCTCATTAAAAACATTGAGTTGGAAGAAATGCTGAGAGGTTTGGATTATCATGTAACAGATGAAATATTCCCTTTTGAATTTGATGATGATATTAAAAACATTGATGAAAAAGGATATGAACCCACTCCAAAAAGAGGTGTTTTCGATAAAATGTTGGTGGATAGTGACGTAGAAAAATCCTTTGCTAAAGCCACCGATTTAGATGATGAAGTGGTTTGCTTTTTAAAACTTCCGTCTTACTATAAAATCCCTACTCCAATTGGAATGTATGAACCTGATTTTGGGATTGTGATGAAGCGGATAAGCCTGAGAAACGGAAAAGAAAGCGAATTTTATTTTGTCATTGAAACCAAAGGCACAAACGACATCAACAACAAAAAAGCACTCAAAGAAAGTGAGGTTTACAAAATAAAATGTGCCGTAAAGCACTTTGCCACGCTTGGCGTAGATGTTCAGTACAAAGCTCCTATAAAAGATTACCAGTATTTTAAAACGGAAGCAACTAAAAACATTAACTCATTGATTGAAGAATAACTTTTAATTAACCCGAATTCGGGTTAATTAAAAGGAGCCGAATTCGGCTCTAATAAAAGACATAATGACAAAAACGAACAAAATAGAAGTTAAGGGGGTATCCATAACAGTCATTAAGAATAAACAAGATGAGTTTATTTCCTTAACCGATATGCTCAAAGCTAAAGATGGCGATTTTTTTATTTCCGACTGGTTGAGAAATCGTAATACAGTCGAATTTCTCGGAATTTGGGAATCCGTAAATAACCCTGATTTTAATTATGGCGAATTCGCCATAATTAAAAGCCAAGCTGGTTTAAATAGTTATAAATTAAGCGTTAAAGAATGGGTTGAAAAAACTAATGCTATTGGGTTACAAGCAAAAGCAGGGAGGTATGGCGGAACTTACGCACAAATTGATATCGCATTTGAGTTTGGAATGTGGACCAGTGCCGAATTCAAAGTATATCTTATCAAAGAGTTTAAAAGACTAAAAGAAGATGAAAGCGACCGCCTTAACTTGGAATGGAACTTTCAAAGAACACTTGCCAAAGTAAATTACAAAATCCATACAGATGCCATTAAGGAAAATCTTATCCCAGAAGAGCTCAATAAAAAACAAACTTCTATCATTTATGCCAATGAAGCAGATGTACTAAACATCGCCTTATTTGGAAAAACAGCTAAACAATGGCGAGAAGAACACCCTACCAAAAAAGGAAATATTAGAGATTTTGCAACCATTCAGCAATTAGTAGTTTTATCTAACCTTGAAAGTATTAATGCTATGCTAATTCATCAAGATGCCTCTCAAAAAGACAGATTAGTAAAACTTAATAAGATGGCTATTACACAAATGAAATCATTGGTAGAAAATATCAATTTAAAAAAGTCTTAACCTGAATTTTTAAGAATTAAAGAATGGACAGAATGAAAAAAACAGCTGAAGATTTTAATGATTGTACCAGTACAATAATCGGCTGTGCTATGCGAGTTCATTCCACATTAGGAAATGGATTTCAGGAAGTGATCTACCAAAGAGCCTTAGCAATTGAAATGAGTTTGGAAAACTTAGAATTTCAACGAGAGATGGAAATGCCAATCTACTATCGCAACGAACAAATTGGCACAAGAAGGGTAGATTTTTTTGTCGAAAATGGAATTATGGTAGAGCTTAAAGCCATCATTAATTTAGAAGATGTACACCTAGCCCAAGCAATAAATTATCTTGAAGCTTACAACATGAGAACAGGACTTCTTATCAATTTCGGAAGCAAATCTCTAACCTTTAAGCGATTATTTAATAAGAAACACAAAGCATAATGAGTAACGATAATAAAAATTCTATTAATTCTGATAATCCTTTAATTCGGGTTCAGACAACTGATTGGAACAAAGAACGTTTGGAACAGCTAAAACAATTAATGCCCGACCTGTTTACCAATGACGGACAGCTCAACATCAACGAACTGAAAAAGGTAGTTGACCCAAAAAGCGTAAACGAAACCGAACGATACGAATTTAGATGGTTTGGAAAAAGCAATGCCAAACGAGAAGCCTTTACGCCTACCAATGCTACTTTGGTTTATGATGAAGCCAGAAGTGTAATACCGTCTAAACTAGAATTAAAAGAATTAAAGAATGGACAGAATACTGAAAAAAATTCTGAAAATTCTGCGAATCCTGTAAATTCAGGTCCAGACAACTTTATTATTGAAGGTGAAAACTTAGCTGTACTCAAATTACTAAGCCAAAGCTACCGAGAGCAGGTAAAGTGTATTTATATAGATCCACCATACAATACAGGTAAGGACTTCGTGTATTCAGACAATTTCAATCAAGACAGAAAGGAATATTGGGAGGATGCCGAAATAACCGAAAACGGCTATAAAATTGATACCAATGCTGAAACAGACGGTCGTTTTCACAGTAATTGGTTGAATATGATGTATAGCCGATTGCTTATTGCAAGGCAGTTATTAAAAGAAGATGGAGTTATTTTTATTTCCATTGATGACAATGAAGTGCATCATTTAAGAAAGTTGTGTGATGATGTCTTCGGGGAGGAGAATTTTTTAGGTCAAGTTAGCAGGTTAACAGGAACACCAACAGGCCAAGGTACAAGAGGATTGGTTTCAGAATTAGACTATGTTGTAATTTATTCGAAATCAGATGAAGGGGATTTTAATGGAGTTGAATTTGATGAAGAAGATAAACAGATATACAATCAAACTGACGAGAAAGGGCAATATTTAACTCGTCCTTTGAGAAAAACTGGTGGTGAAGATAAAAGGGAAGACAGACCAAGTATGTATTATCCATTAACTGCTCCAAATAACACTGAAATATATCCAGTTGGTCCAGGAGGATATGAAAGTAGATGGCGCTGTTCATTAAGTAAATACAAAGAACTTGAGGGAGATGGAATGATTGAATGGAAAGAAATCAATGAGGATGAGTCCTTAGTTTGGAAACCGTATTTGAAATTTTATCTTGAAGGAAGACTTAAACAACCTTCTGACTTATGGAAGAATATGGATGGAAATAAGAAAGCATCAATTGATTTAAAGAAATTATTAGAAGAAAAGATATTTGACTTTCCTAAACCAGTTGAGGTAATTAAGAAATGTGCTTTGATATCATCTGATAAAAATGACATTATCCTTGATTTTTTCGCAGGTTCAGGCACCACAGGACAAGCCATAACAGAACTCAACCAGGAAGACGGAGGCAACCGCAAATACATTTTAGTCCAACTACCCGAAGCCACAGACGAGAAAAGTGAAGCCTACAAAGCAGGGTACAAAAAAATTAGCGATATCACGATAGAGCGTAACAAACGTGTCGTTGAAAAAATCATCAAAGAAAAGAAAGAAGCCCAACCTGATTTGTTCAGTAAAAA
>PFKE01000154.1 GCA_002784145.1 Flavobacteriaceae bacterium CG_4_10_14_3_um_filter_33_47 | reverse complement strand
AAATCTTAAATGAGGGAAAAATGGATAATTAATTTAAAATTAAATGCACAAAAGCACTTAATAATTTAATTTATAGTTTTTTGAGGGAATTGACATTGCTGTCAAAAAATGGATTAATTTTTCTTAACAAACTTAGGGAATACTTTGGCGCTTATTAAGAACGGCTAATATAGACTTAATGATTGAAACAAACAAAATAAATTCGATAAAAAACATATTTCATCGATAAATTGTAATTTTTAATCTAAAGTGTTGAATCACTTTTAACTAAACTAGTCTTTATAATCTTAGTTGAAAACTCTAATTCTTCAGAAGATTTATGTTGTAACCTATTTAAAAGTAATTTCGTAACACAAGCTCCAATGTCATTTGCATGCTGGCGGATGGTTGTTAATCTTGGTATGCAATGGTTTGCTATGGTTAAACTTGTAAACCCCATGACAGAAATATCTTTTGGAACTTTAAGACCATAACTTAAGGCTGTATTAAGCGCTATAACACCTGATGAACTATCGGCCGAAATAACACCATCTATCATCTTATTATCTTTTAGAAACTTCATGATTTTCTTTTGTTCATCATCTTTTTCAGCCAACTTTAAAACATATCCTGTTATTCTTGGCTCTTCATCTATCGCTTTTAAAAATCCTTTTTCTCTGAGTTTTCCAAGGCTTAAATCATCAATAGTACTCATAAAGGCAATATGTTTTCTTTTTTCACCTATCAACATTTTTGCTGCATTATATGTGGCATCAAAATCATCAACAATGACTTTGTCACACAACACATCATTGGCAACTCTATCAAACATAACAATGGGTAACCCTTGATTAATAATTTTATTGAAATGAGCGGTCTCGTTTTTCATTTGCGTTTCTTTTGAAACCGCTAGAATAAAACCATCAACACTACCATTTGCCAACAGTTGCAAACTTTTAATTTCTTTCTCTAAAGATTCATTTGAAATACAAGTAATAATATTATATCCATACTCTGTAGCTTCTCGTTCTATTGCAAATAACACCTTTGCTAAAAAGTGGTTTAGAATATTTGGAATAATAACTCCTATGGTTTTTGTTTTGTTTTGCTTTAAACTTAACGCAACTTTATTGGGTTTATAGTTGTATAAGGCCGCAAGTTCTTTAACGCGCTTAACGGTTTCTTCACCAATTTCATCACTATTATTCAGTGCTTTTGAAACTGTAGATATTGAAACGTTTAATTCTTTGGCTAATTGTTTTAAAGTGACCATAGTAAAAACCCATTATTTATGAATGCAATTTACAAAATTACCCGTTTAAATGCATAAAGAAGTTATGTTATAAAAACAATAAGAATTTATAGGGTAAAATGGCCTTAAAATAAAAAAGTGCTTCCAACCTAATGAAAGCACTTTTTTTGCTATTAATCATCAAAATTTTAAACCATCAACAATCAAAGGGTAAAAATAAATTCAAAAATTAAAGTATTAAGTAACAAATGTTACACATTAAAATTTACATGGTTGATTTGGTGGAAAACTCAAATAATCAAAAAACAAGTTTCTATGGACTCTAATCTGATTTTAAAATAAACCCTCTGTTATGAACATTTTCAATCTTGACGGAGAGGTCTTCACTCAAGTATTTTCTCAATCGTGTTATAAATACATTCAAGCTTTTTTTGTTAAAGTAATCATTTTTACCCCATAAATGGGTCAAAATTTCTTTATGGGTACACAAGCTATTTTTATGTGCTATTAAATATTGTAACAATTCACTTTCTCTATTGGTTAAAGAAATTATTTTGTCTTTAAACTGCAATTCTTGTTTTTTGGCATTAAACAGGTATTGGTTTAACTTAAAGGAATCTTTAGTCTTAAGGTTTCTGTTTTGGGTTTTTAGCCTTGATAATAAAGCATTTATTCTTAAAACCAAGACTTCCTCATCAATGGGTTTTTTTAAATAATCTACAGCTCCAAGAGAAAATCCTTTTAAAACATCAATTTTAAGGGATCTTGCCGTTAAAAAAAGAAATGGCAAATTAGGGTGCATGTTTTTTATTTTTTGAGCAAAACTAAATCCGTCTATGTCTGGGAGCATAACATCTAAAATGGCTAAATCATAGAAGTTTTCTTCTAGCATTTTATAACACATCACACTGTTTTTAGCCCAAAACATTTCAAAATGATTCATTTTAAGGTATTCTAAAAGCAAATACCCTAGCGTTTCGTCGTCTTCAAGTAAGATTATTTTATATTTTTTGCTGGTCATGGATTAGTGGGATATCAATAATTACTGTAGTGCCTAAACCTAAATTACTTTCAATTTTAATTTTACCCTTATGTTTTTTGATGACCTCTTTAACATAACTTAAGCCCAAACCATACCCTTTCACCTTATGAAGGTTCCCATCTGAAACTCTATAGTATTTTTTAAAGATTAGTTTTTTTTCTTTTTTGCCTATTCCAATACCATTATCGGCTATTGTAATGTGCAAATGCTTTTTAACTTTTTCTGCCTTTAATTGTATAACCGGTGCTTCTGAGTATTTTTGCGAATTTTCTAAAATATTGATAATGGCATTTTCCAAATGATTTATTTCTGCTTTTAAATAAAACACGCCCTCTTCAATTTCGTAATGAAATTGACTTTTTTGAAGTTTAGACAAGGCTTCAAAATTTGAACATATTTTAATTAAATTCAATTTAAAGTTAACTTCTTCTAAATTAAATAGTTTATTTTGAAACTCTAGTTTTCCAAGTTCTAAAACTTTATTGATGTGTTCATTTAACCTATCAAGCTGTTGCCTTATAATAATTAAGAACTGTTGTTTCTTAGGATCTATGCCATCTTCTAAAATTTTGGTTGCCAAACCTATTGAAAAAACAGGCGTTTTAAGCTCATGAGTTAAATTATTTATAAATGCATTTGTGGTTGTAATAATTTGTCTTTGCCAATACACAGATTTTAGCACCCAAATAAATATGACAATTATTACCGTTAAACATAAAATACTTGGAATGGTTAAGCCATTTAATTGAGATAAAAAATAGGTGTTTAAATCTTTAAACTGTAATTCTAAGATTATATGTTGGTCCACTAATTTTGGCAAATAACCTTCCAAATAAATGGGATACTTAACAACATCCTTACAGGATTTAAAAGTGTGTGGCGATTTTAAATAAAAACTACTGTCTCTTGTAAACAATCGATATGAAAAATCGGTTTCAATACCGTTGAATGACAGCCTGTAGCTAATAATGTCGTTTAGGAATTTTTTTGAGGCATCCTGAACACTATCCATACTCAAATTAAAATAAGTTTCGTCTTTAATCAATGCCCTACCAACCAAAAAGGACAACTGATTTTCTGTAACCAAATCTTGTTTTATACTTTGACTAGCAATAGCAATGTTTTTATTAAATTGAACTTTAGCCAGATTAAGACCAATCTTTAGATACTGATATTGCACTACAAACAATGCTAGAACACTAACAACAAAAATGGTAATATATAATGTTCTCTTGTTCAAGATATATTAAAATATGAAAAAAGAATAAATTTAAAAAACTCAAAAAAAATAAAATTATTTCTTACTTATGGAAAAGATTAACAAATTTAATCACCTATAACTTACCGATGTTAATGTTAAAATTAAGCACTAAAAAAGTAATTTATTTCAGGCTAAATTTACAGTTTATTTTTAAATTTTTAAGCATTTAACAATTTCAGAACAAAGCTGTAAAAACAATCTAGAAGTTTTAATTTAAAATCACCCAAAAAAGTGAACCCTAAATTTCTAATTAATCATGTTGGTTGTATTTTGTAAAAAAAACTAACAAAGATGTTTATGGCAATTGAATAACTGAATACAACTTGTTTTTAAGGCCATTAAGACTTTTTTTACAGGGATAATGCAGCTCAAATATGCAAAAAAATTCATTGCTTTATCCATACCATTATTAGTTTGTAAAAATTACACGCTACTATTTGGTTATCACATAGATTATCGTAAATTTGCAAACTCTTTTTGAGAGAGGAATGTTTAATTAGAAAAAATAATACGTGTGGATACATTAAGCTACAAAACAATTTCAGCCAACAAAGCTACTGTTAACAAGGAGTGGGTTTTAGTGGACGCTGAGAATCAAAGCTTAGGTCGTTTAGCTTCAAACGTTGCAAAACTTTTAAGAGGCAAACACAAGCCTAACTTCACACCACATGTTGATTGCGGCGATAACGTGATTGTTATTAATGCAGAAAAAATCAACTTAACAGGAAACAAGTGGAATGATAAAACATACATTCGTCACACAGGTTATCCAGGTGGTCAAAGAAGCCTATCTGCTACAGAAATGTTTGGAAAAGATCCAGCAAGATTAGTAGAAAAGTCAGTTAAAGGAATGTTGCCTAAAAACAAATTAGGGGCAGATTTATTCCGTAATTTAAATGTTGTTGTTGGTTCTGCGCATACGCATGCTGCACAAAAACCAAAAACAATTAACTTAAACGAATTCAAATAAATGGAAGTAATTCACAAAATTGGCCGTAGAAAAACGGCTGTTGCTCGTGTATATGTAGCCTCAGGAAAAGGGAACATTACAGTTAATAAAAAAGACATAGCGGCTTATTTTACAACTGCAACATTGCAGTACAAAGTAAAACAACCATTGGTTATGACTAACAATGATAGCAACTTTGATATTACAGTAAATGTATTTGGAGGTGGTATTACTGGTCAGGCAGAAGCTGTTCGTTTAGCAATCTCTCGTGCTATGTGCGAGTTAGATGCTGAAAACAGACTAACACTAAAACCAGAAGGATTATTAACTAGAGATCCAAGAATGGTAGAGCGTAAAAAATTCGGTCAGAAAAAAGCGCGTAAAAAATTCCAGTTCTCTAAACGTTAATAGTATCCGAAATGTCATGCTGAGCGCAGTCGAAGCACTTTCATTTCAAACAAAAAATTTAACCCAGTTATTGTTGTCCATGACCCTTAAAAGTCAGGATTTAGTTTAGCATCTAAATGAAGCCAAGAGCCAAAAGCTAAAAGCTAAAAGCCAAATGGAACATTGCTAATTCAACAGAACGTAAACTATTACAAAATGGCAGTAGAAGTAAAAGAATTACTTGAAGCAGGTGTACACTTTGGTCACCTAACACGTAAGTGGGATCCAAACATGGCTCCTTACGTTTATATGGAGCGCAACGGCATCCATATTATAAACCTTTACAAAACAGCAGCAAAAATTCAAGAAGCTGGTACAGCATTAAGCAAAATTGCTAATTCTGGACGTAAAATCTTATTTGTTGCTACTAAAAAACAAGCAAAAGATATTGTTGCTGAAAAAGCGGGAGCTATCAATATGCCTTACATTACAGAAAGATGGCCAGGTGGTATGCTAACTAACTTTATTACTATTAGAAAAGCTGTTAAAAAAATGGCTTCAATTGATAGAATGAAAAAAGACGGTACGTTCATGACATTATCTAAAAAAGAACGTTTACAAGTAGATCGTTTAAGAGCTAAGTTAGAGAAAAACTTAGGATCCATTAGCGACATGACACGTTTACCAGGCGCTTTATTTGTGGTTGATATTAAACGTGAGCACATCGCTATAAAAGAAGCACAGAAATTAAACATTCCCATTTTTGCTATGGTTGATACCAACTCTGATCCTCGTCAGGTTGATTATGTTATTCCAGCAAACGATGATGCTTCAAAATCTATTGATAAAATTTTATCATACGTTACAAGCTATATTAGCGAAGGATTACTAGAGCGTAAAGCTGAAAAAGATGCTTCTTCTGAAGGTGATGATTCAAATGAAGAACTAGAAGCAGTAGAAACTAAAACAGTAACTTCAAAAGCAAAAGCTAAAAAAGTAGTAGCTGACGAAGAAGAATAAATTAAATACTAACAAAGCATACAACAAGTCGTTTAATTAATTTCTTCATTGAAACCAATTGAACGACTTTTTAAATTTTAAAATATGGAATCTATGTTAAAAATAACCGCTGCAGAAGTAAACAAACTAAGACAAACTACTGGCGCAGGCATGATGGACTGCAAAAAAGCTTTAGTAGAAGCTGAAGGTGATTTTGAAAAAGCTATTGAAATTTTACGTAAAAAAGGTCAAAAAGTGGCTGCAAACAGAGCAGACAGAGAATCAACTGAAGGCGCTGCCATTGCAAAAGTAAACGAAGCTAAAACCGTTGGCGTTGCCATTGTTTTAGGTTGTGAAACTGACTTTGTTGGAAAAAATGAAAATTTTGTAAAGCTGGCAAACGACTTTGCAGACTTAGCATTCAACTACAACACTAAAGAAGCCTTTTTAGCTGCTAATTTTGATGGTATGACCGTTGCTGAAAAATTAATAGAGCAAACAGGTGTTATTGGTGAAAAATTAGAAATTAATGCCTTTGAAAAAATTGAAGCTCCTTTAGTAGGTTCATACATTCATGCTGGAAACAAAATTGCAACATTAGTTGGTTTATCTGCAAATGTTGATGGTGCAGATGTGGTAGCCAAAGACGTAGCCATGCAAGTTGCTGCCATGAACCCAATAGCTTTAAATGAAGAATCTGTTGATGCATCCATTATTGAAAAAGAAATCGAAATTGCCAAAGATCAATTACGACAAGAAGGAAAACCAGAAGCTATGTTAGATAACATTGCTAAAGGTAAATTAAACCGCTTCTTTAAAGACAACACCTTAGTTAATCAAGAATTTATTAAAGATAGCAAAATAAATGTTGCTGCCTATGTAAAATCAATTGGAAAAGATGTTACAGTTGTTAACTTTAAAAGAGTAACATTAGGGTAATTTTAATTACAATACAATATATTCAAAGCTTCTCATTTATTTGAGAAGCTTTTTTTATAATCTAAAAACAAAAAAAATATGTAATTTTGTTAAACCTTTACAGGCATTATGAAGTGAGCCAAAAAATAACCTTGTCATCAACCAAAATGATTGATGGTAAATTTCATCAGACCTCTAAAAAACCATAGATTTATACAAATGAAATACAAAAGAATCCTGCTTAAATTATCTGGTGAAGCCTTAATGGGGTCTCGTCAATACGGAATAGATCCCGAACGTTTAACAGAATATGCTCTAGACATTAAAACCATTACCGATCAAGGTGTTGAAGTTGCCATCGTTATTGGTGGTGGAAATATTTTTAGAGGAGTTGCTGGCGCCAGTAAAGGTATGGATAGAGTACAAGGAGACCATATGGGCATGCTTGCTACCGTTATTAATGGTTTAGCGTTGCAAAGCGCCTTGGAAAACGCAGGCATTCCTACAAGGCTGCAATCTGCCATTAAAATCAATGAAGTGGCAGAACCATTTATTCGTCGCAGAGCTATGCGTCATCTTGAAAAGGGGCGCGTTGTTATTTTTGGTGGTGGCACAGGAAACCCTTATTTTACAACAGATTCTGCTGCTGTATTAAGAGCCATTGAAATTGAAGCCGATGTTATTTTAAAAGGCACTCGTGTTGATGGTATTTACAATGTAGATCCTGAAAAAGACTCAAAAGCCGTGAAGTTTGACACCATTTCATTTGATGAAGTTCTTAAAAAAGGCCTAAAAGTCATGGACACCACAGCTTTTACATTAAGCCAAGAAAATGATTTACCAATCATTGTTTTTGACATGAACAAAAAAGGAAATCTCTTTAAAGTAGTTTCCGGTGAAAATATTGGCACCGAAGTTAGTTGTTAAACTAAGACATTATATATTAAAAATTTAAAGTTTATAGTGATGGATGAAGACATACAATTCATATTAGACACAGCAAAAGAAGCTATGGATAATGCTGTTAAACATTTAGAAAAACAATTTGTAAATATCAGGGCTGGAAAAGCAAGTCCAGCCATGTTAGGAAGCGTTATGGTGAATTACTATGGCGCTCAAACCCCTTTAAATCAGGTAGCCAATGTTAATACACCTGATGGCAGGACCATTACCGTTCAACCATGGGAAAAAAAGATGCTTCAAGAAATTGAAAAAGGCATTATGATTGCCAATTTAGGTTTTAATCCTATGAATAACGGAGACACGATTATTATTAATGTTCCTCCTTTAACAGAAGAACGAAGAAAAGATCTTGCAAAACAAGCTAAAGCCGAAGCTGAAGACGCTAAAATTGGTGTTAGAAGCGCTAGAAAAGATGCCAATACCGAAATTAAAAAAGCCGATCATATTTCAGAAGACTTTAAAAAGAATGCTGAAATTGACATACAACATTTAACCGATACCTACGTTAAAAAAATTGATGATTCCCTAGAAGTCAAAGAAAGGGAAATCATGACCGTATAATGTTAGAAGCGACCAAGTAGTCGCTTCTTTTTTAACCTTTAACTTTTCACTTTTCATTTTTTATAATGATAAAAATTGGCAGCATTGTTTTCTTTCTTCTGGCTATTAACATGCTGTATTCACAAAATGATTCCATTAGGTCGTCTTCAAAAGAAAGTGATACAATAAAAAATACTGAACTTGTTAAACAGTTAGGTAACGGATATTTCCCAACTAAGTTTTTCAACTTCGATTTAAGATATTTAATAAAATACAATCAATACGAAGCTCTACGAACAGGTCTTGGCGGTATTACCAGTGATGATTTTTCAGAAACATTTAGACTAAACACCTATGTGGTTTATGGATTTAGAGATCACCGATTTAAATACAGTTTTGGAGGAGGTTTACGTTTAAATAAAAAAACAAATACATGGCTTAACGCATCTTACACAGATGATTTACAAGAATCTGGAAGCTCTGCTTTTTTAACCGATAAACGATTTTTTCAACTTTTTGAACCTCGCTTATTAAACATTAGTTTATTCCATAAACATACTACAAGAGCCGTTTCCATAGAGCATAAATTCAACCAAAAAATTCAAACAGAAATACAATTGGCATTAAGCTTTATTGTTCCAACTTATAACTATAGTTTTATCATTAATGGCAATAGTTATGATTCTTTTCATATAAGTACTGTAAAAAGTTCCGTTCAATGGAGTCCGTTCAGTAAATTTCAATGGAATAAAAACTCCCAACAAGAAATAAAAAATAGCTATCCAAAATTTACTTTTCAATATACAAAAAGCATTAAAGGACTTGCAGAAAGTGACTTTAGCTTTTCTAAATTAGACTTCAGAACCATTCATCAGGTTGAGCATTCCAATAATGCCTTGTCTGAAATAACCATTGTTTCAGGAATTACCAATGGCGAAACACCTTTAACCCATTTATACCATGCCTACCCTAATAACATTACTAAAGAGACCATCATGCAACGGTTTTCTGTTGCTGGACTTAATAGTTTTGAAACGATGTTTTTCAACGAATTCTTTTCTGATAGATTCACCACCGTTCAATTAAAACATTTTTTTAGTCCGTTTATAATCTCAGCACGTTTTAAGCCACAATTGGTATTAATTTCTAGAGCCGCATTAGGAAACATCCATCACACAGAAAGGCATCAAGATATTACATTTAATGCTTTAAATAAAGGTTATACCGAGTCTGGTTTTGAGTTAAACAAACTACTTTTTGGTTTTGGTTTAAGTTTTACCTACCGTTATGGGGCTTATCACCTCCCTGAAATAAGTGATAATATTGCCTTTAAATTTACATTTAACGTAACATTATAACACTATAATCATGTCTAATAGGTTGTTTTTTCTACCTTTGCGCAACTTTTTAATTTAACATGCTAAAACTATTTACAAAAGACTTTTGGGATATTATTGCAAGACTCATTTTGCGAAATAAAATAGTAATCCTTATAAGTTTAATTGGTATTACCATATTTTTTAGTATGCAATGGAAAAACATGCGTTTTACCTATACAGAAGCCAATTTGTTGCCAGATGACCATGAAGTAAACATAACCTACAATCATTTTTTAAAAACTTTTGGTGAAGAAGGTAACTTAATTGTTATTGGCATTAAAGACTCCACCCTTTTTACTGTTGAAAAACTGAATGCATGGAATACATTATCGGATGAGTTTAAAGCTTTTGATGAAGTTGAAACCGTTGTTTCAATTAAAGACCTTCAAAAGTTAGTAAAGGATCCTATCAATGAAAAATTTATTTTACAACCTTTTATAAAAGACTCGATAACTTCTAAAAAACAATTAGAAACTTTAGAAAACGACCTATTTAAAAAATACCCCTTTTATGACAACTTTTTATTTAATAAAAACACCAAAACCATACGAACGGCTATTTATTTAAAAAAAGAACTTGTAAATACTTCGGCCAGAAAAGACTTTGTAATGTCTGTTTTGCAACCTAAAATTGAAGCCTTCGAATTGGAAAACCAAATGGATGTTAGAGTTTCTGGTATGCCCTACGTAAGAACCCTAAATTCACAAAACATTGTGGATGAAATAGGCTTGTTTATTGCAGCAGCTTTGTTGGTAACCTCACTTATTTTCTTTTTCTTTTTTAGATCGTTCAGAGCCACACTTATTTCTTTGGTTGTAGTTTGTACAGGCGTGATGTGGACCTTTGGTATTATAGGGTTATTAAATTATGAAATAACGGTATTAACGGCTCTTATTCCTCCACTCATTATTGTTATAGGAATCCCAAACTGTATTTTCCTAATTAACAAATATCAACATGAAGTAAAACTACATGGCAATAAAGTAAAATCATTACAACGTGTTATAACAAAAATAGGGAATGCCACCCTAATGACCAATGTTACGACCGCATCTGGTTTTGCTACCTTTATTTTAACAGAAAGTAAGTTATTAAAAGAATTTGGAACGGTTGCATCTTTAAGCATCTTAGCTATTTTTATCTTGTGCCTGCTTATAATTCCTATATTATATACCTTCTTGCCTTATCCAAAAGACAGACATTTAGAACATTTAAACAGGAAATGGATTGGGTATTTTGTTAACTGGATAGAGCGTATTGTAAAGCAAAATAGAATTGCCATTTACGGAACGTCTGTGCTCTTGCTTATTTTAAGTTTTATTGGGATTTATCAAATCAAAATTTCTGGCAGTTTAATAGAAGACATGCCTAAAGATGCTGAATTTTTTAAAGATATTCGCTTTTTTGAACAAGAGTTTAATGGTATTATGCCTTTAGAAATTATGGTAGATACCAAACGTAAAAAAGGGGTTATGAAATTATCTACCTTACGACGAATGAACGAACTTGAGGAGTTGATTATTGAAACACCCGAATTATCAAAACCCATATCGGTTGTAAGCTTAGTAAAGTACTCCAAACAAGCTTATTACAATGGAAACCCGAAACATTATCAGTTACCAACCTCTCAAGAAAACAGTTTTATTTTATCGTATGCTAAAAACTCAACATCTAATGTAGATTTGTTTAAAAACTTTGTTGATAGTACGGGCCAATATGCCCGTATCACAACCTTTATGAAAGATATTGGCACCGATAAAATGGAGTATATAGAAGAAAATATTCAAAATAAAATAAACAATGTTTTTCCTAAAGACCAATACAACGTTACCATGACGGGTAAAGCCTTGGTGTTTCAAAAAGGAACAAAATACTTAGTTAAAAATCTGGCAATTTCATTAACACTTGCCATATTTTTAATATCGTTATTTATGGCTTATATGTTCAGGTCTTTTAAAATGATTATTGTTTCTTTAATTCCTAACTTACTTCCATTACTAATAACTGCAGGTTTAATGGGGTATTTAGGAGTTCCAATAAAACCATCAACAATTTTAGTTTTTAGTATTGCTTTTGGAATATCTGTAGATGATACTATTCACTTTTTAGCTAAATACCGACAAGAGCTTCTTGCTAACCATTGGAGAATTAATAAATCGGTTTATGCAGCACTTCGTGAGACTGGTGTGAGTATGTTCTACACATCTATTGTTCTGTTTTTTGGATTTTCAGTATTTACCATATCAAGTTTTGGTGGCACCGTTGCTTTAGGCGGTTTGGTATCTATAACCCTATTATTTGCCATGCTATCCAATTTGGTGTTATTACCCTCTTTATTGTTATCGTTAGAGCGCAGTATTGCCAACAAAAATGTTTTAAGAGAACCCGCTATTAACATCATTCCTGAAGAGGAGGAGGATATAGAAGAAAATTCCAAAATACAGGCATAAATCATTGCTTTTTACAAAATTACTGTAAAACCACAACTGTTTTGCATACTTTATTGAAAATATGAAAATTTTTACAAAACTTCTTGCGTAGAATGGTTTTTTTTTTATGTTTGAAAGGTCTAAGATTAAAGCTTAACTCAAAGCCGATTAAGTCGATATTTTAGACGAAATGTTGCAACAAAATCAGCGCTGATTATTTTTCTCCCTTAAATTAATTAATCAGTACACCAAAATAGTATGGCTTTTATTGTTTTGATTTCTTTCGGTTTAATTTTTTCGGCTTAATTTTTATTAACCAATTTCAATGTCTTTAAACATTTGACGTTGAGATTTAAAACTTTAGAAATCATGAAAACTTTTCTAGTTGCATTAATCACAATGTTGTCTTTTAATTCTTTTGCACTAAACAATTCCTCTGAAAAAGTAGACATCAAGGAACGTCAACTAATTCATGTTTATTGTGATGGAGTCTATGCAGGCGATATATATGCCATGGATGACATTGCGGACACTATTGAAATGGCTCAAGCAATGTGTGAGTAGTTAGTTTACTCAATTAAACTATTAAGATAATGCAACATATTAAGATAAAGTATGTTGCATTATTATAAAAACAAAAATTAAAACAATGAAGTATAGTCTCATTTTATCAATTTTAATATTTTGTAACTTAAATATGTGGTCTCAAGAAAAGGGCATTGTCTATTATGGACATATTGAAAGCCCCGGTATGAGAAGTGCGTCTGGTCCAGATTTGAATGCATACCTCTTGTTTAACAACGACAAATCTTACTATGTTACAGCAAAGGATTCTTTAGAAAATACAGTAAAGAATGAAGCTGTTATTTCTAATGATGGCGAACAAAAAGCTATTTTTGTTGGTGGGTCAACAACCTTTCGTTTTGGAAAGCAAGTTTATTATAATAGAGCAAAAGATAGTTTATGGTGGAATCAAAGGTTTAGGGGTAATATTTATATCTCAGAAAAACGTCCTGTAATTAATTGGAAACTAGAAAATGAAACAAAAAAAATAGGTAATTTTATAGCACATAAAGCTACTGGATATTTTAGAGGCAGGAATTATACCGCATGGTATATATTAGAGATACCCGTACCTTATGGGCCATGGAAGTTACAAGGCTTGCCTGGATTAATTCTAGAAGCTTACGATGATAGAAAAGAAATGTTTTTATATTTTAAAAGCCTTGAATACCCTACAAAGACAAAAGAGGGAATTACACAATTAAAAAGACCTAAATCAGATCCTAAAGGCTGGCAAACAATAAAAGATTTTGAAACAATGCTTCGTAAAAGTTTAGAAAAAGCCTACAATAATAACATTATTATGTCTGAAAAATATGGTGGGCAAAAACCCGAAAAACCCAACTTTAGTGACATATATATTGAATCTTTTTAAATGATTTATTTTCGAGTAATATTAACTCGACTGGTGTTTATTTTTTTTTCAATTACTTATTCATCAGCTCAAACCGAAATTTCAGGATTTGTAAAAGATGTAAGTAACTCACCAATTGAAAAAGCAAATATTGTTGTTTCAGGTTCAAAAAATCAGATTTTATCTTACACATATACAAAACCTGATGGTTCATATTTTATAAATTTAGAAACTAATTCTAACCCTTACATAGTAATATCTGCAAATAGTCTTGGTTTCCAAAAAATAGCAGATACAGTTCACCTATCTCCATATCAAAAAAAGATTATAGTCTCTTTTAATTTGGAAGAACAGTTAGAGCAACTAGATGAAGTAGTGTTAAAATCTACTGAAAAAATTTCATCTAATGACAATGTTACAACAGTTAGAGTAGAAGCTTTTACTAATGGCGCTGAGCAAACAGTAGAAGATATCTTAAAAAATTTACCGGGTATTGAAGTTTTGATAGATGGTTCTATAAAAGCACATGGTAAATTTATAGATAAATTATTAATTGAAAATGAAGATATATTTAATAATAACTATAAAATTCTTTCAAAAAATCTTGATGCTATAGTTCTTAAATCAGTTCAAATAATTGATAACTATGAAGACAACCCTATTTTAGCTAAAGTCAGAGAATCTGAAAAAGTAGCTTTAAACTTGGTTTTAAAAGAAAAGTATAAAAATATTTGGTTTGGAAACTTAAATAATGGAATTGGAAACAAAGACAGAATTAAGGCTTCTGCAAATGTTGGATTAATTCGAAAAGATATTAAATTTTTCGATTTTATAGATTATAATAATCTTGGTAAGAAAGCATCTGCTCAACTAAAAGACACTCCTTCTTCTATTAATTTCAATACTTCATATCAAGAAGAGAAAATTGAAAAAAATGTTCAACCAATATTTTCAATCGATAATAAGGAAAGTAATCTTTTTAATGAAGAACATAGTACCTTTAACAAAGCTTTCATAAATTCCTTAGGATTTGTTACAAATATTAAATCTAAGGTTAAATTACGAGGTACAGGATATTTTACAAATGATGCTCAAAATGAGCTTTTTTCATCAGAAACAATTTTTAATATTGACGAGAATCCCATACACTACAATGAAAATAACAACATCAGTCGTAAAAATCCAATTTCAGGAGGAGATTTGGAGATTAGGTTTACAAAGAACCAGAACATGTTTCTAAAAAATGTTATGATTTATAACAACAAGCCAGAAACAATTAATAATCAATTGCTGTTCAATAATAATAATATTATTCAAAATTTAAAAAAAGGGAACCGTTCCTTTCACAATCACTTCAATTTTAGTTATCTTCTTAAAAGCAAAAGTGTGATTCACAACTACTTATATTTCGGGAATAATAAAATCATACAAAAGAATGATATTGTATCCCCTACTTTAAATAATTTTTTATCTATTAATGAAGATTCACAAATTAATAATAACTCAAACGATAAGGTAAGAGTAATAGGGGGAAAATCTACTTTACTATCTAACATTGGTAAATATAACAGCTCATTAGAATTGGGCTATGAATCACTTAAAGAAACACGTAATAATAACTTCAGAGTCTCAAACGAGAATTATAATTATTCCATTGATTCTTTACAAAATAGATTAACCTTTAATCAACAGACTCTACAATTAAAAACAAGCTTGAGTTATCCTTTATCTGAAAAAGTTGAAATATCAACTGAGATAGCTATAGATTATCTAGATATAAAAACTAAGTATTCTAAAATCTCCAAATGGCTTATAAACCCAAAGATTATACTTTATTTAAAGAAAACCAAAATTGGATTTATTAGATTAAGTTACAATAGAAATTATGATGACCTAGAATCCATTTTATTTCTAAATAATTTTCAGTTAAAAAGCTACCAATCTTTTAAAAAGGGTTTAAAAAATATTCATTTACAAAAAAAAGATATTTTAGGATTCTATTATCAATTGAATAATGAGCTTAAAACACAATCTTTGTCTGTAAGGACACATTACACTCTTTCCAATGGTATTTACACGACAGACAACCAAATAGGAGAAAATATAATTCTATCTTCTTATCGTTTTGTTAATATTGGCAACAAACTTTCAACAAATATAAACTTAACATCTTATTTTAAAAAATTAGCCCTTTCAACAAATATAGGAACTTCACAAGTTTGGTCAAGTTTACCTATAAAAGCAAATACCTCTGAATTTAAAGATCTTAAGACATATTCTTCATCCTATTTTTTAACAGGTACTACATACTTTAATTTCCCTGTAAATTTTGGATTTAAATTAAATTTAAGCAATAATGAATCACAATTTAATAATTCAAAATCTAAGTTTCAATGGAAAAATACAGATTTAAATATTACATATAAATTATCAAAATTTTGGATAGCAACCATAAACAATAATTCTTATTGGATTGATAATTTAGATTACCATTTTATTACTTTAAACTTAAATCATACTCCAGAAACATCTAAATTTTCTTATAAACTTGTGTTGAACAATTTAACCAATGAAAACAATTTTTCAACAGTTAATATAGACGAATATTCCACGTATAGGTCTAACTTAAGACTTCTTCCAAGATATGTGTTTTTTTTGGTTAAATATCGTTTTTAAAAGTGGCATATACCGCTCAAAAAACTATTTAATGGTTAATATCAATTTTCCTGAAAAAATTACGAGAAATATCTCCTTTTAATTTTACTATTTTATCTACATACTATATGTTATATTTGCACTTTAAAATTTAACACATGACATCACGTACCATTTCAGAATTATTATCAGCCAATACCATGCACCCCGAAGTAGTACTTAAAGGTTGGGTAAGAACTTTTAGAGCCAACCGTTTTATTGCATTAAATGATGGTTCAACAATTAATAATATTCAGTGTGTTGTAGATTTTGAAAACACCGATGAAGCTATTTTAAAACGCATCACTACTGGTGCTGCTGTTCATATTGTTGGTGAATTAGTTGAAAGTTTGGGCAAAGGGCAAAAGGTTGAAATTAATGTAAAAACCATTAAAATTTTAGGTGATTCAGATCCTGAAACCTATCCAATCCAACCTAAAAAACATTCTTTTGAATTTTTAAGAGAAAATGCGCATTTACGTACGCGTACTAATACGTTTAGCGCTGTTATGAGGTTGCGTTCTGCACTTTCTTTTGCTATCCATAAATACTTTAATGAGCAAGGCTTTTTTTATATGCACGCGCCCATTATAACAGGTAGTGACGCTGAAGGGGCCGGAGAAATGTTCAGAGTAAGTGCTTTAGATGCTAAAAACCCACCATTAACAGAGGATGGAAAAGTTGATTTTTCTAAAGACTTCTTTGGAAAAGAAACTAATCTAACGGTTTCAGGGCAGTTAGAGGCCGAAACTTATGCCATGTCATTAGGAAAAGTTTATACCTTTGGGCCAACGTTTAGGGCTGAAAATTCTAATACTTCAAGACATTTAGCCGAATTTTGGATGATAGAACCCGAAGTCGCTTTTATGGATCTAGCCGGAAATATGGATTTGGCAGAAGACTTTTTAAAATATGTTTTAAAATATGTTTTAACTAACCATCGTGAAGATTTAGATTTCTTAGAAAGCCGATTGTTGGATGAAGAAAAAGCCAAACCGCAGGCAGAACGAAGTGAAATGAGTTTAATAGAAAAATTAAACTTTGTCATTGATAATAACTTTAAACGGGTTAGTTATACTGAGGCCATTGATATTCTTAGAGATAGTGCACCAAACAAGAAAAAGAAATTTAAATATATTATTAACGAATGGGGCACAGATTTACAAAGTGAACACGAGCGTTTCCTTGTAGAAAAACATTTTAACTGTCCAGTAATATTATTTGATTATCCTGCCAACATAAAAGCATTTTATATGCGTTTGAATGAAGATGGTAAAACGGTTAGAGCTATGGATATTTTATTTCCAGGTATTGGCGAAATGGTTGGAGGTTCACAACGTGAAGAGCGTTTAGAAGTTCTTAAAGAAAAAATGGCCGCCTTGGATATTGACGAAAAAGAATTATGGTGGTATTTAGACCTTCGTAAATATGGCACCGCCGTGCATTCAGGTTTTGGGCTAGGGTTTGAGCGTTTAGTCATGTTTGCTACAGGAATGACCAATATTAGAGACGTCATTCCGTTTCCAAGAACACCTCAAAACGCCGAATTTTAAAAACAAACTTATTTGGTTAAACTATCAATAGGGTTTTAATATAGTTTTAATATTTTTATCTAAACGAATTATTCAATATGCTTAAGCAACAGTTACAATTTAAATTATCGCAAAAATTGTCACCGCAACAAATTCAATTAATGAAATTGATTCAGTTGCCAACGCAGGCTTTTGAACAACGCATAAAACAAGAATTAGAAGAAAATCCTGCCCTTGAGGGCGGAAAAGAAGAGCTTGAAAACGATTACGATTCAGATTTAGATAACACCACAGATGATTTTAATGATGATGATACCATAAGTAGCGATGATATTAATGTAGATGAGTATTTAAGTGATGATGAAGTGCCAGATTATAGAACCCAGGCCAATAACTATAGTGTAGATGACGAAGAAAAAACGATTCCTTATGCCGCCGGAACCTCATTTACGCAATATTTAATAGATCAATTAAACACCTACAGACTGTCTGATGAAGAAAGAGAGATTGCCATATTTTTAGTAGGAAGTGTTGATGATAGTGGTTACATACGTCGGTCTCTTTCAGACATTATGGATGATTTAGCATTCACTCAAAACATTTACACAACCGAAGAATCCATACAACACGTTTTAAAACTTGTCCATGAATTAGATCCAGCTGGCGTTGGCTCCAGAAACTTACAAGAATGTCTAAGCATTCAGCTCCATAGAAAAGAGAAAAACTTAAATGTTTTACTTGCCATCCAAATCGTGGATACTGCCTTTGAGCAATTCACCAAAAAGCATTATGATAAACTCATACAAAAATTTGATGTTTCTGAAATTCAGCTTAAAGATGCCATCTCAGAAATTGAGCATTTAAACCCTAAACCTGGCGGCTCTTATTCAGGAAATAACCGAATTGTTGAGCATATTGTTCCAGATTTTGCTATTAAAATTGTTGATGGCGAATTAGAGTTAACCTTAAATGGCAGAAATGCGCCTGAACTTCATGTATCCAGAGAGTATCATAATATGCTTAAAACCTACAAAGACTCCAAAGACAAATCCGGTTCACAAAAAGATGCTGTTATATTTATTAAGCAAAAACTCGATGCCGCCAAATGGTTTATTGAAGCCATTAAACAACGTCAGCAAACCCTATACGTTACTATGAGTGCTATTATGCACTATCAAAACGAATATTTTTTAACAGGCGATGAGCGAAACTTAAAACCCATGATTTTAAAAGATATTGCCGATGAGATTGAAATGGATGTTTCTACTGTATCAAGAGTTGCCAATAGTAAATATGTAGATACGCCTTATGGCACAAAACTTATTAAAGAGTTCTTTTCAGAATCTATGAAAAACGACCAAGGCGAAGATGTCTCAACCAGAGAAATTAAAAAAATTCTTGAAACAGTTTTAGAAGAAGAAGACAAAAGAAAACCCATTACTGATGAGGCTTTAGCACTTATCTTAAAAGAAAAAGGTTATCCAATAGCCAGAAGAACCGTTGCAAAATATAGAGAACAGTTAGATATTCCCGTAGCACGATTGCGTAAAAAAATGTAATGAATCATATTTTAAAAAGTATCTCCTTTATTTTTCATCCATTAGTTATTCCATTACTTGGCGTTATCTTTTATTTTTCAAAATCTCCAAGATATATTCCATTACAAATCATTCAGGCTAAATTAGTTTCTCTTTTTATTCTTACCATAATATTACCTATTCTATTGTATTTTCTTTTAAAAACCTTGGGTAAAGTAAACTCCATTTACTTAGAAACTACCAAAGAGCGTTTGTTTCCTTTAATTGTGAACTGCTTAGTTGTTTTTATTATTTTACACAGAATATTAACAGCGAATCAAATTCTTGAATTATACTATTTTTTTGTAGGCATTTTAATCTCAACGCTGGCTTGTTTATTTCTGGTTTTATTAAAATTTAAAGCAAGTATCCACATGATATCCATGGCAGGTTTATTTATGTTCTTTATTGCTTTAAGCATACATTTTAGCATTAATATTAATGGAACACTTGCTATTATGTCCATCATTACAGGAGCTATAGCCACCTCAAGACTTCATTTAAAAGCCCATACAGCAATAGAACTAATTATTGGGTTTTTTATAGGGTTTATTCCTCAAGTTATTCTATTAAAATACTGGTTATAATATATAAAACATTAGGCCTATTTTTATGGCCTTCATATTAATGTCATTACCATCCGTCAAATTGGCATCATTCAAAAAAATAGGGTTTAAGGCATAGTACACATAAAAATTCCATGTGTTATAACCCGCACTAAAAGTTAATCCGTATTGAAATTTATTAAATGCATCAATTCCGTTAAATTTTAAGGATTCTGGTTTTCCTACGTACTTAGTTGTATTAGCAAACACGTAACTAAATTTAAAACCTGTATAAATTCTCCAAAAATCGTATTTAGTTGCGTTAGAAGTTCGCCATCTAAACTCAAGAGGTAATTCAACTAAATGTTGGGAAAATTTATTCCTAGAATACAACGAGCCATCGTTTAAAATATTATACTTAAAACCTCCAATATTGTCTTTAGAAATTTGCAGATTATGATTGAAGGTATTGGCAGAATAACCAATACCAACGCCAATAGCTACATTTCTGTTGGTATTGATAGGCATATCCTTAATGAATCCAAGGTGGAAGCCTAATGAAAATCCTGTTTGCGAAACATTGGTAGGTTTATTTCCTAAAATATTATAGGTAACACCAGCATAAAACTGATCTTCCTTATAAAGAGAATCTATTTCTTTTGCTTTTTCCTCTTGCGAAAAAGATTCCATAGAAAAAGCGATAAGAAAACATATAATTAGTGAAACCCTCATAATAAATAAAACAAAATATAAAAATATAAAAAAAGGCGCTTTGAAAACTCAAAACGCCTTTTTTCTAATATAAATTAAGATTTAAAATTTAACGTTTATCAAAAACATTACCCTTTTTTGTTGTGTAATTAATTTTGAGCGCGTTTACTTTTCGCAATTCTTGTTTAATGTCTCCAATTAATCCCATATTAGCATCTTGATCTACTTTTAAAGCAGTGGTTAAAAACGGAATTAATTCTTCTCTTTTTGAGGCTCTTTCTTGTGCAATAAATGCTGCTATATCCTCAACACCAGCGAATTTATCATTTAACTGTATTCTAGCCTCCGTACCATATTGCTTGTAGGCGTCACTTGGCTTACCTGCATAAATATACATTACCAAGTCTTTTTTGTCAAGCTTTTCAACTTGGTCAGCATATGGTAAGTTATTTTTAATCATTAAGGTGTTTTCACGCATTACCGTAGCCACCATAAAGAAAAATAACAGCATGAATACAATATCTGGTAATGATGCCGTTGAAATAGCTGGCAATTCACCTCCCTTTTTTTTATTAAATTTACCCATATATTAAGGTGTTAAATTTGAAATTATTGTACTTCCGAAAGTTTTTGAGGGTATTCCAATTTAATTTGGTCTAATTGCTCTTTTAACTTTGTTTTGTTTCCTACCCAGTTTACATTATCGTAATCCGCTTGCATTTCAATAAAATTCTTATTTCCATTGGTCATCTGCATAGCTCTTCTGTTTCTTAACTCGTTGTAAGCAGCCACTAATTCATTTTGAACTGAGATATACATTTTATAAGATGTTTCTCTATCGTTCTTTAGTGAAATAATTGCCTTGTCTGGGTTATCAGATGAAGTTGGATCTTTTTTACCACGACAGTAATCACAGGTTCCATCGCCACCATTATCTAAAAATTCAATGGCTGCTTTTCTAATGTCCTTAAGTTCCATTAACTCATCTTCAACAAGTAACTGATCTCTCCCGTTAAGTAATACCGTAAAGATGTTTTTTTGTTTGATAATAACATCTTCTTCAGAATCTTCAATAGGAGGAAGTTTACGGTTTATACCCGTATCTGTTTCAATAGTGGTTGTTACCAAGAAAAAGATTAATAGTAAAAAGGCAATGTCGGCCATGGAGCCTGCATTAACTTCTGGTGCTGCTCTTTTTGCCATAATGTTTATTTATTAAATAATTTTTTTACACTTGATAATAACATGACAACAATGGATGTAACCATTAAAATATAAAAGGCTACAAGTCCTGCTCCTACCATGTGAGATTGTCCTACCGTTGCAGGCGAACCACCATATAAATATTCTCTGGTATCGCCACCAGAAACTACATAGGCTATAATTAATACTACTAGAAAAGCGCCTACTCCTAAAAGGGTGCTTTTTAATGTAGCTGAATTTGTAAACAGTCCTTTTAAAGTAAATAGAAGAACCAAGGCAATGGTAACGATTAAAATGGCATAAGCAATATACATGAATGTATTAACTGCGCCACTAGATTCGCCTGCCTTAATCGCATCATCACCTGTTCCTATAATCATAACAAGGAAGATGATTGAAAGAATGCCTACAATTCCAACTAATATAGTTGATAATTTTTTCATTGTAAAGGTGTGTTTTAGATTATTACTTTTTTTGTCTGATTAGTAAATCCATTAATGTAATAGAAGCATCTTCCATATCGTTAACAATACTATCAATTTTAGCAATAATATAATTATAGAAAATTTGAAGTATAATAGCAACAACTAAACCAAATACGGTTGTTAAAAGGGCTACTTTAATACCTCCGGCAACAAGTGATGGTTGCATATCTCCAGCTGCTTCAATTTTATCAAATGCTTGAATCATACCAATTACAGTTCCCATGAACCCTAACATAGGTGCTAAAGCGATAAATAATGAAATCCAAGAAACATTTTTCTCTAATTGTCCCATTTGAACACCACCATAAGCAACTACTGCTTTTTCAACAGCATCTAAACCTTCGTCTGTTCTATCCAATCCTTGATAGTAAATAGAGGCCACAGGTCCTTTTGTGTTACGGCAAACTTCTTTGGCAGCATCAACGCCACCAGAAACTAAAGCTTCTTCAACATCTGAAGTTAATTTTTTTGTGTTGGTAGTTGAAAGGTTTAAAAAGATAATTCTTTCAATTGCAATTGCTAATCCAAGTATTAAACAGAGTAATACGATTCCCATGAAGCCTGGACCTCCTTCAATAAAACGTTTTTTTAATTCTTGATGAAATCCAAGTTCTTCTGCAGGAGCTGCATCATCTTCTTGGGTCATACTGGTTACAGTTGTTGAAGCTGTAGTTGTTGCATTTGTAGCTGCATTAACAGTTCCGAATGCCATCATTCCTGCAATGGCAAGGATAGAAAATAATCTTTTCATGTTCTAGATCTTAATTTTATTAGTTAAAGTGTTAAAGATATAAAAAAAAAGTAATTAAAAATAAAAATATCAGCAGAGAGGAAGGGATTCGAACCCTCGATACGCTTTTGGCGTATACACACTTTCCAGGCGTGCGCCTTCGACCACTCGGCCACCTCTCTGTAATTTATAAACCTTAATTACAGGGGTTCAAATAACAAAAAAAAACTTGAAGTTTAAAACTTTATACGTTAATTTTAAGACATTTCTCCACGTAGAGATGTTTCATACATGGTTTTGAACCTTTTAGAAGACATATTATTTCCTAACAAGTACATTAATTTGCTAATTGCAGCCTCTGTGGTGATGTCTTTTCCTGAAATAACACCAATTTTCTTTAATTTTACACTGGTTTCATAATGTCCCATGCTAACACTTCCGCCAGAACATTGCGTAATATTGATGATATGGACACCTTTTGTTATGGTTTCTTTTAACAAATTGATAAACCATTTTTCTGTTGTGCAATTACCCGCGCCATAGGTTTCTAAAATAACCCCTTTTAAATTGGGTGTATTTAATATACTTTTTAATACACTTTCTGAAATTCCTGGGTATAATTTTACCAATGCAATATTAGTGTCCAAATGTTTATGGACTATGAGTGCTTTTTTTAAATTAGGCTTTAACAAATAGTCATGATTTACTTTTAAGTGGACTCCAGATTCTGCCAAATCCGGATAATTTAATGAAGCAAATGCTTTAAAGTGTTCGGCATTAATTTTTGTTGTTCTATTACCTCTGTATAATTTATATTCAAAATACAAACAGACCTCTCTTATGATGGGTTTATTTAAATGCTGTAAAGAAGCCACTTGTATGGAAGTAATTAAATTTTCTTTGGCATCGGTTCTTAAATCTCCTATGGGCAACTGTGATCCTGTAAAAACAACTGGCTTTGCCAAGTTTTCCAACATAAAGCTTAATGCTGAAGCCGAATAACTCATGGTGTCACTTCCATGAAGTACTACAAATCCATCGAAATTATGATAATTTGACTCTATAATTTCAGCTATTTGAACCCAATAAACAGGATTCATGTTACTGGAATCAATGGGAGCGCTAAACGAAACCGTTTCTATGTTACAATCTAATAATTGTAATTCTGGAATTCGTTTTAAAAGATTTTTAAAATCGAAAGCCTTAAGAACTCCTGTTTTTGAGTCTTTTATCATTCCTATGGTTCCACCGGTGTAGATAAGGAATATGTTTGGTTTTGGCTTTATCATAATCTATATATTAAAGATGTCTTTTGAGTTTTGAGTGGTTATTGCTGCAATGTCTTCTATAGGTTTGTTATATATTATGGAGAGCTTTTCCAATACTTTAATAAGGTATGAACTTTCATTACGTTTGCCTCTAAATGGTGCAGGTGCTAAATAAGGTGCATCTGTTTCTAACACCATATGCTTTAAATCAATCTGATTTAAAAACTGATCAATTTTTCCGTTTTTAAAAGTTGCCACACCTCCAATTCCCAACTTCATTTGGTATGAAATAGCTTGCTGGGCTTGTTTTAAATTTCCGCTAAAACAATGAAATATTCCAAATAAATCATCTCCTTTTTCGTCTTCAAGAATCTCAAAAATTTCATCAAAAGACTCTCTACTGTGAATAACAATAGGCAATTTATGCTGTTTTGCCAATTTAATTTGATGCTTAAATGCTTCTTGTTGAATTTGCAAGGTAGCGATATCCCAATACAAATCAATTCCAATTTCTCCAACAGCATAAAACGTTCTACTGTTTAGCATGGTTTCTACATGCTTTAACTCTTCTTTAAAGTTTTCCTTCACATGTGTTGGATGCAGACCCATCATTAAAAACATATGGCCTGGAAAATCTTTTTCTAATTGAAGCATAGATTCTGTATAGGTTGAATCTATGGCTGGAATAAAAAATCTAGTCACATTTGATTGAATAGCCCTTTCTATCATTTCTTTTCTGTCTTCATCAAACGCTTCACTATATAAATGGGTATGAGTATCTGTTATTATCACTTAGATGCTGTTAAAAAATTTATAATCATTAAACCTTAACAAAAATAATTGTTTTACATGAGTATATTTGTTAAAAACAAATTAGATGCCGTCTCTAAATCAATTCCTGCTTGAAAAAGGTTATACCAAAGTAAAACTTAACCTTGCTAAGACCAATCATTTTGAAATAAAAGCAACCATTAATGGTGTTAATGGCCTGTTTATTTTAGATACGGGTGCTTCCAGTTCTTGTGTTGGGTTTGAAGGCATTCATACCTTTAAACTGAATGCGAAGGAATCTTTAATAAAAGCTTCTGGTGCCGGTGCTGTGGATATGGAAACCAAAATTTCCAAAAAGAATGACATAAAAATTGGTTCATGGAAAAAAGACAATGTCATTTTAATCTTATTTAATCTTACTCATGTTAATACAGCTTTAATAAATCATAACTCAAAGCCTGTTGATGGCATTATTGGCGCAGACATTTTAAAGAAGGCCAAAGCAGTTATTGATTATGAAAAGAAATACTTATATTTAAAACAATAAAAAAGTTTATCTTTTTTATACTTAAACAAATTTTTATATCCCTAAAATTAATAATGGCTACCAATATTGTAATAGCAGATGATCATCCTCTCATGTTACGTGGTTTGAGTGATTTTTTAACTTCAAAAGGGTTTAATATTGTTGGAATTGCTGAAGATGGCAATACCGCCTATCATCTTATTATAAAATTAAAACCAAACATTGCGATTCTAGACATAAGAATGCCTTATAAAACAGGTTTAGAAATTGCAGAAGATTGTAAAAAAAATAATGTTAAAACTAAAATTATTTTAATAACCTTTGATAAAGAAGAAGAATTATACCAAAAAGCAAAGGAATTTAATGTATATGGCTATATTTTAAAAGAATTTGCCATTGAAGAGATTGAAATTTGTATTGAAAATGTTTTAAAAGGAAAACCATATTTTAGTGAAGACTTAAAGGATTTTTTAGAAACCAATCATCCATCCGACGATACCATTCAATCTTTGACGAAAACAGAACGCAAAGTGCTTTCCCTCATAGCAGAGAATAAAACCAGCCAAGAAATAGCCAAAGAATTATCTGTAGCTGTTAAAACTATCCATAAACACAGAAGCCATATCATTGCTAAACTTAATTTAGAAAATAAACCTAGCTCATTATCTGTATGGGCAAATTTAAATCGAGAACTTTTATGAAAAATACGCACAAGTGCGTATTTTTTAATAGAAATCTTCCTTGTATCTTTACTGTGCTATTAATTAATTCTTAGGGAGAATTTTGCGAAGACTCTGTGTTGTAATGGCACAGAGTTTTCAATTAATCTTAATAATTAGTTATAAACCCAAAACTGCCTATAATTATATATTATGAAAAACAATACAAACAAGCTCGATAAATATTTTACAGTTAGTTTAGTTTTATTAATTATTCTTGTTATTGCAATTAATGTTATTGTTAATTTTTTTTAGTTTTAGTTACATGATTTTTAAAAAAAAAGATAGCTTTTGATAAAGCTATCTTTTTTTTATTATATGTATTAACATTAACCTTAAAGTTCTAGAGCTTTTCTTACGTCTTTATTCATTAACAATTCTATTGGATTTTCTAAGGCTTCTTTAACAGCTACTAAAAACCCTACACTTTCTTTACCATCAATTATTCTGTGATCGTAAGACAATGCTACAAACATAATAGGGCGAATTTCTACCTTACCATCAATAGCAACAGGACGCTCTACAATATTATGCATGCCTAGAATTCCGCTTTGAGGTGGATTAATAATGGGTGTAGACAACATACTTCCAAAAACACCTCCATTGGATATGGTAAAGGTACCCCCTGTCATTTCATCAACCGTAATTTGACCATCTCTGGCACGAAGCGCTAAACGCTTAACCTCAGCTTCAACACCTCTAAAGGTCATGTTTTCTACATTTCTCATAACTGGCACCATAAGTCCTTTAGGGCCTGATACGGCAATGCTTATATCACAAAAATCATAGGTAATCATTTCCTTTTCATCAATCATTGAGTTAACTGCTGGATACATTTTTAAAGCTCTTACAACCGCTAATGAAAAGAAACTCATAAAGCCTAAACTAAGACCATGTTTCGTTTTAAAGTCTTCTTTATATTGATTTCTCAACGCAAAAATAGGAGACATATCAACTTCATTAAAGGTTGTTAACATGGCCGTTGTATTTTTGGCCTCAACCAATCGCTCTGCTACTTTACGCCGTAGCAAAGATAATTTTGTTCTAGTGGCACCTCGGTTTCCTCCAGTTGGTGTTCCCATAGATGGCACTGCATTTACAGCATCGTCTTTGGTAACTCTTCCATCTTTTCCTGTGCCTTTTACCTCAGAGGCCCCGATACCTTTTTCTGCAAGAATCTTTTTTGCTGCTGGACTAGCACTGCCTGTTGCATAGGTTTTTGCCTCCGTTTCAACTGGAGCAGATTTAGGAGTTTCTGCCTTGGGCGTTTCAGATTTCTTTTCTTCCTTTGGTGCAGCTCCTTCTGGTTTTGCTGCACTGGTATCAATTAAGCACACAACCGCTCCAACCGCAACGGCATCGCCTTCTTCTGCTTTTAATGTAATGATTCCACTGGCTTCTGCTGGAAGCTCAAGGGTTGCTTTATCACTATCAACCTCAGCAATTGCTTGGTCTTTTTCTACATAATCACCATCTTGAACTAACCAAGTAGCAATTTCTACTTCTTTTATAGATTCCCCTGGAGAAGGGACTTTCATTTCTAAAATCATTCTTTGAATTTTAATTTTTTCTTTGTTGAATCCTCGTTATCTTGTTTAAAGTATTTCGAAAACAGTATCAATCACTCGCTTCTGTCTTTGTTTATCTCTTGTGTTAGAGCCTGGAGCTGGAACAGAATTGTATGGCCTTGATATGACATTTAATTTCACTAAATCCATACGTTGCGCCATAAAAGACCATGCTCCCATATTTTTTGGCTCTTCTTGAGCCCAAGCATATTCTTTAACATTTGGATAACGATTTATTACTTGTTGTATCTTATCTAAATGTAAGGGAAATAATTGTTCTATTCTAACCAATGCAACATCTTCTCTGTTCAATGTTTCGCGTTCGGCCAATAAATCATAATAGAACTTCCCTGTGCAGAACACTAATCGTTTTACATGCTCTGGATGTATGGTATCATCAATGACTTCTTTAAATTGCTCGTTTACCAATTCATTTAATGAAGACACGGCTTTAGGATGGCGCAATAAACTTTTTGGTGTAAATACGATTAATGGTTTTCTGAAATCACGTTTCATTTGTCTGCGTAATAAATGGAAAATATTTGCTGGTGTAGTACAATCTGCAACCGTCAAATTATCATCACCACATAATTGTAAAAAACGCTCCATTCTGGCAGAAGAATGCTCTGATCCTTGACCTTCATAACCATGAGGCAACAAAACAACAATGCCGTTTTGTGATTTCCATTTATCTTCTGCGACCGATAAATATTGATCAAAAATAATTTGAGCACCATTGCTAAAATCTCCAAATTGCGCTTCCCAAAGCGTTAAAGTATTTGGGTTTGCCATAGCATATCCATAATCAAAACCAAGTACAGCATATTCAGACAACAAGGAATTATAAATATACATTTCACCCTTGCTAGCAGGATTGATATTTAATAAGTTAATGCGTTCTTCAGATATTTCGTCTCTAAGGATAGCATGTCGATGGCTGAAAGTACCGCGTTCTACATCTTGACCAGACATACGTACATTAAATCCTTCTTCCAACAAGCTGCCATAAGCTAATGTTTCAGCCATTCCCCAATCTAATGAATCACTTTCAAAAACCATGGATGCTCTACCATCCAATATTTTTTCTGCTTTTCTTAAAAACTTTACCCCTTCCGGAACGGTTGAAACTACCGTAGCAATCTTTTCAAGTTTATCTTTTGGATAGCTTGTATCAACTGTTTCAAGCATGTCTTCAACGCCTTTTCGTTGGAAACCTGTCCAACGCTCTTCCATAAACTCTCTTACAATTGAATTATGTTCCTCTTTAGATTTGGCATATTCTCTTTCAATCATGTCTTTAAACTCTTCCACGATTGAATTAATGTATGCTTTATCTAAAGTATTCTCTGAAATCAATTTATCAGAATATATATCAAATGGGTTTGGGTGTTTAGCTATTTCTTTGTAAAGTTTTGGTTGGGTAAAACGAGGCTCATCACCTTCATTATGGCCATATTTTCTGTAACCTAGTAAATCTATATAAACATCACGTTTATAACGCATTCTATAATCTAAAGCCAATTCTACTGCATGAACAACAGCTTCTGCGTCATCAGCATTTACATGTAAAACTGGTGATAATGTAACCTTAGCAACATCGGTACAATAGGTGCTTGAACGCGCATCTAAATAATTAGTTGTGAAACCAATTTGGTTATTAACCACGATATGAATGGTGCCTCCGGTTTTATAACCTTTTAACTGACTCATTTGAGCAACTTCATAAACAATACCTTGTCCTGCAATGGCGGCATCACCATGTACAACAATGGGTAATATTTTGGAGTCATCGCCATTATAATCATTATCAATTTTGGCTCGTGTTATCCCTTCTGCTACTGAAGCAACAGTTTCTAAATGTGAAGGGTTAGGCACCAAATTCATTCTGATAGTCTTTCCGTTTTGATAGGTTTTTTCAAGGGTTAATCCTAAATGATATTTTACATCGCCATCAATATCTTCATCCTCAAAATCTTTACCATCAAACTCACTAAAAAGTTCTTTGATTGGTTTTCTAAAAATATTTACAAGAGTATTTAAACGTCCGCGATGCGCCATTCCCAATACACATTCTTTTACATCATATAATTCTACAGCATTAATAAGGGCAACACTAATGGCGGGAATTAAACTTTCTCCACCTTCCAGCGAAAATCGTTTTTGACCAACATATTTGGTTTGCAGAAAGTTTTCAAAACTAACGGCTTGATTTAATTTAGAAAGAATATATTTTTTTGCTGAAACTGAATAGTTTGGATGATTGTCATTTACATTGAGCTTATTTTGAAACCATTTTATAACGTCAGGGTTTCTTATGTACATATACTCCACGCCAATAGAACTGCAGTAAATTCTATTTAAATGAACTAAAATTTCACGTAGCGGTTGTGCACCTATACCCAAAACTTCTCCTGCATTAAAAACCGTATCTAAATCATTTTCAGAGAGTCCAAAATTTTCAATATCTAATGAAGGTTCATAAGTTCTTCTGCTCCTAACAGGGTTTGTTCTTGTAAATAAATGACCTCTGGTTCTATACCCATCAATAAGTCTTATAACTTGAAATTCCTTTTGAACGTATTCAGGAATTTGTGTGGAAACTCCATCTATAATTTCGCCATTAAGTCCGTAACTCTCAGAACCAAAATCATACCCTTGAAAAAATGCGCGCCAACTTGGTTCAACAGTATCTGGGTTTTGTAAATATTGATCATAAAGCTCCGCAAAATAAGAAGTGTGAGCTGCGTTAAGAAAAGAATATTTATCCATTATAGTTTGTCAGACAATCTTTTATTTATAGAAATTTTTCCAAAAATACAACTTTTACCAAAACTAGATATTGTTTTACGATTTTTATAACAAACATTTTTATTCCTATGCTTAAATAGTAAAGACACCTTGTATGGCTTAATAAATCACAGATTTCAGTAACTATTTTTTTCTTAATTTTGCAATTAAAAATTACAAAAAGCATGTTTAAATTATCTATTTTAATCTCATCCGTTTTCATTTTAACTTTCTTGAGTTGTGGTAAAGCTGAAGCTGAAAAAAGAGCAGGTTTTTCTTATGAAAATATGTCATCTGAAACCAAAAAAACCTCAACTGAAGCAAAAGTTTTAGCCTCTGAAAAAATTGATTTAATCAATAAAGGCATTGGACCTGTTACAAGCTTAGAGCTACCAAATAACATAGATTACACTTTAGCAAAAAGCGGTGAAGCAATCTTTAAAAAAATGTGTACAGCATGCCACAGACCTGACAAAAAATTTATTGGTCCGGCAGCCAAAGGCATCTTAAAAACAAGAACGCCGGAATGGATTATGAATATGATTTTAAATCCAGAAGAAATGATACGTAAAGATCCTTTAGCCAAAGAGTTGCTTATTGAGTTTAATTATGCCCCTATGATTAAGCAAGATTTAACACAAGAAGACGCCAGAGCCATTTTAGAGTATTACCGAACTTTAAATTAGGGTTTTAATAATGGTTTTTGTACCATACTTTTTGCCATTCTCGTTTTAAAATTAAAAACGAAACTTGTTCAGAAAGCAATAACGTATCTTCGCCGTCAAGTTGCCTTATTTGGTCTTCTGAGACATCAATAATATAAAGTAAGTTTAGGTAATTGGTAAACTTATGTTGTATGAGTTCATAAACCGTTTCATGCAGTAAAAATTTTAAACTAGTTGGTAAAATTTCTTCATGAAAATCTATACTAATATTTGCCAATAAAAAATCCTTATTGAGTTGTTCTATAAGTTTTTTATACAATTTAAGCTGATTTGCCTCATGGATTAATGCATCAAAAGTTGCTGGAAATTGCATTTATATTGTTCTATTCATTAATTGTTCCCCAAACTCTTTTAGCATTAATTTCTTTCCTTCAGAAATGTGTAAGGTCTCTAAAACATTAAAAGCTTTTTGTGTATAGTCTTTTATGGCATCTTTGGTGGCTTTTGTAGCACCACTTTCAACAAATATTTCTTTAGCCAGATTTATTTTTTCCTCCGGATTATTAGGATTTATACTAAACAAATGTTGTAATTGATTACGGTCTTCAGCCTTTGAAAGTTTTAATGCATTGATATATAATATGGTCTTTTTGTTTTCAATAATATCGCCACCTACTTGTTTTCCAAAGGTTTTTGGATCTCCAAATGCGTCTAAATAATCGTCTTGTAATTGAAACGCTATTCCTAAATTTTTTCCAAACTCATAAATACTATTCTGATCTTTTTTTGAAGCTTGGGCCACAATAGCACCCATTTTCATGGCAGCGCCCACCAAAACAGCTGTTTTGTATTCAATCATTTTTAAATATTCTGTAATGATTACATCATTTCGGGTTTCAAAGTCAACATCATATTGCTGTCCTTCACAAACTTCAAGTGCCGTTTTACTAAATAATTCAGCTAAAGCTCTAAAAGTTTGATTATCATAACTTTCAAATAGTTTATAGGCCATAATAAGCATGGCATCGCCAGAAAGAATTCCGGCATTTGTATTCCATTTTTCATGAACCGTTTCTTTTCCTCGTCGTAAAGGTGCATCATCCATAATATCGTCATGAACCAATGAAAAATTATGAAACACCTCAATACTTAAGGCTGCATTTAAACTTTTTACATAATCAGAATCAAAAATTTCTGATGTCATTAAAGTTAGTACAGGACGCAAGCGTTTACCTCCTAATTTTAGAATGTATTGAATAGGTTCATAAAGATTTTTTGGTTCTTTTACAATTGAATACTGTTCTAAATATTCAACAAATTTTTCTTGATATTTATCTATGGATAGCATAACGCAAAAATAAATTAAAACAACAAATCAAAAGGTATGTATGTAAATTATCTGTTAAAAAAAGATTAAAACTTTGGAAACTATTTTTGTTTTTAAAGTTTCCCGTTGTACATTTGCGCCCGTTATGAGAGACAAAATATTAAGCAATGCCACCGAATTATTTTTAAACTATGGGTTTAAAAGCATTACCATGGATGACATTTCTGCACATTTAGGAATTTCAAAAAAAACCATTTACCAGCATTTTGATAACAAAACATCACTTGTTGAAGCGGTGAGTTTATATGTTTTCGAAAATATTTCTTGCGGAATTGGAGGTATTTGCGCTTTAAAAAAGAACCCTATTGAAGAAATTTATGATATTAAACACTTTGTAATGGAGCATTTAAAAGATGAAAAATCGTCTCCACAATATCAATTACAAAAATACTATCCAAGAATTTTTAACACCCTTAAAAAGAAACAGTTTGAATTGATGCAAGCGTGTGTAAAAGACAACCTTTTTAGAGGGGTAGAGCAAGGACTTTACAGAACAACTATCCATATTGAATTTATTTCAAGAATTTATTTTAACTGCATAGTAGCCTTAAAAGATAAAGAAATGTTCCCCTTAAACAATTTTTCAATGAACGCCCTTATGGAAAACTATTTAGAATACCACTTACGTGGCATTTGCACAGAAAAAGGGCTTTTAACTCTTAATAAATTCATCAACAATCCAACATAACATATGACACATAAAAACCTACTCCTTATTTTTTTATTTATTACATCTGTAATGTTTTCGCAAGAAACCATTCAAAGTTTTAGCTTGCAAGATGCTATTGATTATGCTTTAGAACATAACAGAACCGCAAAAAATGCCTCAAGAGATATTGAAGCAGCAAAACAACAAAAATGGGAAACTACAGCTACGGGTTTGCCTCAAATATCTGCCGATATTGGGTATCAAAACTTTTTAAAACAACAAGTACAGGTTATTCCTGCCATTTTTTTTGGAGGCACTCCAGGAGAATTTGCTGAGGTTACTTTTGGAACCAGACAAAATATTTCTACAACGGCAACCTTAAGCCAAAAGCTTTTTGATGGCTCCTATTTAGTGGGGTTACAATCTGCTAAAGTATTTTTAGAAATTTCAAAAAACGCCAAAGTTAAAACCGATTTAGAAGTTAGAAAAGCGGTTATCAATGCTTATGGCAATGTACTTTTGGCCGAACAAAGCATCCTTATACTTGAACGAAACAAAGTGGTTTTAGAAAAAAACTTAAATGAACTAACCAAAATATATGAAAATGGTTTAGAGGAAGAAGAAAGTGTTGAACAATTACAAATTACTTTATCGGGTGTTGAAAGTTCTTTAAGTAACACCATGCGCTTAAAAACACTGGCTTATCAAATGCTTAACATAACCATAGGCTTGGATGTTTACCATAAAACCAAGCTTACCGACACACTTGAAAATTTAACGGCTAAAAACATGTCGTTAGAGTTACTAAACACCAAACCTTCTATTGAAAGCAATATTGATTATCTTATTGCAAAGAATGACAAAAAGGCTAAAAAGCTGTTATTAAAACTAGAAAAAAGTAAAGCATTGCCAACTTTAAATGCATTTATTAATGGTGGATATTCTAGTTTTAGCGATCGTTTTACATTTACAGAAAAAGACCAAAGATGGTTTGGGTCCTCTCTTGTTGGCGTTAACATGAGCATTCCTATATTTAGTTCGTTAGGAAGAAGCGCTGCAACACAACGCGCTAAAATAAATCTATCAAAATCTGAAGATGACTTAATTGAAACCGAACAAAAACTTCAGCTTCAAATTGCTTCAGCAAAAAGCGATTATCAATTTGCCGTTGAAGATTATGATAATAAAAAACAAAACTTGAGCTTGGCAGAACGTATTGAACAAAAAAATCAAATTAAGTTTTTTGAAGGCATTGCATCTAGTTTTGATTTAAGACAAGCACAAACTCAATTATATTCAGCACAGCAGGAATATTTGCAAGCCATGCTAGATGTTATCAACAAAAAAGCCGCACTAGAAACGGTGCTAAATACTATCAACAACTAATAAATCAATCAAATTATGAAACATATAGTAACCATCGTCGCCTTAGCCTTTATCATAACTTCTTGTGGTAACGATAAAAAACAGTCTGTAGAAGATATCATTTCTACCAATAATTTAGAGAAAATCAGAGAAAAGAAAAATCAATTAGATGATCAACAGCAACTTATTAGCTCTCAATTAAAATTACTTGATGCTAAAATTAAAGCATTAGATCCGGTTGAAAAAATTCCATTGGTAACAACCTTTCTTGCAAAAGAAATTGTTTTTAACCATTATATTGAATTGCAAGGCAATGTAAGCACCAAACAAAACTTAATCATTTACCCACAATTTTCAGGGGTTTTAACTCAGGTACTTGTTAAAGAAGGACAAACGGTTAGCAAAGGTCAACTTTTAGCAAAAATAGATGATGGTGGCTTAAGCCAACAATTAGCTCAATTGCAAATTCAAGCAGATTTAGCTAAAACAACTTTTGAACGTCAAGAACGCCTTTGGAATCAAAAAATTGGTAGTGAAATTCAATATTTACAAGCAAAATCTTCTTATGACGCTCAATCAAGAGCTATCAATCAATTAAAAGAGCAAATTGATAAAACTCAGGTTAGAGCCCCATTTTCTGGAACTATTGATGACGTTATTACAGACCAAGGTAGTGTTGTGGCACCAGGACAATCACCATTATTCAGAATTGTAAATCTTAATGACATGTATATAGAAACAGATGTGCCTGAACGATATATTTCTGATATTACATCTGGAAAAGAGGTGTTGGTAGAATTTCCAATCTTAGGAAAATCTTTAAATTCAAAAGTGCGTCAGGCTGGCAATTTTATAAACCCAGCCAACAGAACTTTTAAAATTGAAGTGGCTGTGCCTAACCATAACAAAGAAATTAAGCCAAACCTAACAGCCAAACTAAAAATTAATGACTACACCAATAAAGCAGCTTATTTAATTCCGCAAAGTATTATTTCAGAAAATGCAGAAGGTTTACAATATGTTTACACCATCACAAACAAAAACGAAAACAAAGGAACTGCCAAACAAGCCTTTGTAATTACCGGAAAAACACAAGGCGATTTTATTGAAATACTATCCGGTTTAAGCCATGAAGACGAAATTATTAATGAAGGTGCCAGAAGTATAAAAGATGGTCAAGAAATAAAAATTCTTGTCCTTGATAACAACAACTAATTCAAACAACCAAAGTTAAATAACATGACAAAAAAACAGAAAAAAGTACATAAAGAGTTTGGATTATCGTCTTGGGCCATCAATAATCAAACAACCATGTATGTTTTAATAGCCTTAATACTTTTGCTTGGCACTAAGGCCTATTTTAATATGCCAAGAGAAAACTTTCCCGAAATAAAAGAAACTAAAATATACATAAGCTCCATTTATCCAGGAAATACTGCTGAAGATATAGAAAAACTCATTACAGACCCCATAGAAGACAAACTTAAAACCGTAAGTAATGTGGTTGAAATTACTTCTACTTCTCAAGAAGATTACTCCATTATTATTGTTGAGTTTGATGAAAACATCTCTGTTGAAGTTGCAAAACAAAATGTAAAAGATGAGGTAGATTCTGAAACTGCGGGTGAAGATTGGCCTACATTTAATGGTGCTAAAGTAGAACCCAATGTTTTTGATTTAAGCATGTCTGAAGAAATTCCTATTCTTAATATCAACATCTCTGGAGATTATCCTGTTGAAAAACTAAAGGAATATGGTGAATATCTTGAAGATGAAATAGAAAGTCTGCAAGAAATTAAACAAGTAGACATTCGTGGCGCACAAGATAAAGAAGTTGAAGTAGCTGTAGATATTTACAAAATGATGGCTGCTCAAGTAAGTTTTAACGATATCATCAATACCATAAACGGCGAAAATGTTACCATCTCTGCAGGCAATTTAATTACTAGTGGTCAGCGTCGTACCATCAGAATTATTGGAGAAATAGAAACCCCTAGTGATTTAGAAAACTTTGTAGTTAAATCAGAAAACAACAACCCAATCTATTTAAAAGATATTGCTACAGTTACCTTTAAAGATGAAGACCAAACAACTTATGCCAGAGAATTTGGAGAACCTGTTGTCATGCTTGACGTTAAAAAACGCGCTGGTAAAAATATGGTTGCCGCTGCCGAACAAATACAGGTTATTGTTAACCATGCTATAAATGAGGTGTTCCCTCCAGATTTAAAAGTCACCATAGCCAATGATCAGTCTTCAAAAACCATTGGACAAGTGGATGATTTAGTCAACAATATCTTCTTTGGAATCATTTTGGTTGTGACCGTTTTAATGTTCTTCTTAGGATTTAAAAATGCCTTGTTTGTGGGATTTGCAATTCCTATGTCCATGTTTATGTCAATCATGATATTAAACCTTTTAGGTTATACTATGAATACCATGATTTTATTTGGTTTAATTATGGGGCTAGGTATGTTAGTAGACAACGGTATTGTAGTGGTAGAAAACGTATATCGTTTAATGACCGAAGAAGGTATGAGCAGAGTTGAAGCAGCTAAAATGGGCATTGGTGAGATTGCATTTCCAATCATAATTTCAACTGCAACAACCGTCGCCGCATTTATTCCTCTTGGTTTATGGCCAGGTGTTATGGGAGAATTTATGAAATATTTCCCCATAACCTTATCGGTTGTATTGGGGTCATCACTGTTCGTTGCTATCTTTTTCAACTCAGTGATGGTGTCGCAATTTATGACCACCGAAGACAAAAATATGCCTTTACCTCTCATTATAAAAATATCTGGCTCACTGACAGTTTTTGGAATTCTAATTTATTTTTTTGGTGGAAGTTACAATGGTCTGGGCACTTTAATGGTTATTATAGCCATCCTGCTTTGGGTCTATAGATTATTTTTAAGACGTTGGGCCAATCATTTTCAAAATGATATTTTACCGCGAGCAGAAAAATTTTACGAACGCACCTTAAGAACTGCCTTTAAAGGTAAAATGCCTGTGTTTATTACCATAGGAACTTTTACGCTTCTTATCATTGCATTTATGGGATTTGGCGCTTCCATTGGAAGTCAACGAACTAAAGTGGAGTTCTTTCCAGATAATACACCCAATCAAATTATTGTCTATATAGAGTATCCTGAAGGCACCGATATTAATAAAACAAACACCATAACAAAAAGTATAGAAGAACGTGTTTATAAGTTAATAAATGATGACCAATATAAAGATGGTAATTATAATTTCTTAACAGAAAGTGCCGTATCACAGGTTGGTGAAGGTGCAGGAAACCCACAAACCGATGGTGGCTCTGCTGCCGAAATGCCTCATAGAGGAAAAATTACTGCCAGTATGCGAGAATATAAATTTAGAAAAGGCGCCGACAGTAATGTCCTTCTTAAAAAAATTCAAGAAGACTTAAAAGATGTTTACCCTGGTGTTTCTATTTCCGTTGAAAAAGATGCCGCTGGACCACCAGCAGGATATCCAATCAATATTGAATTAGAAGGCGATAATTACGCAGAACTAATTAATACGGCAGAAAAAATGCGTAATTATTTAAACCTAAAAAACATTCAAGGTATTGACGAATTAAAAATTGATGTCAATAAATCTAAACCTGCCATGCAAGTGCATGTTGACAGAAAGAAAGCTGGCGAATTAGGGGTTTCTTCAGGACAAGTTGGTCAACAATTACGAAACTCTCTTTTTGGAGCTAAAGCCGGCATATATAAAGAGAATGGAGAAGATTATGATATTTATGTTCGTTTTAATGAAGAAAACAGGTACAATACCAGTGCTATTTTTAATCAAAAGATAACCTTTAGAGATATGGCTTCTGGTCAAATTAAAGAAATTCCTGTTTCAGCCGTCGCAAAACAAAACAACACCTCTGGTTTTAGTGCTATTAAGCATAGAGATGTTAAACGTGTTGTAACTTTATATTCTGCGCTTTCACCCGGCTTTACAGATGCTAGTGCCATTGTGGCTAAAGTTCAACACGAAATGCAGTCGTTTACGGAAAAGCCAGATACTATTAAAATTGATTATACTGGACAAATTGAAGAACAAAATAAACAAATGGCCTTTTTAATGAGTGCCTTTTTTATAGGTCTGGCCTTAATATTCTTTATATTAATCTTTCAGTTTAACTCCATTTCAAAACCTGGCATTATCATGCTGGCTATTTTCTTAAGTTTAATCGGGGTTTTTGGTGGTTTGATTATTACTGGAGCTTCCTTTGTTATCATGATGACCATGATGGGAATTATTTCTCTTGCAGGCATTGTTGTGAATAATGGTGTTGTATTGTTAGATTATACCCAATTATTAATTGACAGAAAGAAAGTAAAGCATTTGTTAGATGATCACCAGTATTTACCTAAAGAAGATTTATTAGACGCCATTATTAAAGGTGGAAGAGCCCGTTTGAGACCGGTATTATTAACTGCTATTACCACCATTTTGGGATTAATACCTTTAGCTACCGGATTAAATATTAACTTCTTTACATTCTTTAGTGATTTTAATGCGAATATTTATGTTGGTGGCGATAATGTTATTTTTTGGGGACCATTAGCATGGACCGTTATTTACGGATTAATCATTGCCACGTTTTTAACCTTAATTGTGGTACCAATTTTATTCTATCTGGTAACCCGATTTAAAATGTGGTTGTATAGCGATAGAGTTGCTAACAAACAAACCATTATTGCAGAGTAAAAAATCTCAACTTGTTTAAAAAACAGAAGCCTCAACAAATGTTGAGGCTTCTGTTTTTTAATTAATGTGAGTTCCAATAAAAATAAGATATTTGTTTAGAAAAACGCATTAGAGATTTAAAAAAACTCTTCTATGGCTTGTTTAAACCATTAAATTTATAATTACCAAAACTTTAGTTTCTACTATCTTATGATAGAACCCTTATTAATTTTATATTCCTATAATCTTGAATTACTATTTTTATTATTGATTTTCATTAGCAGGAATAGGCACTGCGCTAGGCACGTTATCCCCAACTCTGTCATTGGGTAATTCGCTTAATCTATTAAATCTTCTCATGTCAACCCATCTGTGACTTTCCCCAAATAATGAATATCTGCGTTGAAAAAGAATTTCATCTTCTAAAGCTTGAGAGGTTAGTAATCCCGAATAATCGGCCAGTCCAGCAGCGTTTCTAATAATATTAATAGCAGTAACCGATTCAGTAGGGTTTACTGTTATGTTGGCTTCGGCATAAAGCAAAATCAATTCTTCGTTTCTTATTATTGGAACAAAATCTACATTCGATTTATAAATCCAAACATCGTGGGTTCCAACCAAGTTTGAGGCTTCGCGAGGTTCATCTCTTAAAACTACCTTATCTACTCTTGAATCTCCCACAAGTGCATCTGTAATATAACTAGAATGTGCTACCCTAACATTTGCTGTTTGGTTTAATGCTATGAAAAGTGGATTAGCTTGATCGGCTCCAGATAATGAATACGTATGATAAACACCCGTTTTAAAATCGTCTTGCATGTCCATAAAAGAAGCCGATAAGTGTGTTAATACATTTGTATAATTACCCCTGTAAGCTTCAACCCTTGCAGACAATGCATTATTAAATTTTAAAAAACCTGCTGGCGTATCAAAACCATTAAATCCTGATGTTAAACTAAAAGGAAATGTTGAGCCTCCCAACGCTAAATCTGTAGCCGCAGATGATAAAAGATCGGATATGGCTGTTAAAGCCTGTTCATAACTAACAAATGTCCCTAAGTTATCTGGATCGGAAACATCAATACGCATACCATTTTCACCTTGATTATTAGAAATCATTAATAGTTCGTGGGCTTTTAGCGTATTTAAAACGCCCTTAGTGGCAGCTATCTCTTGAGCAGAAAGATCGGATGTTGTATTATCTAATCCTGTTAATGCTAAATTAATATCTTTAACTGTTGCATATCTGGAGTTCCATGGCGAGGTTGTATAAAAAGTGTTATTATCTAAATTACCTGTTACCACATCACCTTCAAAACGTGGATCTGAGTTTGTAAAAAAGTAATATTCTCGTCCTAAAATACTCTGTACATCAATTTGAGTGTTTAATCGCAATCTCATATCAGATAGAACACCAGCAACGGCTTGTGCCAGCTCTCCTCTTGATATATCGTCTGAAATAGAGGTCGTACTTGCCCCATTTAAACTTTCACCTCCTTCTAAAGTACAAGACGTAACATTTAGAATAGAAATGGTTATGATTAATATGTATAATTTATTAATTATTTTCATTTTTCTTGAGTTAATTTTTTTTAAAATTGAGCTGATAAGTGGAACATAAATCTTTTAGATGACGGAAAAGGTGTTACTTCTACACCTGTTGATAAACCGTTACCACCAAAATTAGAAACCTCGGGATCATAACTATTATAATCAAAAATGTTGATTAAATTATTTCCTGAAAAACCGATTTTTACATTGGAAACAATCCCGTTAAACCAACTATTTAAAGTTGTTTTTGGTACTGAATAATACAAACCAATTTCTCGCAATCTTAAATATGATGCATCTTCCACAAACGGTCTGGCGTTACTATCAAAAAGACCATTAAATATCCTAAAATCCCCATTACGTATAAGACCTTCAGGATCTACATCAAACCCGTCAAAATCTGCACTAGTACCACCAAAATCTGATAATAATTTTGTTAAGTTAATATTATCGCCTCCTTTTTTCCAATGCCATAAAAAAGACAAAGTAAAGTCCTTATAAACAAAACTATTGTTAAAGGACATTTGAAAATCGGGTTCTGCATCACCTAAAACCGAAACGGGTGTTCCTGCGCCTGTGGTTCCAACAATTTGGGTAACACTTTTGCCCTCTTCAATTTGAAACTGTCCTAAACTGTTACCAAACCCTCCTAGATTAAAGGTGGGTACTTTTAAAGAAGTCATTTCAGATTCATTTTTATACCAACTAATTCCCGAATCCCATGAAAAATCGGCAGAATCAAATACATTTATGTTAAGACCAATTTCGACCCCTCTATTTTCAAGACTACCAGCGTTTAGCCATTGCGTTGAAAAGCCAGAAGAAGGCTCAATATTGGCTTGTAGCAATAAGTCTTCTACTTTCTTTTTATAGTAAGTAAACTCTAGAGAAACTTTATCATTGAAAAAACCGGCGTCAAAACCAATTTCCAATTCGCTTTGTCTCTCTGGATTAATTGCAGGGTTTCCTCTTGTACCAGGAACTCCAATTCCTACATTACCATCAATCCCTACACTTCCATAAATAGTGAATAAAGACCCAAAGGTTGCAAAAGTTCCTGCCTCACCATAAGCCACACGAGGTTTAAACCTGTTTATCATATCATTGTTTCCCCAAAAACCAAACTTGTGTAAGTTAGCTGCTAAAGATGCTTTTGGATAATAAAAAAATTGGTTGATATCCCCATTATTGGTTGATTTATCTCCTCTTATCCCTAAAGTTGCTATTAACTTATCTTGATAGTTTACAGATTCTTGAACAAAAAAACCAAAGTCCTCTTGTTTTAATCTAAATTGGTTAACCGTTTGATTCGCTGCCTGATCAATATTGGTTTCCGAAGCAATTAAATCTGATGCTACAACTCTAACAATGTTTTGAGAAAATTGTTCATTAGTAACCCCTGCTTGTGTAGTAAATGTAATATCATTATTTGTATTAAAATTATGGACCAAAAAAGCAGAATAATTAGCGTTTGTATTGGTGGTAGTTGATAATGCTGAAATTCCATTTACACCCCCTTGATCTGGTCTCATAAACTGTAATTCTTTTGGAAAAATAACCGTTGATGTTAAAGTGTAATGATCTGAACCAGCTCTAGCAACGAATTGCAAATCTGAATGTTCCCCTTTAAAAAGGTTAATATCAAGTGTCCCTCCAGTAATAAAACGTTTAGTATCCTCTTTATTAGTCATTAAATCTCTCGTCTGTAAAGGGTTTGACGAGTTGTTTGGATGATCTGGATAATTGCCATTTTCATCAGGCAATAAAAAATCCCAGGGTCGTGTTGCAGTTAAAGCTACCCCTATAGTGGTTCCTGTGTTATCGTTATTAAAAAACCCTCTGTCTGCAGTTGAGTTAATATAATTTGACGTTACAGATAATTTGATGTTGTCGTTAAATTTATGATCTAGATTAAACCTTACAGAGGTCTTATCATAACCTGTACGCTTAACAATCCCATCTTCTTGATTTCTTGAAAGACCAGCATAAAAAGTGGTCTTATCAGATCCTCCGGACATACTAATATTAGTATTGGTAATAAACCCTTTTTCACCAAAAAGCTCTTTTTCATAATCACGTAATGTACCTGCATTTTGTGCTGCTGTAAACAAAGCACCTTGACCAAATTCACTCTCAGCTAACTCAGCAGTCCACTTTCTTTGCCCTTGAAGATTAATCGCTTCATTAAAACCTAGCGATTGCGAGAAATTGATATTAGTTTTTCCTGCTTTCCCTTTTTTAGTAGTAATGATTATTACCCCAGCAGCACCTCTAGACCCATAAATTGCAGAAGCCGAAGCTCCCTTTAAAATCTCAATATTTGCAATATCATCAGGATTGATGTCAGCTATTCTGTTGGTAGCATTATCTTGACTAGAAGCATTACCCCCTCCTGCGGCCTGAGATACAGCATTTAAGCCTCCTGATGAAATACTACTATTGTCAATATAAACCCCATCAATAATGTATAAAGGTTGAGAATTACCATTTATGGACGTAATGCCCCTAAGTTTAACAGACAATCCACCACCCGGAGCTCCTGAGTTTGCCGATATTAAGGCTCCAGTAAATTTACCATTTAAGGCTCCATCTAATGTTTGAGGTGGCGTAACACCAGTTAAATCTTCCGCAGATAACGAAGCAACGCTATTGGCGGCGTTCGTTCTTTTTACCGTTGAAGCAAGACCAGAAATTACAACTTCATCTAAAGCTGTGGCAGATTCTTGCAGTGTAACGGTTAAAATTCTATTTGAGCTAAGTGTTTCTTCAATGGTTTCAAATCCCAAAGACGAAAAAACAAGGATAACAGGAAAACCTTCTACTTTGAGACTAAAATTACCATCAAAATCGGCAGTAGTTCCTGTTACGGTTCCTTTAATTATCACATTCGCTCCTGCCAAAGGCAAGTTAGTTGCACCATCCATTACTTTACCTTTAATTTGTTGGCTAAAAGCTATTAAAGGAAAAAAAATCAATGAAAATAAAAGCAACTTTAAAGATAAAGTTTTGTTCATTATGTTAAAAGTTTTAAGTTATTTTTTCTAAATATCTAAAAAAAAAATAACTATTCGAAAAAAAAATAACATTTTGATAACATTTGTAATAAATATTGGACTTTATTGACCCTTTAAAGTTTACTCTTAAAATTATACTCAATAAACACTTTTAAAATATAATAACTTGCTAAATTTGTCTTCTAATTTTAGTGTCTTATGTATAGAAGTCATAATTGTGGCGAATTAAACGCGTCACATATAAATAAAGAGGTTGTACTTGCCGGCTGGGTACAAAAAACCAGAGATAAAGGATTTATGATTTGGGTAGATCTTCGCGATCGTTATGGAATCACCCAACTTATTTTTGATGAAGAACGCACGTCAAAATCCATCATTCAGGAGGCAAAAACTTTAGGAAGAGAATTTGTCATACAAGTTAAAGGAACGGTGATTGAGCGAAGTTCAAAAAATTCGAAAATTCCAACAGGGGATATTGAAATATTAGTTTCTGAATTAACCGTTCTTAATAAAGCCTTGTTACCACCTTTTACCATTGAAGACGAGACCGATGGAGGCGAAGAATTACGTATGAAATATCGTTATTTAGACATTCGTCGTAATCCTGTTAAAAACAGTTTGATTTTTAGACATAAAGTAGCTCAAGCCGTTAGAAATTACTTATCAAATGAAGGTTTTATAGAAGTTGAAACCCCTTATTTAATTAAATCTACGCCCGAAGGTGCCAGAGATTTTGTGGTTCCAAGCAGAATGAATGCTGGTCAGTTTTACGCGCTTCCGCAATCGCCCCAAACTTTTAAGCAACTGCTTATGGTTGGCGGAATGGATAAATATTTTCAAATTGTAAAATGTTTTAGAGACGAAGATTTACGTGCTGACAGACAACCAGAATTTACACAAATAGATTGTGAAATGGCCTTTGTTGAGCAAGACGACATCTTAAATGCTTTTGAAGGATTAACACGGCATTTACTTAAAGAAATTAATGGTATTGAAGTAGAAAAGTTTCCAAGAATGCTTTATGATGACGCCATGCGTTTATACGGAAATGATAAACCGGACATTCGTTTTGGTATGCAGTTTAGAGAATTAAATACCGTAACACAACATAAAGATTTTGACGTTTTCAATTCGGCAGAATTGGTGGTTGGTATTGCCGTTCCAGGCGGCAATAATTTCACAAGAAAAGACATTGACCAATTAATTGATTGGATAAAACGCCCTCAAATTGGCGCTTTAGGAATGGTATATTGCCGTTGTAACGAAGACGGAACCTACAAATCCTCTGTAGATAAATTTTATGACGAATCAGACTTAGCAAAATGGGCAGAAATTACAGGAGCGAAAGCTGGGGATTTAATGTGTATCTTTTCGGGAGAAACCAACAAAGTAAGAGGCCAGTTAAGTGCTTTAAGAATGGAACTTGCTACGCGTTTAGGGTTACGTAAACCACATGTATTTGCTCCGCTTTGGGTGATTGATTTTCCGTTATTGGAATGGGATGAAGACACCAAACGCTACCATGCCATGCATCATCCATTTACCTCACCCAAACCAGGACAACTAGAATTACTGGCTACAAATCCTGGCGAAGTTAAAGCCAATGCTTACGATTTAGTTTTAAACGGAAATGAAATTGGTGGTGGTTCCATCAGAATTCACGATAAAAAAACACAGGCCTTAATGTTTGATTATTTGGGGTTTACACCAGAACAGGCCAAAGCTCAGTTTGGATTCTTAATGGACGCTTTCCAATATGGCGCACCGCCACATGGAGGCTTAGCTTTTGGTTTGGACCGTTTAGTTGCCATATTAGCAGGTCAGGAAATTATTCGAGATTTTATTGCTTTTCCTAAAAACAATTCCGGACGTGATGTTATGATCGATGCTCCTGCTCCTATAGACGACAAACAACTTGAAGAACTATGTTTAAAATTAAACATTAAACCATAATACTAAATCCTGCACTTGCAGGATTTTTTAGTAGCTTTGATTATGCCAAAACAAACCATTCTTAAACAAATACTTATCTGGAGAGCCAAATATATCTCTCACAGACAGTTTGTTTATATTTTAAGTGTCGTCATTGGCTTTACTTCTGGTGTTGGTGCCGTTGTTTTAAAAAACTTAACGCATTTTATTCAACATCTGCTGGAAGGTAATTTGATAAAATATTATCACCATGCTTTTTACTTTTTATTTCCAATTATTGGGCTCACATTAGTTTATCTAACCATAAAATATGTGATAAGAAATAAAGTAAGTCATGGTATTCCTTCCACCCTTTATGCTATTTCCAAGCGAAAAGGAATCATGAAACAATATCAAATGTTTGGTTCTATTTTAACGGCTCCACTTACCGTAGGTTTTGGTGGTTCTGTTGGACTGGAAGGCCCAACCGTGGCTACTGGTGCGGCTATTGGTTCTAATATTTCCAGAATGTTTCATATGAACCAAAATACCAGGAATTTATTAATTGGTTGTGCCGCTGCCGGAGCCATGAGTTCCATATTTAAAGCGCCTATTGCTGCTATTATTTTTGCCATAGAAGTTTTTAGTTTGGATTTGACCATTGCATCTATGTTGCCACTTTTGTTAGCATCGCTTTCAGCTATTTTGACCTCTTATTTTTTCTTTGGAAATGATATTTTATTACCCTTTAGAATTGAAGATGAATTTGTACTGTCTGATGCGCCTTTTTATATTCTCCTTGGTGTATTCGCCGCAATAACGTCTATTTATTTTGCCCAGGTTTACGACAAAATCCAAAAATTTTTCGACAAAATTGGCACACCCGTTAAACGACTAATTGTTGGTGGTGTTGGCTTGGGTTTATTAATTTATTTCATTCCGCCACTATATGGCGAAGGCTTTGATGTTATCAATAATCTTATTGCAGGAAACGCTGAAAAAGCGCTTGAAAATAACTTAATGCAAATGGATTTAACGAATATTTGGATTGTTATTTTGCTTTTAGCTGGCCTTGTCTTTTTTAAAATTATAGCCAGTTCATTAACCTTTGGAGCTGGTGGTGTAGGTGGTATTTTTGCTCCAACACTTTTTATGGGCAGCATTATGGGCAATTGCATTGCTAAAATAATCAATCATTGCGGGCTGTTTCGTTCGCCTATCTCCGAAAGTAATTTTACTCTGGTAGGCATGGCTGGTTTATTGGCAGGTGTTTTACATGCACCCTTAACGGCTATTTTCTTAATTGCCGAACTTACTGGAGGTTATGAGCTTTTTATTCCGCTAATGCTAACGGCTACCATTTCGTTTGGTTTAACTAAATATTTCAGTCCTCATTCTGTTTATAACATGCAATTGGGCAGAAAAGGCGAATTAATAACCCACGATAAAGATCATGCAGTATTAACGTTTATGAATATTGATAAAATTATTGAAACCAATTTTGTCAGCATCACATCAAATATGAATTTAGGTGAAATAATCAATACCGCCGTAATCCAATCAAAAAGGAATATTTTTCCAGTTATTGATGCAAAAACCAAAGCTTTGGTAGGCATCATCCTGCTAGATGATTTAAGGCCTATTATGTTTGATCAGGATTTATACGGAGAAATAAGAGCACACGATATTATGCAACCTGCTCCTGAGATTATTGACGTTGACAAAGATAAAATGACCGACATTATGAAGAAATTTCAGGATAGCAGCGCTTGGAATTTGCCCGTAGTAAAAAATGATGTTTATATTGGGTTTATATCCAAATCAAAGCTTTTAACGGCTTACAGAAGGCAGCTAATTAATTTTACCAAATAATGATGAAGTATTTAATCGTTCTATGTTTAATCCTATCTGTTGGAAGTATCCTAACAGGATATTTTGCAGGATTTGAAAATTCAGAAAAATTAATTGGCTATGGCGTTATAGGGCTTTTTTTTATTGTTTTTCCTTTATTTTCTTATTATAGATGGAAAGATAAAAATATTAAAGATTATATGCTGACTAAGGAAAATTTAGATAAAATGCGCGAACGCGAAAAAAAATAATATTCTAGTTTAAGTTTCGTCTTTGAATAAAAAAACGTTTTAAAAGCTCTGAAGCTTCATTTTCTAAAACACCGCCTTGCATGATGGTTTTAGGATGCAATTTGGTTTTTAAATGAATGCAGCCTCTCTCTAAATCTCTGGCACCGTAAACAATATTTGATATTTGACTCCAATACAAAGCGCCTGCACACATTTGGCAAGGTTCCAAGGTTACATACAGCGTGCAGTTTTGAAGAAATTTACCACCTAAAAAATTAGCTGCTGCTGTAATGGCTTGTATTTCGGCATGCGCTGTTACATCATTTAAGGTTTCTGTTAAATTATGTCCTTTGGCAATAATTCTGTTTTCAATAACAATAACAGCACCGATAGGAACTTCACCTTTTTCAAAAGCTATTTCTGCTTCTTGCAAAGCTTTTTTCATAAAATAAATGTCGTCAAAAGGTTGTATCATAAAGGCAAAAATACAATTTCATCTGATAATTCTTGTTATTTTTTTATATGACAGATGTGCTGCCATAATATCCTTTTTAATCACTATTATTTTTTGTTATGGCATTTCAAGTAGTACATTTGTAATAGTATGCAAAAATTATTAAATACAATTAAGTCACCTAAAGATTTGCGCCTAATAGCGCAAGAAGAGTTACCTCTTCTTGCCAAAGAATTACGCGAATTTATCATCAATATAGTAGCTACTAAAGAAGGGCATTTAGGTGCTAGTTTAGGCGTTGTTGAATTAACCATTGCGCTTCATTACGTTTTTAATACTCCTGAAGATTTACTCATTTGGGATGTTGGCCATCAAGCATATGGGCATAAAATATTGACTGGCAGACGCCATCAATTTCATACTAACAGACAACTGGGTGGACTGAGTGGTTTTCCAAAACGAAGCGAAAGTGTGTACGATGCTTTTGGTGTAGGTCATGCGTCAACCTCTATTTCAGCTGCTTTAGGAATGGCTATTGCCTCTCAACTTTTGGGGTATGAAAACAAACATCATATAGCCGTTATTGGAGACGCATCTATTGCCAGCGGCATGGCGTTTGAAGGCTTAAATCATGCAGGCGTTACCAACGCGAATTTATTGGTCATTTTAAATGACAATGCCATTGGTATTGACCCAAGTGTTGGTGCTTTAAAACAATATTTAACCAACGTTAAAAAAGGAACTCAAAAGCAGGACAATATTTTTGAGGCTTTAAATTTTGATTATTCAGGACCTATTGACGGTCATGATATCCATCATATTATTTCTGAATTAAAACGCTTAAAAACAGTAAAAGGCCCAAAATTTTTACATGTTATAACCACCAAGGGAAAAGGTTTAAAACAAGCTGAAGATGATCAAGTAACCTATCATGCACCTGGAAAGTTTAACGCACAAACAGGTGATGTTTTTTCAAAATCTGATGAAAATCTTCCACCAAAATACCAGGATGTTTTTGGTATTACACTTGTTGAACTTGCTAAAGCAAACAAAAACATTGTTGGTATTACACCAGCCATGCCAACAGGCAGTTCATTAAAATACATGATGGAACAAATACCAGACCGTGCTTTTGATGTGGGTATTGCCGAGCAACATGCCGTAACGCTTGCAGCTGGTATGGCAACTCAAGGATTGATGCCGTTTTGTAACATTTATTCTACGTTTTTGCAACGGGCTTATGACCAAGTTATTCATGATGTAGCCTTGCAAAAATTACCGGTGATTTTTTGTTTAGACCGCGCTGGTTTGGTTGGCGAAGATGGCGCAACGCATCATGGTGTTTTTGATGTATCGTATTTAAGATGTATTCCTAATCTTATCATTTTTGCACCCAGAAATGAAATAGAATTGCGTAACATAATGTTTACGGCTCAACTTGGTTTAGAACAACCCATGGCTATTAGATATCCTAGAGGAAGAGGCGTTACCATAAATTGGAAACAACGTTTTGAGCCCATCGAAATTGGTAAAGGTGTTCAACTAAAATCTGGAACCAACCTAGCCATTTTAACTTTTGGAACCATCAGTAAAAATGTAGAAGAAGCTATCAAAAATTGCGATAACAAGAATGCCATTGCACATTACGATATGCGTTTTGCAAAACCTTTAGATGAAGCCTTGCTGCATACTATTTTTAAAAAATTCAGCATAATTATTACGGTTGAAGACAATGCCATAAGCGGCGGATTTGGCAGTGCTATTCTTGAATTTGCTTCAAAACATAATTATACCAATCCCATAAAAATTCTTGGAATACCTGATGCTTTTATTGAACATGGCCGAATTGCAGAATTGCAAGAATTTGTTGGATTGAATGCAGACCGTTTAACGAAATGCTTTAATGCCCTAATCTAGATACAAGAATTAAACTACTACCGTCTTTAAGCCGGTAGATTTGATTTCCGCCTTAAGGCGGCTAAAGCTATTCTCCTGATATTTTAAAATCTCCATCTTTGTCCTCAATATCTTGTTTTTCTATATACTCCATTATCATTTCATCCGTTATGGTTCCTGAACTTACCACAAAATATCCCCGTGCCCAAAAATGCCGACCCCAATACATCTTTGATATCGCCTTAAACTCTGACATCACTTTTCTGGAACTTTTCCCTTTTATATACTGCATCAACTTGCTTACAGAAATATGGGGTGGAACCGACACAAACAAGTGAACGTGATCTGATGAAATGTGACCCTTTATTATTTCTACTTCATTTGCTTTACAAATCTCACGTATAAGGGAACGGACTCGCGCTGCCAATACTCCAGTCAATACTCTTTTACGGTATTTTGTTATCCATACTAAATGATATTTTATATCATAAACCGTGTGGGATGTTTTACGATAATGCTGCATATCACAAAGATAAACAAACTAAAGTCTTCGCCTAAAGGCGAGGGATTTTCTCCCATTCCCCGAATTTGAAATTAATTACGTGATTTTATCATAAAAAAAGAACTACGTTTAAAATAAATGAAAAATAAATTAACCTTTTAGAGGTCGGTATTTAATTTTAACTAAGGCTTTCCATAATTCAAAGACACCTTTACTAATTGCGGTAAAACCGTAACCCTTTTTCGTGTTTTCGATAAAACGTTGAAAATATGTAAGAAAAACTTGTTTAATTCATTTTTTTTTTTTTAAGTTTGAAATGTTCAAAAGCAAAGTTTTGTTTTAGTCTATACAACATGATGTTTTTGGGCAAAAGTTGCAACAAATCAGCGCTGATTATTTTTATTCTCCCTTAGCATTAAATAACAGCGAAACAGGTTTAAGTTTTAGACTGCTTAAACTAAAAAAATAGACTAATCTCTCATAGACTAAAAATTATAGACTGAATAGACTGAACACGTATTTAGTTTAACCAATCAGCTATCAAATAAAATTAGCTGGTTTAAATTTTTAAAATTATGAAAAAAGTATTAAGTTTTATTGCAGTTTTTTTGTTTTGTGCATCAATCAGTACTAATGCCTCCACTTCCAATAATTCTCCAGTGACAGAAACCTGTTTTTCTATTGCTAGAAACTGGGTAATACAAACTGAAGGTGAAATTAATATTGACAATGTTGGATTTGTTCTTCAACTTACTAAATATTTAAACTCCAAAGGTATTTGTAGATGAGAAACTCATGTTTATCAAATAAGTTTTTAAAAGGCATTTTCTTTTTGTATTTTTTTATGGGAGTCATTCCAAATTCACATGCACAGAATGTTTTTAAAGTAACATATTCGGTTACAGATGTTAAAATACAGGGATCTTTAGATAATCTAGATAATAACAGTAAACAGCTATTTGAGAAAATGGCAGATTACACAAAAGATGTAAATTACATTCTCATCGCTAATCAAGAAGAATCTTATTTCGAGCAAGAAAACGCCTTAAATAAAGAAAGTGATTCACCTCTTGAACATATTTTGTCAAGAGGAGCACAGAGGTTTACTTCTTTTAATGAAAGGGTTTATGCTAACCATAATGTAGATAGCATAGTTTTTGTTAGAAACATACTTAACCAAGATTTTACAGTAAAAAGGGATTACTTTAATTTTAATTGGGTCTTTAAAAAAGAAACAAAAAAAATTCTTGACTTTAATGCAATAAAAGCAGAAGGGAGCTATTATCACCCTGTAACAAATGAAGACTTAAAGGTTGTTGCTTGGTATATACCATCAATTCAATTACAATCTGGTCCTGACATTTTTATGGGATTGCCTGGCTTAATAGCAGAAGTTGATTTAAAAGGCGCTATAGTAACAATTAAAAAAATAGAGACCATTAAAAACTTGGAAATAGAAAAAATTAATGACTTAAAAGCAATGAACCAACAAGAATTCAAAGATTTAATTAAAAGTTTAAATAAAAAATTTGAAAATTATATCGATGATTAAAATAGATTTCGTAGACTAAAATTTATAGACTGAATAGACTGAACACACATTTAGTTTAACCAACCAGTTATTTGAAAACATGAACTGGTTTAAAATTTTAGAAATTATGAAAAACGTATTAAGCTTGATTCTTTTTTTATTAGTAGTATCAAGTGTATCCAAAGCAAAAGACAATGTTTATTTCTTTAAGGTAGATGAGGCCTGTTGGGATATGGCTTATCATTATTCATTACATGCTGCTGAAGAATATGGGCTCACAGGAGCTCAGAGAGAGTTAATTATGGAGGAGGCTTATGAGTCTTGTTTAGAGTGGTAATAAGTCGTATCTATTAATTAGAAGTTTTTATATGGTATATAAAACCCACATAATTGTAATTTTTTTATTAAGCAATATCATTTTTTCCCAAAATGATATTGCTTTAGTAAATTATAAAATAATTAAAATTGATGATAACAGCTCAGGTATAAATAAATATGAAAGCATTAATGACTCAAAGATTTTAAAAAAAGTAAAAGAAATAACAAGTTCTTTAGATGATGTTGAATGCCAGCTTTTTTTTGACAATAAAACATCGTTATTTAAGACAAAAGAAAAATTAGAATTAAATGATGATTTCAATTACAAAATGGCAAAAGTTCTAGCTGGGGGAATTAGGTATAAAAATCTGAACACCAAAGAAAAAATTGAAAGAAGAAATTCTTTAGGAATGACAGTAAATATCTTTTATTCATTTGATGAATATAAATGGACAATTACTAATGAAACAAAGAAAATAGGTGAGTATATTTGTCGCAAAGCAATTTCTACAAAGACTGATATTGATACTGTAAAAAATGAAGAAAAGGTTTTTAATGTTGAAGCGTGGTTTACAAATGAAATCCCTGTTCCATTTGGCCCTGCAGGATTAGACGGTCTCCCTGGTTTGGTTTTAGAAGCTTCTCCAAATGGTAAAATAGTTTTTTACGTTGATAAGATAATATTTAATTATTCTAGCGACAAGAAATTATTATGTAGGCCTAAAGGTGGAACTAATTTTTCTGAAAAAGAATATTTAACATTACTTCAAAAGAAATTTTTGGAATTTAAAAAATAGATTCCATATACTAAAAATTGTCCGTCTTTTTGTTGCAAGTCCAACCTTAATGGGAAAATCAGGAAATACACCAAGAACAAGCTGTCATTCCCAACAGATGAAGCCATTATGAAGTCCACTTTTTTAGCTTTAAGAGAGGCTACTAAAAAATAGTCGATGCCCATTAGGAACAGGGGTATTATTTTAAACCAGTTTTTGACTATATTTGAAAAAAGGGTTCAACTTTAGATAAAGTTAAACCCTCGTAATTTTAGTTTACACACTTTTTGGGATAGTGTCTTTTTAAGTTTGAAATGTCCAGAAGCAACGTTTTGTCTCAGTCTATACAACACGATGTTTTTGGGCAAAAGTTGCAACAAATCAGCGCTGATTATTTTTATTCTCCCTTAAAATTAAATAACAGCATACAAGTTTAGGTTTTAGACTGCCTAAACTAAAAAAATAGACTAATCTCTCATAGACTAAAAATTATAGACTGAATAGACTGAACAACACATTTAGTTTAACCAACCAGTCATTCAATAAACTGAACTGGTTTAAAATTTTAGAAATTATGAGAAAAATTCTTATTGTTATTGGTATGTTGTCTATGTTTAGTTTTACCTCCAACACAAAGATAAAACTAGCCAACACAAATACTGAAAGCATAGAGGTTGTAAAGCTTGCTTGTAATGAACTTGCACAAGGCTATTATGAATTTATGGTTAATCAAGAAGGGGTTGACCCTAGAGTAGCTGGTCAAAGAGCTAGAGATTTTCGCGATGCTTGCGAAGGAATATAACAAGCATAATATTTTTTTGAGGCAGCATCCATTTTTATTTCGATGCTGCCTATTTAATTTTCATGTAACTTTATAAAAAATGAAGAATAAATTAACCTTTTTTTTTCTAACGTGTTTTTCTTTCATTCTATACTCCCAATCAAGTGGTGTCGTTACCTATGGGCAAAAAATTATTATCCCAAACTATACTAACTCTTTAAAAAAATCAGAATTTGCGACATTCTATAACAAAGAAAAAATAAAGATGAGTGAAAGTTCTAAAAACATTATATATAAACTTCAATTTAATAAGCATGCTGCTTCATTTACCTCTGAAAAACACCTGTCAATTGATGATTTTGAAGACGATGTCAAATACGCCATGTTACATGTTAGAGGAGACGGAACATATTACTTCTCATTAGAAAGTGGTATATCATTATGGGATCATGATGTTTTTGGAGAACGAGTAATTCTTGTTGATACGATTAGTCCGAAGGATTGGACAATAACAAAGGAAACAAAAATGATAGACAAATACATGGCTGTAAAAGCAAAAAAAAATAAAAGCTTGAATAACGGAAAAATTATTGAAGTTGTTGCTTGGTTCGCTCCCGAGATTACCAATAACTACGGGCCAATAGGATATTATGGTTTGCCAGGTTTAATTTTAGAAATCCACGAAAAGGATTTCATTATTTATGCAAAGAACATAAAGTTTAAAAAGAAAGCACCAAAAATAAACAAACCGTCAAAAGGTACTTATATGGGGGAAAAAGAATATAAAATTTAT
>PFKE01000100.1 GCA_002784145.1 Flavobacteriaceae bacterium CG_4_10_14_3_um_filter_33_47 | reverse complement strand
AGTTTGGTGTGTCAGTTGATATGATGGCTTCTCTTGCTGTATTTGAATGCTCTAAAAGTTGATAGGTTCCTAATTCAACAGATTCAACATTTATCCCTAATCCAGATGTTGCATTGGCTTGTGGATCAGCATCAATAAGTAACACTTTTTTTTCAAGAACTCCTAGTGAAGCTGCTAAATTGATAGACGTTGTTGTTTTTCCTACACCGCCTTTTTGGTTAGCAATTGCAATGATTTTACCCATTAATGATTTGGTTTTATGAACGGTAAAAATACAATTATTTATGAGGAATAAAAACTCAATTTGTTAACATTAAATCGGGGTTTTTAATGTTAAAAACTAATTTATTTTTTAAAAATCTTTTATATCTATAGGGCATAAATCTCAAAAATTAACAATTATTTAAGATTGAAAACTTTATATTTATAAACAAATTAAAAAAAATCAAAAATGAAAAAAATCAATCAGTTATTAAAAATCTCTCTATCACTTACATTAATGTGTTTTATGTCTTTAACAGTTTTAGCTCAAATAAAAAAAACAGCTAGCGTAGAAGGGATAAACGAATATTTGTTAGATAATGGACTAAAAGTATTATTGTTTCAAGATAATTCTGCGCAAACAATAACCGTTAATGTAACCTACAAAGTGGGATCTCGCCATGAAGGATATGGCGAAAAAGGGATGGCTCATTTATTAGAACATATGGTGTTTAAAGGAACACCCAATCATCCAAATATTCCTGAAGAACTATCGTCTCATGGTGCAAGACCAAACGGATCCACCTATTATGATAGAACAAATTATTTTGAAACGTTTAATGCCACTGATGAAAATTTAGATTGGGCATTAGATTTAGAATCTGATAGAATGGTAAATTCATACATTGCAAAAAAAGACTTAGAATCTGAGTTTTCTGTGGTAAGAAATGAATTTGAAAGTGGTGAAAATTCTCCGTCTGGGGTATTAATGGAAAAAGTAATAAGTAGTGCTTATTTATGGCACAATTACGGAAACTCAACTATTGGAAATCGTTCAGATATTGAACGGGTACCTATTGATAATTTAAAAGCATTTTACAAAAAATACTATCGTCCAGATAATGCTGTTTTAATGGTTACGGGTAAGTTTGAACCAGAAAAAACATTGACTCTTATTCAAAAAAAGTTCGGCAGTATTAAAAATCCAGAAACTCCTTTAAGAGACATTCCAACGATTGAACCTGCTCAAGATGGTGAAAAACGTGTTATGTTAAGTCGTGTTGGAGACTTACAATTAGTATCTGTTCTTTACCATACACCAGCAGGATCTCATGAAGATTATGCAGCACTTCAAGTGGCAGAACAAATTCTAACAGATGAGCCATCGGGCAGACTTTACAAAGCATTGGTAAATGAGAAAAAGGCTTCTTCAATATGGTCATATTCACCTTTTACTAAAGAACCATCCTTTATGTATATGAATGTTGATGTGCCTTCAGACAAATCATTAGCAGAAGCCGAATCAACTCTACTAAGTGCATTGGATAACTTACCAAAAAACCCAGTAACTGAAGAAGAAGTAATTCGTGCAAAATCCAATCTTTTAAAACAATACGATCAAATTTCAAGAAATTCTGCTTTTTTAGGAACCTATATGAGCGAATTTATTGGAGCTGGAGATTGGAGATTATCTTTTATTCAACGCGATAGAGTTGAAAAAATGACAGTTGATAAAGTAAATGCAGCTATTCAAAGGTATTTAATTAATACCAATAGAACAGTTGGTACGTTTGTTCCTTCTAAAACACCAATAAGAGTTGAGATTGAACACACAGAAGGGTTAACAGATTTAGTAACCAACTACAAAGGAAAAGAAGGCTTTGGTGCCGGCGAAGTATTTGATGTAGCTTACGATAATATTAAAAAACGCTTAGATACTGGCGTACTTCAAAAGAAACCCATTGAATACGGTTTTATAAAAAAAGATAACCGTGGAGAAACCGTTACCTTATCATTTGCCATTAGAAATGGAACATTGGAGGACCTAATGAATAAAGGAATGGTAGCAGGGTATACAGCTAGAATGTTAAATAAAGGGACTACCACAAAATCGCGTCAAGATATCGAAGATAAATTAAGTGCTATAAAGTCATCGGTATTTTTTAGTGGGTCTAATGGCAGATTAACGGCTAATGTTGTAAGTACCAAAGAAAACTTAAATGAAGCCCTCTTGTTAATGACAGAGATGATTAAAAATCCTCTTTTTGATGCTGAAGAATTAGAAAAAATGAAAACTCAAAGTTTAGCAGGTATTGAGCAAAATAAGTCTGAACCACAATTTTTAGCCTCCCGAAAAGTAAGTTTAATCAATCAGAAATATGAAAAAGGACATCCAATGTATGCCATGACTGTTGATGAAGAAATTGAAGCTATTAAAGCAGTTTCTGTTGAAGATTTAAAAGCGTATCACAAAAATTTCTATGGTATTTCCAACAGTGCAACTTTAACAGCCATAGGGAATATTGACGAACAAGCTTTGAGAGATTATTTTGAAAAAGAATATAGCGACTTTAATTCTAATCTTAAATTTTCACCTATCGAAAATAAATTTACTGGAAATGTGCCGGCTAATGAAAAAATAATGACTCCAGACAAAAAGAATGCCTTTACATTAGGAACATTATCTTTTGAATGTAGTCAAGATGAAGATGATTATGCGGCTTTACAAATTGCTGGAGAAATTTTTGGTGGAGGTTTCTTAAATTCAAGAATAGCCAATCGCTTACGTCAACAAGATGGTGTAAGTTATGGAGCTGGTGGTGCTGTTAGAGTTGATGACAATAAAGACGATAAAAATTCCATGGCTTTCATTTATGCTATTTATGCTCCAGAAAATGCTGCTAAAGTTCAGTTAGGCTTTAAGGAAGAAATTGCCCGTTTTATTGAAGATGGTATTACTGAAGAAGAATTAAAAAGTGCCGTAAACGGATGGGTACAAGAACAAAATGTATCAAGAGCTAAAGACAACGAACTTTTAAGATTGATTAATAATAATATTTATTATAACAGAGATATCATGTTCCAAAAAGGTATTGAAGATAAAGTAAGCGCCCTAACCGTTGAAGATGTTAATAAAGCTATAAAAAAGCACTTTAAAACCTTAGAAAAATGGACGGTTGTAAATGCAGGTGATTTTGAAGAATTTGAAATTAAAAATAAAGAAGAAAAAGTAGACTAATAAAACAGTTTAAAATTAGTAAAAAGTCAGTTAGATAATTCTAACTGACTTTTTACTTTTTCCTAATATAATATTTAAGAGTTTAGAAAATTAATGTAAAGTATTAAAAGCTATTTTATATTTTCAATAACTCTTTTTAATTTATCTCTTACTTCTAAAGCAATAGTTCCTAAGGCATCATTTTTTACTGAAACCATCGAAGCTAAAGGATCAACAGCAGAAACTTCAATAGTTCCAGGTTTTTTTTCCTGAATAATAACATTGCAAGGAAGCATGGTGCCAATTTTATCTTCAGCCATTAGAGCTTTATGGGCAAATGATGGATTACAAGCACCCAATATTTTATAATTATAGAAATCTACATCTAATTTTTTCTTCAAGGTTGCTTTTAAGTCGATTTCTGTCAATACACCAAACCCTTCTTTTTGAAGTTCCTCAATGGTTTTTTCAATGACTTCATCAAATGTTACGCTACTTAATGAAGTTTTAAAGTAATAATTCATTTTCTTTTATTTATTAAAATTAAATAATATAAAGTTTAGTTTTTTCTATCTACACAACATTAACATTAAATAAATACCCGACTAAGGCCGTTAATCCCATGGCTATGGTTCCCCAAAAGGTTATTCTAATAATAGCTTTACTAATGCTTGAACCACCTGTTTTAGCTGCCATGGCTCCTAAAATTATTAAGAAGAAAGTAGCAAAAAAGTATAGAGAATATTCCAAACTTTTTAAAGGTAAAAATAAGGTAACCAACAACGGTAATATGCCGCCAACCGTAAATGCTGCACCCGATGCTAATGCTGCTTGCATAGGTTTAGCTTGACTAATTTCATTGATTCCTAATTCATCTCTAACATGGGCACCTAGCACATCGTGTTCTGTTAATTCTTTTGCAACCTTTAAGGCGGTTTCTTTTTTTAGACCTCTTTTTTCGTAAATATCTGCCAATCTTTGTAATTCTATTTCGGGCATTTCAATGAGTTCCTGTTTTTCACGTTCAATATCTGCATTTTCAATATCGGTTTGAGAACTTACCGAAACATATTCTCCAGCAGCCATTGATAATGCACCGGCAACTAAGCCTGCCAAAGTTGCCAAAATAACGGGTTCTCTAAAATCACTTGCAGCTGCAACTCCAATGGCAATACTTGCTGTTGAAAGTATTCCGTCATTAGCACCAAGTACTGCCGCTCTTAACCAATTGCTTCTATGGATATAATGGTTATCTAAATAATTATCTATTTCCTGTGTTTCTTTTTTCATTTTTAAATTTTCAATCTACAACCAATTTGTTTTTAGCTTTTTAAGGAATTTTTAAGGAGAAAGGTAATATCATTAAAAGTACAAATTGTTACATGATTTACCATGGTAAAAAGTGATGGAATTTTTTTATTATATTTTAATGAAGCTTAGCGATTTGGATTTTTTATTTAAATTTTAAAGATGTTATTCAATTAAAAGTTCTAAAATCTTAATAGCGGTATCACTTATTTTGGTTCCTGGACCAAAAATTGCTAAAACACCAGAATCGAATAAAAACTGGTAATCTTGTTTTGGAATCACGCCACCAACAATAACCATAATATCATCTCTGCCATACGTTTTAAGTGCTTCAATAACTTGTGGTACCAAGGTTTTATGACCAGCAGCTAAAGAGGAAACGCCTAAAATATGGACATCATTTTCCACAGCTTGTTTGGCCACTTCTTTTGGGGTTTGGAAAAGCGGTCCTATATCTACATCAAAACCAACATCGGCATAACCAGTAGCTACCACTTTAGCACCACGATCATGACCATCTTGTCCCATTTTTGCAATCATTATTCGAGGTCTTCTGCCTTCTTGTTCTGCAAAAATATCAGCAAGTTCTTTTGCTTTTTTAAAGGATTCGTCTTCTTTTATTTCTTTGCTATACACACCACTAAAAGATTTAATTTGTGCTTTATATCTTCCAAAAACAACTTCTAGAGCATCACTAATTTCTCCAAGTGTTGCTCGTTCTCTTGCTGCTTCAATAGCTAAAGCTAATAAATTTTGGTTACCTAAACGAGCTGCATCGGTTAATTTTGTTAATGCTGAATTTACTTTAGCTGAATCGCGTTTCGTTTTAATTTGATTTAAACGATTAATTTGTTGTAATCTCACGTTTTGATTGTCAACTTCAAAAGTTTGAATAGGGTCTTCTTGTTTAAGTTTGTAGTTATTAACACCTACAATAATATCCTGACCAGAATCTATTCTGGCTTGTTTTCTTGCCGAAGCTTGCTCAATGCGCATTTTTGGAATGCCAGCTTCAATGGCTTTGGTCATGCCACCTAATGCCTCAATTTCTTCTAGAAGTAACCATGCTTTTTGAACTATATCATGGGTAAGCTTTTCCACATAATAACTGCCTGCCCAAGGGTCAACGGTTTTGGTTATTTTAGTTTCGTCCTGCAAGAAAATTTGAGTGTTTCTGGCAATGCGTGCAGAAAAATCGGTTGGTAACGCAATGGCTTCATCTAAAGCGTTGGTGTGCAAACTTTGAGTGCCTCCAAATGCCGCAGCAGCGGCTTCAATACAAGTACGAGCTACATTATTAAAAGGGTCTTGTTCTGTTAAGCTCCAGCCACTAGTCTGGCAATGAGTTCTTAAGATGAGGGATTTTTCATTTTTTGGATTAAACTGTTTTATAATTTTTGTCCAAAGCATTCTTGCAGCACGCAGTTTTGCAATTTCCATAAAATGATTCATCCCAATAGCCCAAAAGAACGATAGGCGAGGCGCAAAGGCGTCTATATTCATACCAGCATCAAGTCCTTTTCTTATGTATTCTAAACCGTCGGCAAGTGTGTAAGCCAACTCGATATCACAAGTGGCACCAGCTTCTTGCATGTGGTAGCCAGAAATACTAATGCTGTTAAATTTAGGCATGTTTTTACTGGTATATTCAAAGATATCTGAAATGATTTTCATGGAGGGAGTAGGAGGATAGATGTAAGTATTCCTAACCATAAATTCTTTTAGAATATCATTTTGAATGGTGCCCGATAAATCTTCTTGTTTTACACCTTGTTCTTCAGCAGCTACAATATAAAAAGCCATAATGGGCAGAACGGCACCATTCATGGTCATGGAAACCGACATGCTTTCTAATGGTATCTGGTTGAATAAGATTTTCATATCTTCAACCGAGTCAATGGCAACACCTGCTTTTCCAACATCTCCAACAACACGTTCATGATCACTGTCATAGCCTCTATGCGTTGCTAAATCAAAAGCTACGGACAAGCCTTTTTGTCCGGCTGCCAAATTTCTTCTGTAAAAAGCGTTGCTGTCTTCGGCGGTAGAAAATCCAGCGTATTGGCGTATGGTCCATGGTTTTCTTACATACATGGTTGAATAGGGACCACGTAAGTAAGGCGGAATTCCGGCGCCAAAATTTAAATGTTCAACTAGATCTAAGTCTTCTGAACTATAAGTTGATTTTAATGTAATGCCCTCTGCAGTTAAAAAAGTTTCTAGAGATGGATTGTTTATCTTTTCAGAATCTTTTTTTAACGATATGTGTTGAACATTTTTTCTTGGCATTTGTGTGTCTCTAAATTTATTGGGTTTTATTGAAATCTACTTTGGGTATTTCTTGTTTAGGGATAGAAAAATCTACATCAAAAAGTCTGGCATAGAATAAATCAAAAGCCACGTAACTTGCCAAATATTTATCACCCATGGTTAAACCATAATTACTTAATAAAGGTGGTCCAAACAATCTAGGGCTCATGCTATTGGTTGAAAGTAAAGCTTTTAATGTGGTTTTTAAATCTTTATCCGATATATTGTTTGAAATACAATCCATTAAAGGGCCATTGTAATTTAGATGACTATTGCTATTGTTTGCATCCCACAATTCGGGTTCATTTTTAAGTGCTTCAAAAACTTTTAAGGTATGTTCAGATACAATATCTCTGTATTTGACTCTGTTATAATTTGTTAATCTAATAAATTGGGAATATGCCGAAAGCAGACTTCTTTTATCCTTACTATAAAAATTGGTAATATCTTCTTCAAAACTGTAAAGGGCTTCATTGTAAAGCTTACTGTTTAAGCTATTGCATGTTAATTTTGCGGGTTTTTCAGAAAATTTAAAGTCTTTAAACGCATTTTCTTGTTTACAACTTGTCATACTATAAATAAGAATTACAGCAATAAAATAACATTTTGTTTTCATATTAATCTTCATTTTTTAATCGTTGTTGTTCTAATGTTTCTGCTAAACGTTTTTCTATGATAGGTTCTATTAACGTTTTTCTTTGATTTGTTTTTACAAATGGATACAATTCGAGTTCATGTTTCATTTTATCATCAGGGTTTTGATGCTTATTGCATCCTAATAAAATTTCAGTGCCTTCGTCAAACATTTTTTGCTCTTTGTTAGCACTTTCTTTTATTTTTCTCTGTATAATGCCTTCTTTAAGTTGTTTAAGAAATCCACCATTGGCTTCAATGTTTTTAAAAAGTTCCAATGATTTTTCAGAGAGCTGTTTTGTTATGGTTGCAATATAATAGGCACCATCTGATGGGTTTTTAACTTTATCAAAATAACTTTCATGTTTTAAAATGAGTAGTTGGTTTCGTGCCATGCGTTCTCCAAATTCATTGTCTTTATGGTAGATAGCATCATATGGTAAATTGTTAATGGTATTTGCACCACCTAAAATAGCACTCATACACTCGGTAGTTGTGCGCAACATATTGATGTTGTAATCGTACAATGTTTTGTTGCGTTTTGTTGGATACGCCAAAATTTGACAGTTTAAATTAAAGCCATATTCAGAAGCCAGAGTTTCCCAAAGTTTTCTTAGTGCTTTCAATTTTGCGATTTCAAAAAAATAGTGAGTTCCAATGGCAACATTGAAAGTGACAAGCATGGATTGTTTTTTTTCTTGAGAAAGGATGTTGTTAAAGTAGTTTAAGTATTCGTTGGCATGAGCCAGTCCATAGGCTAATTGCTGAACCATAGTAGCTCCCGCATTTTGATATAATGACATATCAATGCTGAAACTGTTTGTTTGATTTACAAAAGCTTCAAATTTAGTATGGTCATCTTTAAGCGTATTAAACCAATTGCCGTTTCTTGCCAGATTAGCAATGATATCTAAATGAATGTCACTGTTTTTTTTATTTAAGATGGATGCAAATTGATCTGTGAAATTATGTGAAGCATACTGTAATTCAAAGTAGATTTTAGTGCGTTCTAAATCCAAATTTTTAATCAGCTTTTCAATGGAAACCGTATTATTTGGAATAATAAATTTGATACTTTCGGCGCCTTTATCAAGAGCGCTTAAGGCCTTTTTATTGGATTTTATTTCATCAAAAACAAATATGGTTTGGCAAATGTTCCATGAGGTAACAGATGTGTTTGAGCTGAATGATATTTCCTTAAATTCGTCAGCGTGATAGAATGGTTTTACATCAATATCTTCTTGGGTTTTCCAGATTAATGTTTTATTATAATCGGCCCCTTTAAGTTCAAATTGTATGTTTTGTTTCCACTGTTTTGAAGTAACGCTATCAAATTCGTCAAACAAATTAGTCATGGTCTTTTGTTTTTAAACTGTCTTCGTATTCAATAATAAAAATTTCTTCACTATCGCGTTTCATGTAATATTCTTCTCTGGCAAATTTTTCAAAACCTTCTTCTGTACTCAGTTTTTTAAATGCTTTTTTGTCTTTTTCAATTTCTTTTTTATAATATTCTTTTTCAGTTTCTAAATCATCAATATCTGAATTTAATTCATGATGAATGAGATAAGAATTGGCATCAAAAAACAGCATCCAAATTATAAAAACAGCCAAAATAAGAATGAAAACATTTTTAAATGGTTTTAAAAATTTGGATTTATGTTTTAAAATAGACATTTATAATTTTAAAGTTATGATGGATCTTACAATATCAATAGCGACGTTATTGTGTTTATTGTTTGGTATAATCATATCGGCAAATTCTTTCATGGGCTCAATAAATTGGTCATGCATAGGTTTTAATGTGTTTTGATAGCGCGATAGCACTTCGTCAATATCTCGACCACGTTCTGTAATATCTCGTTTTAAACGTCTTATTAAACGCTCGTCTGTATCTGCATGCACAAACAGTTTTATATCAAACATGTCTCTAAGTTCTGGATTTGTAAAAATTAAAATACCTTCTACAATCATCACTTTTCTTGGATGTGTTAAAATAGTATCTCCAGTTCTATTGTGTTTAACAAAAGAATAAACAGGTTGATGAATAGGTAAGTTGTTTTTTAATGCTTTAAGATGCTCTGCCAGCAAGTCAAAATCAATGGATCTTGGATGGTCAAAATTAATTTTGATTCGTTCTTCATAGCTTAAGTGAGACGTGTCTTTGTAATAAGAGTCTTGAGAAATAACCCCAACTTCTCCTTCTGGCAATTCATTGATAATCTTATTTACAACCGTTGTTTTTCCGCATCCAGTTCCTCCGGCTATTCCAATAATGAGCATAAAATTCTTATTTTGTTAAGCACACAAAGTTAACTAATTGTATAGTTAATTATGAGGTTTAATTTATTTTTTAAGCTTGGAAACTTCTTCAACAGTAATCATTTCATCATTTTTATTTCCCCAGCTATTGGTAATGTAATTCATAACATCAGCAATTTCTGCATTGCTTAAACCTAAAGGCGCCATGACGTTGTTATAGGTTTTTCCATTTACAACGAGTTCGCCTTGTTGACCAAATTTAATACCTTTAATACTGCCTTCTCGATTGTTTTTTAAATAATCTGAATTTGCCAAAGGCGGATAAATATTCTCGGTTCCTAAACCCGAAGGCAGATGGCAGGTAACACAAAAATCTGTATAGATTTCTTTGCCTCTCACGATACTTTCTTTTAAAGGGTCACTTTGAAAAGTGCTTGTATAAGTGATTGTAAAAATGATTGAAATACATATCAAAAAACCAATGATGAGTAACTTCATTCTTTATTTTATTGCTGAGGTATTATTTTAATTATTCCTTTTCCTTCAACGCCGACATAGATGTAGCCATCTAGTCCTTGACGAACATTTCTTACTCTTCCAATATCATCCAATAATTTTTCACGTTTTACCACTTTGTTATCTTCTATAATAAGGCGTTCTAAATATTTAAATTTTAAGGAGCTTACTAACAAATTACCTTTTAATTCAGGATATAAATCTGAGGTTACAAAGGTCATGCCACATGGAGCAATGGAAGGAACCCAAAAAAAGATGGGTTGTTCCATGCCTTCTCTTTCGGTTAGTTCGGTAAATGAGGTGCCGTCATAATTGATGCCGTATGAAATAACAGGCCAGCCGTAATTTTTACCTTTTTGAATGATATTAATTTCATCGCCACCTTGAGGACCATGTTCATTATTCCAAAGTTTTCCTGTTTCAGGATGAATAACCAAACCTTGCGGATTGCGATGCCCGTAACTGTAAATCGCTTTTTTGGCATTGGGCTCATTAACAAATGGATTGTCTTCAGGAATTCTACCATCATCATAAAGTCTGTAAATTTTTCCACAGTCTCTGGTAATATCCTGAGGATTTACATCACGGTTACCACGTTCACCTATAGAAAAAAACAAATACCCATCATTATCAAACTCAATGCGAGAGCCAAAGTGTACACCTTTGGTTGAATTAGGACTCGCCTTGTAAAGTAGTTGTTGCTCAACTAGGGTATTGCCCTCAAGTTTTGCTCTCATAATGGCTGTATTGCCACCTTCGCCTTCACCTTCAGGTGATGCAAAAGAGATATAAATCCAGCCGTTTTCGTTATACTTTGGATGCAATTCAAGGTCCATCAATCCACCTTGACCACGAACATAAATTTCTGGCATACCTTCAATGACCGTTTTTTCACCATTCACAACACGATAAAATTCTCCTGTTTTTTCTGTGATCAACATACTTCCGTCAGGTAAAAAAACCATTCCCCAAGGTGTGTTTAAACCTGAAACAACCACTTCAGTAGTGTAATTTACACTTGCAGTACTTTCTGCCAAAACTTTGGTGCTATGTGGTTGAGCACATGAACTATAAGTTAAAATAACAATCGAAAATAAAGAAAGCAGATGTTTCATTTTTTTGTTTTTAAATTTTTTTAAAATAGGTAATTTAAATGTATTCCTGAGTAATAATTTATGGGGTTTCCAGGATAATAATATCTGGGAGCACTACCTCCAAATCCTGTGGCATTTATAAGAATTTGCGAGGCATATTTTTCATTAAAAACATTGTCTAGGCCAAAAAACAAACTTAATGTCATTTTTTTTAAAATGAAAGTTTCATAGCCTAGTTTAACATTTGTTAGGTTATAATTTTTTGAAAACAAGGAATTACTATCAGTCATTGGTATTTTTCCAACATGTTGAAAACTAATGTAGCTGTAAATCCCAAGTTTGGAACTCATATTTATTCCTGTATTGAATACATTTGGAGGAACGCCAGTTAATTTATTTCCCGAAAAATCATTAGTATTATCAATAAATTCTTTAAAAACAAAATGATTATGGGCATAATTCAGAAATTGATGCAGTTCAAAGGTTTTAGAGGTCAGCCATTGATAGTTTATGGACATTTCAAGGCCATCGTGCTGTGTTTTTCCTGCATTTACCCCTATAAATTGGTTATTTGAGGTTCTTCTAGCTACGAGTAAATTTCGGACATCTAATCTGTAAATGGCAAGATTGAATTGAAGGCGATTGTTAATGAAAGATGTTCGTGTACCTATTTCATAATTCCAGCCACTTTCGGGTTTTATTTGAGTGTTTATCAAGCCATCTGGCAATAAGGTTTCGGCAGTTGTTGGTGGAGAGAACCCATGACTTATATTGGCATATACAGTTACGTTATTTGAAAAACCATGAGAAATGCCCAACTTAGGCGATAACATAGCACTAAAGGTATAAGAGCCAGATTGGTCTGGATTATTGGTTGAAACAAATAGGTCTTTTAAGATATAGGATGTTTTGTTATAGTTTGCGCCCAATGACAACGTGGTCTTTTCAGTAACGCTATAGTTGGTTTCAAAAAAGAGGTTGTAATACGTTCTTTTTTCTTTAAAATCTGAAAGCGGATTGCCTTGAACGCTGCCTGTACCTTCAGGAAAATCTTGATATAAATTTTGAAAAGTGCCATAAGTGTAGCTGTCTTTAAAGCCTTCTGCTCCAAACGTCCATTGAATGGTTTTGTTAAATAGGGTATGGGTTCCTAAAATTCTGCTTCTGGCGCCAAGTGCCACAGTTTGCTCTTTTAAAATATCAAAAGGTCTGGGTTCATAAGCATTTTTAAAAGAGGTGAAAATACTGGTAATCTGTTTTATATGTGAGTTAAATTGATGATTCCATGATATTCCAAAAATACCTCTTTGCGAATCTTCATAGCCTTTTGACTGTTTCCAAGTAAAGGCGGCTGATTTTGGATAATTAATATAATACTCTTCATTGATAGAACTTGGAATGAAGGATTTTAAATCAACTAAACTAGACAAAAACGTCAGGTGATTTTTTTTATTTATATAATGATTAGAATTGAAGGTAAATGTTTGTCGGTTATAATCATTATTTTCTCTGTAGCCGTGGCTGTGTGTATTGCTGTAAACAGCTCTAAAACTATTTTTTTTATGGCCGTAGTTAACATTAAAAATATTTTTGGAAAGCCCAAATGAGCCGATGGTTAAGCCACTTTCAAAAGAGGTTTGATTGAGATAAGCGTTTTGCGGAATAAGATGAATAGTGCCGCCCAAGCCTGCGCCATAAATACTGGAGGCAGCACCTTTAATAATTTCTAAACGCGCTATGGAACCCAGTTCAAAATCTTCAATGGTTGATTCTCCATTACCGGTTGTTAAAGGAATGTCTTGAAAATAGGCTCTAATTTTTGAAGTCCCAAATAGGTTTCTAGACCCTATGCCTCTTATAGAAATTTTATTGGTATTTAAAGAACCTGTTTGCATAAAAACACCTGGAACCTGATTTAAAACGGTGTTAAAATTGATAGAGTTTGAACCTTCAATCGCTTTAGGGGTAATAATATCAATAGTAGCAACAGAAGTTTTTAGTCGTTGTGGAATGTGATTCGCACTCACTATAATTTCATTTAATTCTAATGGATTTAATTGCAGTTGAACAATAAGATACTTGGAATTTTGAATTGTAATCTCTTTTTCTTGATATCCTTTTTTAGTGAATTTATAGGTTCCAATTTCATTAATCTCAAATTCACCGAGAGCATTGGATGTTTTTATGCTATTTGTTTGAAGATTTAAAATTTGAACAGCACTAATTGGGGCATTATGTTCATTATCTACAATATTACCTTTTACGATAATTTGAGAATAGGAGACTGCTAAGTAAAAAAGAAAGATAATAACGAGTGCGTTTTTTTTATCAAAAAAAATCATTCAAAAAATTTTATAGCTAATTTATAGTTTTAAGTTCTAATTAATTTCAAAAACCTTGAATAGATTTACTGGAAAATTAAACGAACATAAATGGGTTTCAATTGTATAAAATAATTTATATTTGCACTCTGTTAAAAAGTAGTCTAAAAATTTAGTCAATGTTTTAACATTTCGGGGTGTAGCGTAGCCCGGTTATCGCGCCTGCTTTGGGAGCAGGAGGTCGCAGGTTCGAATCCTGCCACCCCGACTTTTTAGTATATCAAATAGTGACAAAAACTTGGTAATCGAATGATTATCAATTTTTTGCATTTTAAAGGTTTTCATTTAATTTGCTTTGGTTTGATTAAAAAAGTGACCTATTCGGTTACCCTTTACAAAAACCCATAAAAAAGGTAACCGAATGACTTGATTTGACTTTTGTTTTTAATGTTCAATTTAAAAATGAAAGATTATGACACGTACAAACACCTTTAGTACCCTGTTTTGGCTAAAACTTTCAAGTGCCAAAAATGGAAAAGCCCCACTTTATGCCAGAATCACGGTAAACGGTAAACGCTCGGAACTGTCCCTAAAACGAAAGGTCTATATTTCAGATTGGGATTCCGCTAAAAGCAGATTAAAAGCCATAATTTGGGGTTTCTGCGATATTTAACAGCTGAAATATTAGATTTCTATTTTTTATATAAATAACTCTTTTATCTATTTCAATAATCCCTTCGTCTTTAAATTGTTTAAGACTCCTTCCCAAACTTTCAGGTGAAGTGCCAATTATATTAGCCAAATCTTCTCGCGTTAAATCAATACCATTATACTCTTTAGGTTGTTTTTGGAGCCGATTTTCTAAAATGAGCAAATTTATGGCCAATCTTGAATTTTGATTTTTTTGGGCAAGTACAGCAATAATATTGGCAAGAACCCCAAACTCGTGACCAATATTTTTTATAAAAGTTTGTTGCAAAACAGAAATATCCTGTAATAGCCTAAAAAAAACATCCTTAGTTATAAAATTCACTTCCATGTCTTCCAGTGCTTCACAGGAATCCTGATAACGTTCTTCTCCAAATAGGGCATGATAGCCCAATACATCGCCATTTGCGTAGATATAAAAAATTTGCTCCGTACCGGAAAAACCGCGCTTAAATTTTTTTGCTTTCCCTTTTTTGATTTGAAAAATGCCCGTGGGCACCCCTCCTTCATAAAACAAGAGACTCCCTTTTTTAATTATCAAGGGTTCCATGGCTTCGTAAACCAATTTTTTTTCGTCGGAAGTCAGTGCTTCAAATAGCTGGTCACTTTGAAAATCAAAATTCGAATAAAAATTTTTCATAAGGCAAATATATAATAAAACTCAATAATATATAACATTTGTTATATTATAAAATAACATTTATTGTATATTTGTATGCAATTTTATGTAATGTAAACTATGAATGAAAGCAAAATTAGTCTTGTCAACGGAAAATTACATGTTCCAAATAAACCTATTATCCCATTTATTGAAGGTGATGGTGTAGGCCCCGATATTTGGCAAGCGACGAAATTTGTAATTGACAGCGCAGTTAATCTAGCATATGGAGATTACAGGGAAATTAAATGGAAAGAAGTATATGCAGGTGAAAAGGCCTTTAAAAAAACTGGAGAGTGGTTACCCGAAGATACTATTAAAAATATTGAGAAATACCTTGTGGCCATTAAAGGACCATTAACAACACCAATAGGTGGTGGTATGCGCTCCCTCAATGTGGCCTTACGACAGCAACTCGATCTATATGCCTGTGTAAGACCCGTAAAATGGTATGAAGGTGTGCCTTCCCCAGTAAAGAATCCGGAAAAAGTGGATATGGTTATTTTTAGGGAAAATACGGAAGATATTTATGCAGGTATAGAATGGATGAATGGGACACCTGAACTTGAAAGGGTAAAAAACTTCCTGATCGATGAGATGGGTGTCACTGCAATCCGCTTTCCCGATACCGTATCCATTGGAATAAAACCCGTTTCAAAAGAAGGGACGGAACGATTGGTTAGGGCAGCTATTCAGTATGCCATTGACAATAAAAAAGAATCCGTCACCATTGTCCATAAAGGCAATATCATGAAATTTACAGAAGGGAAATTCAAGGAATGGGGCTATCAATTGGCTAAAGATGAATTTGCCGCTAAAGATTATGAAGGAGGCCCTTGGCAAGTTATTACCAAAAACGGATTTCAGTTAATCATTAAAGATGTCATCGCCGATGCCTTTTTGCAACAAATAATTTTAAGGCCAGACCAATATGATGTTATAGCAACACTTAACTTAAATGGTGATTATATTTCTGATGCTTTGGCTGCCATTGTCGGTGGAATCGGTATCGCCCCCGGTGCGAATATAAATTATAATACGGGAGTTTCCATATTTGAGGCCACACACGGTACTGCGCCCAAATATAAAGATCAAGATAAGGTGAATCCTTCTTCCGAAATACTTTCTGGTGTAATGATGTTGGAATATATGGGGTGGAACGAAGCTGCAATCCTTATTGTCAAAGGATTGAAAGGAGCCATTCACAAAAAAACGGTCACCTATGATTTTGAACGTTTGATGGCGGATGCCACGCTTCTTAAGTGTTCTGAATTTGGTGGAGCAATTGTTGCAAATATGTAAAACAAATTTATTGAATGATTTCAAATAAAAAAGGTTTCGAAGTTTTATATGATGGAAGAATCAGTAAATCCTTGGCCTTTAAAAAAGAGGAAAGGGAACGGTTAGGCTTAAGAGGTTTGCTTCCATACTCTGTCGTTGGTCAAAACATTCAGGTAAAACGGGTTATGGAGGGTTTGCGTCGTAAAGATTCAAACATTGAGCGTTATATCATGCTGTCTGCCTTACAAGATCGAAATGAAAAATTATATTATAGAATCGTTAGTGAATATATAGAAGAAATAATGCCTATAGTTTATACCCCAACTGTTGGAGAAGCTTGTATAGAATTCTCCCATATTTTTAGGCGGGCCAAAGGATTTTATATCACGCCTGATGATAAAGGGGACATATTAAAAATTCTGGATAATTGGCCAGAAAAAGATATTCGGGTGATCGTTATTACTGATGGACAACGCATATTGGGACTTGGGGATTTAGGAGCAAACGGTATGGGAATTCCAATTGGTAAATTAGCTTTATATACGGCCTGTGCCGGTATTCATCCTAGTCAATGCTTGCCTGTTATGTTGGATGTTGGTACAAATAATAAAGACATACGGGAAGATATTTTGTATTTAGGGTATCCTAAAGAACGTTTGGAGGGAAAAGAATATTTTGAACTAGTAGATGAATTTGTGATGGCGGTTCAAGTAAAATATCCAAATGCGCTCATTCAATTTGAAGATTTCTTGACCCCTAATGCCTACGCGTTATTGAATATTTATAAAGAGAAAGTGCTGTGCTTCAATGATGATATTCAAGGGACCGCGGCTGTAGCTTTGGCAGGGTTATATGCAGCCACTCGCATCATAAAAATTCCTTTTTCAGATTTACGAATTATGTTTTTAGGTGCAGGGTCGGCCGCAACGGGAATCGCAGATCTTTTAGTATTGGCATTGGTGAAAGAAGGGATGACTGAAGATGAAGCGTTAAGGCGTTTGTGGTTTGTTGATATCAATGGACTGGTGGAGTCAACCAGAACGGATTTAATGCCACATAATTTACCGTATGCGCATCAGCACGAACACTTAAATTTTATTGAATCGATTAAAACCATAAAACCACACATATTAATAGGTGCAACGGGTGCTTTTGGAGCTTTTACTAAAGAAGTTATAGAGGTTATGGGTACTGTTAATGAGCGGCCTGTTATTTTTGCTTTATCAAATCCAACCTCAAGGGCAGAATGTACGGCGTTTCAGGTCTATAATTGGAGCCGTGGCAAAGCCGTTTTTGCAAGTGGAAGTCCATTCGATATGGTTCAACTAAATAACAAAGAGTTTCACCCTGGACAGGGCAACAATGCATATGTCTTCCCCGGAATGGGTTTAGGGGTTATAATTACCAAAGCCACTATAATTCCCGATGAGTTATTCCTAACTGCCGCTAAAACCCTTTCTGAAATGGTAAGTGATAAAAATTTAGAAGATGGTGCCCTATACCCACCTTTGAACGACATTAGAAGTATTTCTTTAGAGATTGCATTTGCAGTTTCCGAAAAAGCGCATGAATTAGGTATTACTAGAAATAAAAGACCGAAAGACTTAAGACAGACAATTATAGACTATATGTATAATCCAAATTACTAAACAATAATTTCCAAATATCAATTTTAGAACTTCATGAAAAAAGGAACAAAGCTATACAGTATTTTAAAATTAAAATGCCCACGTTGCCAAATTGGAAATTTGTTCAGTAATCCAGGATTGTTTGTTTTTTCAAGAATCTTGGAAATGCCCGATAGATGTGCGCACTGTAAGCAGGATTTTAAGTTGGAACCAGGATTTTATACCGCTGCCTTATGGATCAGTTATCCTATGGTGCTTATCATTTTTATCCCATTGATACTATTGGGATTTTCATTGGATGATATTCACAGCTTTTTCAAATTTCTTTATCCAATTATAATCATTCTCGCTTTCGTTTTGCAAATCCCGTTAATGCGCATCGCAAGAGCTATTTTACTGAATATGACCATCGATTTCACAAAAAAATGGTAAGACGTAGCAAACGTTTAAAATTCACTATTTATAAAATTATCAATCACTAAACTGATGAACAAAGAATTTATACCAAAACTGTTTTCTCTTTTAAGGGAAGGAATATCAAGAGAAGTTTTAACAAAATATATGCTTTCGGGATTGATTGTAGGCATTGTTGTGCTGCCACTGTCAATTGCTTTTGCCATAGCCTCTGGCGTCTCTCCTGAAAAAGGAATCATAACCGCAATTATCGCAGGAATTGTAATTTCGGCTTTTGGCGGAAGTCGGGTTCAAATTGGAGGGACAACAGGAGCCTATTAGAGCATTGAGAAGAATGACCAGCAAGCCACAATTGAAAAAATATTCCCATAAAAGGTACGCCAGCCATAAAGCATGCCGGTTTTATTCGAACTATAAAAAAACAATTAATAAATTCGATTGAAATTAAGGAAGATTTCATCAAAAAAATAGTCTAACTGATTTTTAAAATTAAGACATATAAATAATATGGATAATTTTTCGCTGATTTTGTCATCGGTAATTACATTGGGTATTGGAATTCTTAGTATTCCTTTATTGCCTTCAAAAATAAAAGCTTTTGCCAGTTTCTTTTTTGTTTTACTTGTTGCAATTGCCACATCCATTCCTGCTGTACACGCTTTACTTGGATCTCCTGTTGAAATTTATCTACCGGGATCTCCTTTTTTTGGCGAAATTCCCCTGCGCATAGATGCCCTATCTGCTTGGTTTATTTTAATTATTAATATCACTTGTTTAAATGGAGCTTTTTACGGCATTGGATATATGAAACCTTATAAAGCGCAAAAGGCAAATCTTTCTTTACACTGGACGCTATTTCTCCTTTTTCAGGCTTCCATGCTTTGGGTTTGTATGCTGCAACACAGCTTGGCGTTTTTGATTGCCTGGGAAATGATGTCGCTCTCTTCGTTATTTTTAGTATTATTTGAACACGAGAAAAAAGACACTCTTAAGGCAGGCATCAATTATATGGTGCAAATGCATCTAGGTGTAGCATTTTTAACAGTCGGCTTTATTTGGGTGTATTTTGCTCAA
>PFKE01000052.1 GCA_002784145.1 Flavobacteriaceae bacterium CG_4_10_14_3_um_filter_33_47 | reverse complement strand
AAGCCTTCAGCATCAACAAAACCAGTGCTAACATGGATACCGTTTTCTATTCTATCTGGATCTAATGCTTCTACGGTTGCTATAATTTCTTGTTTTTCTTTGAAACTAAAAAAACTAGGATTGGCCATATAATAAATAAGCAATCCTCCAGTAATGACAAACAGGCTAAATAGTACCAGCAAAAACCGATAAACTTTTTTGACTTGATTATGGAAATCTAATTTTTCTGACATTTACGTTACTTTAATCGCAATTCTATGACAAGCATTGTTTAAATACCCTTTCGGATTCCAGCCCGGCAATAACATAGGTTGAGCTACGCCTTTAGAATCGGTTGCTTTAACCCAAACCTCATAATAACCCGAATCAGGAAAATTTACAGAAGCAGTAAAATGTTGCCATGCGAATCTATTTACTGGTTTTTCAACGATACATGATTTCCAGGTTGAACCAAAATCTATAGAATATTCCATTTTTGAAACTTCTAAATCACCCGCCCAAGCATGTCCTCTTATTTTTAATGCTTTTCCTTTATTTATTATGGCTCCAGATTTTGGGTAGGTTATTAAAGACTTCACAGGCATCGATTCAATAATACACATATTCTCTTCCTTAACCTTTTCTCCTGGCGCTACTGGTTTACAAGGAACCCTGTAGGCATCTCCAGTCATTTTTGGTCCATCATGAACTTTATTTCTAATGCTAATTCTATTAATCCATTTTCCTGAAACCGAAGCCGGCCAACCTCCAGCCACTAAACGAAGTGGATAACCATGAGCTATTGGAATGTCTTCATCATTCATTTTAAAAGCTATTAAGGTTTCATCTTCAAGTGCTTTACTCATTGGGCATCCTCTGGAAATGGGTTCTTTGTTTGGGTCTCTACTTAAATGAATATCGGTTGCATGATAACCAATATAAACGGCATCTTTTTTAATTCCGGCATCTTCTAAAACATCTCTTAAACGAACTCCTGTCCAGTTAGCACAATGTACAGCGCCAACCGTCCATTGATTTCCTTTAGCAGGTGGACTAAATTCACTTCGTCCATTTCCGCCACATTCTATGGTTAATTGATAGGTGTAATGTTTGAATTTTGATTTTAATTCAGAAAGTGTATAGGTCTTTTCTTTAGCAACAGATTCTCCATCTATTTTTAAAACCCAATTTTTAACATCAATATCTTCAGGAATCAAGCCGTTATTTCTAATAAACATGCATGAATTTGGGGTTACCTTATCATCTAATATATGAGCTTGTGCTTCAATATTCCAAGGTTTATCATTAAGAACTATCATGTCCTTGTTCTTATTAAACATTTTATAAGGATCTGGATCCTGCAATGCTAGTGGCACATAGCCATCAAGCATTTTAGAACCAAAAACAATGTTGGATCCAATAAGGGTTGCAAACGAGCCTAGCGTTGCTTTTTTAACAAATAATCTTCTTTTCAAAAGGATAGAATTAAATTAAAAAAATACATAAATTAACACAAATTACGACTTCTAAAATATATGATATGTAACAAATGTTACAAAATTTATAGTCAGTCAATTATATATTGCTACAAACTTAAACTAAATAACATGGAAAAAAATTTTGCAACAAAATTTACCGGATGGGCTTTTGTCTTTGCAGCCCTACTATTATGGTTTGGATGGGCACTTTCACCACATCATGTTGGTGAATATTTTAAAGCTTCAGATTTTGAAGAAATAGGAAAAAATGTTTGGTACTGGATATGGATGTACAGGATTCATATTTTTGGTTGGGTAACCATGGCCATTGCCATATTTGCATTTGTTTCTATGGCTGGAAAAAAACCGTTTGGTGTATTGATATTACCTGGAGCAGGCATGATTGTGGTAGGAACTTTTACCATAGCCATTGCTGCCGCATTTTATTATAACTATGGTGCTTGGGGCGTTGGTCAAACCCTAGGGAAATCTCCCGAAAACATTAAAGAATTTGTTGATGGCACACTTTTTACCAATCAATATGTAACTTGCTTTGTGCGTTTTGGACGTATATTTTCTGGAGTAGGCTTAATATTATTGGGTTTTGGTCTTTTAAAATGGCGAATGCTGAGTAAATGGTTGGGATATTTTACGGTTTTACTCGGACTTTTAGCTATGGGAATTATACTCTCAATTCCAGACAATTTTGAGATATACAAACCTGTTTTTCATGTAAAAGTGGTTTGGTTATTGGCTATGGGAGTTTCTATAATTTCCAAAGGAATTAATCTGTCTGAAACTAAGGCTTAATTCAATTTATGTTTAATGTTAGGCTTAAAAATTTTTATAGTTAAAATTAATAAGACAAAAGACTTGTCCTAAAAGTCGATACAGATTATTTAGGACAAGTCTACTTAACATTATTTTGTAAACGGAACGGCAACACGTGTTGTGCCCCAGCCTAAATGCATGGTCACACCTTTGTCTGCTTCATCAAAAGCAATTGAAAACACATCTAAATAATCCCCGGTAGAAACTGGCACAGATAATCGTGCTACATCATTGGATTCATTGTAAAAATAGGAGCCCCATACATTTAAATCTTTGCTAATTATAGCTGTCCATTTATTCTCGCCTGGGATGGTGTAAAACGTATAAGTTCCAGCTTTAACTGTTGTGGTGCCTAATTTCATGTCAACATAAAGTGTTAATTCTGAGGACTCATTAGCACCAGTTCGCCAAACTTTTCCATTGGGAGCAAGCGTGGCTAAATCTCTGCCATTAAGTTGTGGTCTACTGTAAACAATCTTAATGAGTTTGTTTGAAACATTGTAATCTGATGGAAAAGAAGCAGCATCCATAGGGCTTTTGTCTAAACCTTTAAAATCTTGAGCATTGGTATTAAACGTTAATAACATTAATAAGCAACAAAGGCTTGCTGTGATAAGATTCATTTTTTTCATGTGATATTTTTTATTTTTCTTAAAAATAAATTAAAACTGATATAATTTTCTTAATGTTTTATTAAAAAATTGTGGTAAGTTTAAAACTCTTTATTCTTTTATGAATTTTATAGATTCTCTCATGTAATTATTATGAAAATTCACAAAGTAAGTACCTGAAGCTAAATTGCCAACATAAAAGGAATACTCTTTTTCTGTATTTGAAGTAAGGATAAATTCTCTTGATAATTGTTTTATAAACTGACCATTCATGTTGTAAAGTTCAATAAGAATGTTATCCGCTTTTTCAAAATGAATATTAAATTCTAAATATGATTTTACAGGATTATTTTTCATTGAAATTTTTAATGAAGCCCCTTTCGGATTATAATCAGTATTTGCAGATAAAGTTTCAGTTGTAAATTTATAAATTGAAGTACCAGAGGCATATGCTAATATGTTGTTAATGAATAAAATTCTATTTAGATTGCCTCCAATGTTCAAATTGGTCCAGGTTTGTCCACCATTTAAAGTTTCTTAAAACCTTGTGGTATGTCCGCCCATCCAACCATGGTTTTCATCTAAAAATCCAACGGCTTGAATATCAGTTTCAGAAGCATTAAACGATTGCTAGGTTTGTCCGTCATCAGTTGATTTTATGAGTTTGCCAAGATTTGGTGTTACCGATTCAACAGAGCCAAAAATAACATTATTATTAGCTTCTAAAATCTGTAATTTCCACACATATTCGCCTACAATATTTGAGTTGAATATTTCAGTCCAAGTGAGGCCGCCATCTATCGTTTTTAAAATGGTGGCACCAGTATCATTTCTGCCCGAAACAAAGCCTATGTCTTCGGTTAGAAAATAAATTTCGACAAGGGCATTCGCGTAAGCTGACATATCAATGAATTGCCAAGTATCGCCGCTTTCGGTAGATTTAATAATATGAGCTGGCATAAAATAAGCACCACAGACGTAAACTGTAGAGGTTCCAACAGCATCCAAACCGCAAATAGCTGGAGGATTTGGAGATATGTTTGATACAATAGCCCAAGTCTCTCCACCATCAAGCGTTTTTAAAAAGTCACTATTAAGCGTTCCTAAAAAACCAATATTTTCATTTAAAAATTCATTATTTCTGAAGTAATAATTTTTGCCAAGTTGGGCTTCATTCAATTGCTCAGTCCAATTTTGACCACCATCTACGGTTTTATATACCGCAGCATAATAGCCATTTGCAGCCCAGCCAATCTAATCATTAATAAAGAAAACATCATCAAAACGTTGGTTGTTGGTGTTGGAAATAATATTAGCTAGTGGTTGCCATGTGGCTTGCGCGGTTATATTTAGATAGAAAAGCAGACAAAGAATTGTTAAGAGTTTCATTTTTGTTTGGTTATTTTTTTAATTCATTTAATTGTTTGAAATTCTTGGACATTCCATGTTTCAATTAAAAATTCATTAATGTAACGTGAATAATAGATAATAAAAAGAGTGTTTTTAATTTGTATTAATGACTGATATTCAGTATATTAATAGTATAAAAACACTCAAATGCTTAAAGATAAAGTTACAGAATTCTTTGTGAAATTGGATGATTTTCAGCAAGAATTTACTCAAAACATG
>PFKE01000048.1 GCA_002784145.1 Flavobacteriaceae bacterium CG_4_10_14_3_um_filter_33_47 | reverse complement strand
TGGCGAAATTATTTATGCACGAATGGAAAACAACATCACAGGATGTTTTAATGCCACTTCATTTAGCGCTATAGTCCATCCTTTACCCATAATAAATATTGAAGATGTAGTTCCGTTATGTATCAATGATTTAAGCTTAATTGTAAATGCTGGCACAGGTAATATAGGCGATACTTATTTATGGTCAACAGGCGAAACCACCAGCCAAATAGAAATTCAACGAGAAGATTTAGGTGATTATTGGATTATCATTACAACACCCAATAATTGCCAAACCACCAAAGCATTTTCGGTTATAGAATCTGAGGAAGCAACCATTACTTTAACAACCACAGTAGATTTTGCAGACCCAAATAGTATTACCGTGGATGTGAGTGGTATTGGCAACTATGTTTATATTTTAGATGCTGGCGAACCACAAATATCCAATGTATTTGAAAATGTTTCTTTAGGACTTCATACGGTTACCATTAGAGATGTCAATGGTTGTCAGGATGTTTCTAAAGAAGTTATTGTGATAGACACACCCAAATTTATGACACCAAATAGCGACGGTGATTTCGATACTTGGCATATTGTAGGCATTGAGCAACTTCCTGGAACCGTTGTCTATATTTATGATAGACATGGAAAACTTCTCAAAACTTTGCTTTCAACCTCGGTAGGTTGGGATGGCACCTATAGAGGAGAAAATATGCCCTCTGACGACTATTGGTTTGTTGCCAAAGTAAAAAAAGATGGTGTAGATTTTGACGTTAAAGGTCATTTTGCACTGAAGCGTTAAAAAAATCATAGGTTCAAAGCAAGTCATTATATTTGTATCTATTAAAAAAATTAATGAAACACCTCTTTTTTATTTGCTTTGTAGTTATAACATCATTTGCTTATGGTCAAAACATTCAAGTAGATAGTCAAATCTATTCACCTCAACAACTTATAGAAGATATTTTAATCAATAGTCAATGTATCTCAAATGTTCAGGTTACCAATGTTGTAGGTGGCAATTTTAATGGAACCGACCAAAGCTATGGTTTTTTTGATGCATCTGGAAGCACCTTTCCGTTTCAAAGTGGCATTGTTTTAAGTACAGGAAGATTATCAAATGTTGAAGGTCCAAACACATCTTTAAGTGATGATAATGCGGACAATTGGGGCGGCGATATCGATTTAGAAACTATTTTAAACGAAAACAACACCATAAATGCCACCATTATTGAATTTAACTTTACTGCCATTGCCTCACAAATTAGTTTTAGGTATCTTTTTGCTTCGGAAGAATACCAAGAAAACAATGCCAATACTTGTCAATTCTCTGATTTATTTGGTTTTTTAATTCGCAATGTCAACGACACCCAATTTACGAACATTGCCCTAGTGCCCAATACACAAACCCCAGTAAAAGTAACCACAGTCCATCCTAATATACCCAACGGATGCAATGCCCAAAACGAAACCTATTTTGGAAGCTGGAACGATTTAAATGCGCCTATTAATTTTAATGGACAAACGGCCGTTTTAACAGCAACAGTAAATACAGTTCCTAATGAAACCTACCATGTAAAATTGGTCATTGCGGATGAGCAAAATTACCGATATGATTCCGCCGTATTTCTAGAAGCTGGCAGCTTTCAATTAAGTACAGATTTGGGAATAGACAGATTAATGGCAACAAACAATCCACTTTGCCAAAATGAGATTTTGCAGCTCAATGCTTTTCAGCCCGGAAACAACACCTATAAATGGTTTAAAAATTCTGTTGAGATTTTAGGCGAACCCAGTGAAACCCTTACCGTTTCGGATGCTGGAACATATCTTGCAGAAATTACTTTAAATAATAACTGTATTGTCTCTGGAAATATAACCATTGAATACTCACAAAATCCAGTTGTTTTTAATACCACTTTGATAGCTTGTGATGACAATCAAGACGGACTCACAACCTTTAATTTGATGGAAACCTCACAAATGATTACGAATAGTAATTCATCATTATCCGTTGAAAATTTCTATATAACCTCATTTGAAGCGGAACAACATTTAAATGAAATAACCACGCCAGAAACCTATAGCAATACAACACCTCAACAAATTGTTTTTGCAAGAATTGAAAACGAATTTGGTTGTTTTTCTATTGCCGAAGTAATGCTAGATATCTCAACCAATACCTTAATAATTCCTGATTTTAAAACTTGTGACGACGACGATGATGGCTTTACAATTTTCGATTTAAACGATTTGAAATCTGCCATTCAACCTAATGTTCCTGTTAACGCTTCCATTGATTTATACAGAACATTCACGGATTTTAATGCTGAAACCAACGAGATTACCGGAAACTATACCAACACAGTGCCTTTTTCTGAAACTTTATGGGTTAAAATAAAAAATGGTATCGATTGTTATGTTTCAAGTACGGTTGAATTGATTGTTCTAAATTCTCCATTATTTTCTGAAGACGAAAACACATCGTATTGTTTAAACAGCTATCCAGAATCAATCTTTATAAATTCTGGACTTTTAAACTCTTTTGGAAATAATCCAACGTATGAATGGTTCTTAAATAATGTGTCTATTTCAGAAAATACTTCAAGCATTGAAGTTAATGAAACCGGAACTTACACGGTGTTAGTTAACTTCTCAAATGGATGCTCTTCAAGTAGAGATGTCATTGTTAATCCGTCCAATACTGCTACTATAGAATCTATTGATATTCAACAAGCAACTTCAAATAATACGGTTTCTGTATTGGTTTCTGGTGAAGGCAATTATCAATACGCTCTAGATACCACCATATTTAATGATAATAACCTTTTTACCAATGTAAAACCAGGGTTTCATACGGTTTATGTTTTAGATACCAATGGCTGCGGAATAGTTCAACAAAAAATTTCTGTGTTAGGGTTTCCAAAATTTTTCACTCCTAATAACGACGGATTTAATGATACTTGGAAACCCCAAGGTGTCAATGCCCAGTTTAATTCTGAAATTGATATTAAAATATTTGACCGTTATGGTAAATTCATTAAACAGATAAACCCTTTAGAAGAAGGCTGGAATGGAACTTTTAATGGAATGCTCCTTGCAAGTGATGATTTTTGGTATGTAGTAATGTTACCAGATGGCACACAATTTAGAAACCATTTTACTTTAAAACGATAACCGCTATATTTTACGTAATTTTGCAAAATGCGTTTTAAAATTAAATCAGAATTTAGTCCAACAGGCGATCAGCCACAAGCTATTACTCAACTTGTAAATGGCATTAATTTCAATGAAAAATACCAAACGCTGCTTGGTGTAACAGGTTCTGGAAAAACGTTCACCGTTGCCAACGTTATTCAAGAAGTACAAAAGCCAACCTTAGTTTTAGCCCATAACAAAACCTTGGCCGCTCAGTTGTATTCAGAGTTTAAACAATTTTTTCCAAACAATGCCGTAGAATATTTTGTCTCTTATTACGATTATTACCAACCTGAAGCTTACATTCCAGTAACTGGTGTTTACATAGAAAAAGATTTATCTATCAATGAAGAAATAGAAAAAATGCGTCTTAGCACAACGTCTTCATTACTATCAGGTCGTAGAGATGTGTTGGTAGTTGCTTCAGTTTCATGTTTATATGGTATAGGAAATCCTGTGGAGTTTCAAAAGAATGTCATATCATTAGAACGTGACCAGGTTATTTCTCGTACCAAATTATTACATCGTCTAGTTCAAAGTTTATATTCCAGAACTGAAGGGGATTTCAATCATGGTAATTTTAGAATTAAAGGTGATACCATCGATATTTTTCCTAGTTATGCTGATGATGCCTTTAGAATTCATTTTTTTGGTGATGAAATAGAAGAGATTGAATCTTTTAACATTCAAAACAATCAAGTTATTGAAAAATATGAGCAACTGAATATTTATCCGGCCAATATGTTTGTAACCTCGCCAGATGTGTTACAAAATGCCATTAAGGCCATTCAGGATGATTTAGTTAAGCAACACGATTATTTTAAAGAAATAGGAAAACATTTAGAAGCAAAACGTCTTAAAGAGCGAACCGAATTTGACCTGGAAATGATTCGCGAATTGGGCTATTGTTCTGGCATAGAGAACTATTCAAGGTATCTTGATGGCCGGCAAGCAGGTTCTCGTCCGTTTTGCTTGTTAGATTATTTTCCCAACGATTTTTTAATGGTGATTGATGAAAGCCACGTTACCATTTCACAAGTACACGCCATGTATGGTGGCGATAGAAGCCGAAAAGAAAATTTGGTGGAATATGGTTTTAGATTGCCTGCCGCTATGGATAATCGCCCTTTAAAATTTGAAGAATTTGAAGCCTTACAAAATCAAGTTATTTATGTAAGCGCCACACCTGCTGATTATGAATTACAAAAAACAGATGGTGTTTATGTAGAACAAGTGATTCGACCAACGGGTTTGCTAGATCCTATCATTGAGGTACGACCAAGTTTAAATCAAATTGATGATTTAATTGAGGAAATTCAACTTCGTGTTGAAAAAGATGAGCGAACGCTAGTTACAACGCTTACCAAACGAATGGCCGAAGAATTAACCAAATATCTGGATAGAATTCAAATTCGTTGTCGTTACATTCATAGTGATGTAGATACTTTAGAGCGTGTTGAAATCATGCAAGATTTAAGAAAAGGCTTGTTTGATGTTTTGGTTGGTGTTAACTTATTACGTGAAGGATTAGATTTACCCGAAGTCTCTTTGGTTGCCATTTTAGATGCCGATAAAGAAGGGTTTTTACGTTCAGCACGTTCTTTAACACAAACCGTAGGTAGAGCTGCCAGAAACTTAAATGGAAAAGCCATCATGTATGCCGATAGAATAACCAACAGCATGCAAAAAACCATGGATGAGACCAATTACCGTAGAGAAAAACAAATAGCATACAATACAAAAAACAATCTCATCCCAAAGGCATTAAATAAAAGTTTGGACAATGCTTTATCCAAAAA
>PFKE01000027.1 GCA_002784145.1 Flavobacteriaceae bacterium CG_4_10_14_3_um_filter_33_47 | reverse complement strand
ATGTCACAAATCGGTTATATGATGTTAGCTTTAGGAGTTTCAGGTTATGAAGGACATGACGGTGTTGGGTATATGGCATCTATGTTCCATTTATTTACACACGCCATGTTTAAAGCCTTATTGTTTTTAGGTGCCGGGTCTGTTATACATGCTGTGCATAGTAATTATTTGAAAGATATGGGCGGATTGCGAAAATATATGCCAATAACTAATATCACGTTTTTAATCGCTGCATTAACTATTGCTGGTGTGCCTCCTTTTGCAGGCTTTTGGAGTAAAGATGAAATTTTGGTAGCAGCCTTTGAACATAATAAGCTAATCTATTATGTCGGTGTATTTGTTGCAGGACTAACAGCTTTTTATATGTTTAGAATTTACTTTGGAATATTCTGGGGAAAAGAAAAAACATACGAACATACACCTCATGAGTCTCCTTTATCCATGACGTTTCCTTTAATCGTTTTGGCATTGCTAAGTATAGTAAGCGGTTTTATACCATTTAGCGAATTGATAACGCCAGATAGAGTAGGTTTTGAAGCGCATTTAAATTATCCTTTAGCGGCCATTGCAACAGGTGTTGGTTTAATAGGTATTGTATTGGCATGGGTATTTTACAAAAAAGAAAATAGCTTATCTGACACCTATGCTACAGCTTTTGGACCACTTTATAAATGGGCAAGTGACAAGTTTTACCTTGATGAAATTTATTTATTCATCACAAAGAAAATTATTTTCAATCTTATTTCGGCACCTATTGCAAAATTCGATAAAAAATATGTTGACGGAACGATGGAAGGCATCGGGAATAAAACAGTTTGGTTATCTGGTAGAATAAAAGGCCTTCAATCTGGTAAATTTCAAGATTATGCGTTTTCATTTGTTATGGGAGCTGTCATCATAGCATTAGTGTTTATTTATTTATGGACAAACTAAATGGATTAATATGGATATTTTAACTCTTTTCATAATTGTACCTATCATAACCGTTATAGCTTTAGTCTTTTCCAAAGGCTTAGAACGTTCGCGTGTTGTTTCCATGATTGGAAGCTTCATTCAACTAGGTATGGCAATCAATTTAGTGTTTGCATATTTGAAAGAAATTAAGGTTAATAGCAACATTATGGTATTTAGCAAAGACCTTGTTTGGTTTAAAAACTTTAATATTCATTATAATATTGGTGTTGATGGTATTTCGGTAGCTTTAATATTATTAACAGCCATTGTGGTTCTTGCCGGGGTTTTTATTTCATGGAAAATGAAGGAATTACCGAAAGAATTCTTTATTTCACTTATTGTTCTTTCCATAGGAGTTTATGGGGTATTTATATCCATTGATTTGTTTACACTCTTCTTGTTTTTTGAAATTGCCGTAATCCCTATGTATTTGTTAATTGGTATTTGGGGTTCTGGTCCTAGAGAGTATTCGGCCATGAAGTTAACCTTAATGCTTATGGGTGCTTCGGCTGTTTTATTAGTTGGGATTTTAGGAATTTATTTTAATTCGAATGCAGATGGAGGTGCTTTAACATTCAATATTCTGGAAATAGCTAAGGTTCATATTCCAATTGAAGCACAAAAATTATTTTTCCCATTTGTCTTTATAGGTTTTGCGGTTATAAGTGCATTATTTCCTTTTCACACCTGGTCACCAGATGGTCATGCTTCAGCACCAACAGCGGTTTCTATGTTGCATGCCGGTGTTTTGATGAAACTAGGAGGTTATGGCGTGTTTAGAATTGCCATGTTTTTATTACCAGAAGGCGCATTACATTGGTCTTGGTTCTTTATCATTCTAGCAGCTATCGGCGTTGTTTATGGAGCTTTTTCTGCCATTAGGCAATCCGATTTAAAATATATTAATGCGTATGCATCTGTGAGTCATTTAGGTTTAGTATTGTTCGCATTACTAACACTCAATAAAATAGCTTGGAACGGAGCCATCATTCAATCATTGTCTCATGGTCTATTAACAGCGTTGTTTTTTGCACTGATAGGAATGATTTATGGAAGAACCCACACTCGTGATATAACAAAGCTTGGAGGCTTGATGAAAATTCTACCCTTTATAGGCGCTATTTATGTCATTACTGGTTTAGCATATTTAGGATTACCAGGTTTTAGTGGATTTGTGGCTGAAATGAACATTTTTGTGGGAGCCTTTCAGCAAAATTCAGATACTTTTAATAGAATCCTTACTATTTTGGTAGTATCCTCAATTGTTGTAACATCAGTATATATACTAAGGTTGGTTGGAAAAATAATGATGGGGCCTTTAGAAACGAATGATGTTAACGACTTACCAAAAGCAACCTGGTATGAAAAAACAGGTATTTTATTATTAATGATTCCCGTAATTGGAATAGGTGTAGCGCCATTCTGGTTAAGTGAGATGATTATGAAAAGTTTAGAACCCTTTATTCAAGGTGTATTATAAAATTAAATAGATAACTAAAATGAATTTTAGTAGCTTTTTATTGATGCGACAAGAGATTATACTGTTAACCATTATTTTGATATTGGTTGCGGCTGAAATAGCAATCTCTAAAACCAAAAAACATAGTGTAGTTCATTTGGCTATTTTCTTGTTTGGAATTCATACCATTGTTGGTTTTTTTGCCATGGATTCGAGCAGTCTTTTTGGAGGAATGTTTAGAACAAGTGGATTAATACATTTTTTTAAAAATGTACTTAATGTTGGGGTTTTGATACTATTGCTTCAATCAGCAGATTGGTTACAAGAGAAAATAGTACTCCAGAATAGAGGAACTGAGTTTTTTATCCTCTTATTTTCTTCTTTGCTAGGGATGTATTTTATGATTTCTGCTGGTGATTTCTTAATGTTTTATTTAGGATTAGAACTCTCTACATTACCAGTTGCAGCCTTAGCAGCTTTTGAAGTAACTAAAAGAATTTCAAGTGAAGCTGGAATTAAATTTATATTGTCTGCTGCATTAGCTTCAGGCGTTTCATTATTTGGAATATCCATGTTGTACTCAACTTCTGGTTCTATTTATTTTGATGATATTATTAAGATGATTTCATCTACTAATTTAACGCTCTTAGGATTTATATTATTCTTTGCTGGATTAGCTTTTAAAATATCCTTAGTTCCATTTCATTTTTGGACTGCTGATGTGTATGAAGGCGCACCTATCAGTGTGGCGTCGTATTTATCTGTTATCTCTAAAGGTGCAGCCGTTTTTATACTTATGATTTTATTGTTTACAGTATTTAAGACATTAATACACGTTTGGGAAAATATCATTTATGTAGTAGCCTTGGCAACTATGTTTATAGGTAATTTATTCGCTCTAAGACAACAAAACATGAAGCGCTTTTTGGCATTTTCATCTATTGCACAAGCAGGGTTTATTTTATTAGGATTAATTACAGGAACACAATTAGGAACGGCTACCATTATATATTTTGTGATGATTTATATCTTTTCCAATTTAGCAGCCTTTGGAGTAGTTCAGGCGATTTCTTTAAAAACAGGGAAAGAAAATATGAATGATTATGAAGGGTTGTATAGAACGAATCCTAACTTAAGTTTAGTTATGATGTTGGCACTATTTTCACTGGCTGGAATTCCTCCGGTGGCTGGTTTTTTCGGCAAGTTTTTCTTATTCACAGCAGCTGCTAGTGAAGGGTATTACTTATTGGTTTTTTTAGCCGTTGTTAATGTGACTATTTCATTATACTATTATTTATTGGTAGTAAGAGCCATGTTTTTAAGAACCAACGATCAAGCTATTCCGTATTTTAAGAATAAATTATATATGAGATTAGGACTTTTGGTAACGGTTGTTGGTATTTTGGTTATAGGTCTTTATAGCCCATTATATGATTATATTTTTGAACTAAGTAAAAATTTAAATTAAAACGTTATGCCACTATCAGGAAGTCATATGTTTGGAAGTATTGAGGAAACAAGAGTTACGTTTGTTGAAAAAGGGGTTTCTGAAGAACGGAAAGATTTTTTAAAAAAATTACTTGAACATAACGGATTTGAAGTTATTATTCAGGAAGATAAAAAGAAAGCAGAAGAAGATCCTCAATTATTCACCGTTGCTGTAACAAATATGGTTTTTAATCCAACTATTTGGGTATACCAAAGAAAGTTAAAAACTTTTGATGGTAAAAAAGTAAACCAGGATTATTGGGAACAACGCTCTGAAGACTCCAAACCTCAATACTGGAATAACGGTAAAAAACTTTAACCTTGTCAATTTTATTTTTTAAAAGTAAGAGAACTTGAGACATTAGTTATCTTATTACTATACGATTATTTATCCTTACTATTTTTAATTCCTATTAAATTAGTAGGGATTATTTTGTTTTTAAAGATTTAGTGTTATTTTTGCTGCTATTTCTAAAAAGTATCGATTTAGAAATTAGCTATTAAAAAGGAAAACCCAAACAACCTATTTATAAATGCAAGATATAACCATAAAAATAACAGACAGAAACGGAAATCAACACCAGGTAATAGCTCCAACAGACATGGCAATGAACCTCATGGAAGTTGTTCGTTCGTATGATTTGGCACCCGAAGGCACTATTGGTATTTGCGGTGGTATGGCCATGTGCGCCTCATGCCAATGTTATATATTAAGCAATACAGAATTACCAGAAATACAGGATGAAGAAGATGCCATGCTTTCTGAGGCATTTTATGTGAAGCAAAATAGCAGATTAGGATGTCAAATTCCTATTACACCAAACCTTCATGGTTTAGAAGTAGAATTGGCTCCTGAGAGTTAACATATTAAACCAAAGCGGTAAAGCCTAAAAAAGCTAAAGATAGTAACCCAGCAACTAATAAATTAATAGGAACACCTTTCATGCCTTCAGGGATATTGGCAAGTTCTAATTGCTCTCTTATACTCGCAAAGACTATCAACGCTAAGCTAAATCCTAAGGAGTTTGAAATTGCAAAAAACACCGCTTTTACTAAACTGCCATTATCTAAACCCAGTGCTAATATAGCAACGCCTAAAACAGCACAATTCGTTGTAATTAAAGGTAGAAAAACCCCTAGTGCCTGATATAATGGCGGACTCACTTTTTTTAGAATTATTTCTACCATTTGCACTAAGGCAGCAATAACCAAAATAAAGGTGATGGTTCTTAAATAATTTAATCCGGAAGGCACTAACACATATTGATGCAACAAATAGGTCACGGTTGTAGATATAGTCATTACAAATAATACAGCACCAGACATTCCAAACGATGTTGATACTTTATTAGAAACTCCTAAAAAAGGACAGATGCCCAGAAATTGTGATAATACAATATTATTGACAAATACGGCAGCTATGAGAATAATGACATAATCCATATTAAGAAGTTTTTGTTGTTAATTTATTGAAGATAACCGTTAAATAGGCCAAGGCTATAAAAGCACCTGGTGGTAAAATAAAAAGTATAAAGGTATTGGCATCATCTGGAACAAAACTAAGCCCAAATAGACTACCGTTACCTAATATTTCACGAAATGATCCTAAGGCTGTTAAAGCCATTGTAAAACCTAAACCCATTCCTAAGGCATCAATTACAGAAGACAGCACATTGTTTTTTGAGGCGAATGCTTCTGCTCTTCCTAATATAATACAGTTCACTACAATTAATGGAATGAAAATTCCTAATTGCTCATATAAAAAAGGAACAAATGCTTCTAAAATCATTTCTACAATAGTCACAAAGGATGCTATAATGATAATAAATGCAGGAATTCGTACTTTTGAAGGAATGAGGTTTTTTACTAATGAAACCACAATATTAGACATGAGTAATACAAAAGCAGTAGCAACACCCATTCCTAAACCGTTAAATGCCGAAGAGGTAACACCTAATGTTGGGCACATACCCAGAAGCATCACAAAAATGGGGTTTTCTTTAATAATTCCTTTTAAGAAATTTTGCTTTTGATGTATTGTTTTAGCCATAATTCTCAATGTTTTAATTCACTTAATGAATTATTATTTTTTATAAAAGCATCATAAGCTATTTGTGTGACATCACAAAAAGCTCTTGAAGAAATAGTTGCGCCCGTTAAAGCATCAACATCACCACCATCTTTTTTTACTTGTAATTTAAAGTCTGAAATATTGACACCTTTGAATTGCTTTATAAATTTGTCTTCGGTCATTTTTGTCCCTAAACCTGGGGTTTCTTTTTGTTCCAGAACAACGATATTTACGATATCTCCGTTGGGTTTAAAACCAATCATAAGTTTCACTAAACCACTAAAACCTTTGTCGGTTGAGCCAATAACAGCTGCACCAACAAATTCGTTTTTTGAATAGGCAGGATATATTTCTACACTATCTGAAACCTTATCGGATGTTACCATTTTAACGTCTTCAACGGGGTTATTATCAAACGCAGGTAATACCAATTTTAAGGCATTTATTTTTTTCTCAAGTTTTGCTTTTGCTTTAGGTTCTATGGTTAAATCATTTACAAAACCTAATGCGAAACCAGAAACTAATGTAATAACCAAAAGTGATAGCAACATTCCGAAAAAAGTAGATTCTTTTTTACTCATATTTACACGATTTTAGCTTTAATTTTCGAGCCAAATCTTCGAGGCTTAAAATATTTATTGATTAATGGCACAAAGGCGTTCATAATTAAAATGGCAAAAGAAACGCCTTCAGGGTAAGCTCCAAAAAGCCTTATTACTACGGTAATGACTCCTATGCCAATAGCAAAAATTACCATGCCTTTTTTGGTCATTGGGCTAGTCACCAAATCGGTTGCCATATAAAATGCTCCTAATATTGCACCACCAGATAAAATATGAATGATAGGATTGGCATAATGCTGTGGATCTAAAAACCAGAAAATCCCTGTCATTACTGCCATTGTAGTTAGCATAACCACTGGTATATGCCAAGAAATAACTTTTCTAATGATTAAATAAAGTCCTCCAAGTAATAGTGCTAAGGCTGGCATTTCTCCCAAAGAACCTCCGGTAAAACCTAAAAGCATACTTATAGTAGAAGGAATCCTTGAACTAATTTCAGTCATGGTTTCGCCATATTGAAGACCTTCTTTTATCACACCAAGTGAAGTAGCTCCTGTAACAGCATCAATAACGGTGGTATTATTTTCAATGGCTGTTGGCCACATAGTCATTTGAACAGGAAATGAGACTAATAAAAACACACGACCAACTAAAGCCGGGTTAAAAATATTAAAGCCCAAGCCCCCAAAAGATAGTTTTGCAATGCCAATAGCCACTAATCCGCCAACAATAACCATCCAAATAGGTAAGTTTGAAGGTAAATTGAATGCAAGTAATATGCCTGTAAGCAGTGCAGAACCATCTGTAATTGTTACAGATGTTTTTAAAAGATATTTCTGAATAACATATTCAAATAATATACATGAGGTAATCGCAACAGAAGTTACTATTAAAGCGCTTATCCCGAAAACATATATGGAAACTAAAAAGGCTGGTAGTAATGCTATGATAACATCATACATCAGTTTTTTAGACGTTCTGTCTGAGTGAACATGTGGAGAACCAGATACAATGATAGGTTGGGTGCTCATAGTCAGTTTTTAGCGGAATTTAATTTTTTTACAATATTTTTTCCAAACCTGATATAATCTAATAAAGGACGATTAGATGGACACACATAACTACAAGATCCACATTCTATACAGGTCATAATATCTTCTGAAGACGCTTTTTCATACATTCCTTTTTCTGACAAGTTCATTAAAAGATGAGGCTCCAATCCCATGGGGCAAACATAGATACATTCACCACAACGGATGCAATTTTTTGGTTCGCCTCTACTAGCTTCATCTTCAGAAATAACTAAAATTCCTGATGTACCTTTTGTGACTGGAACATCTAAGTTTTTAATAGCTTTTCCCATCATAGGACCGCCATTAACAATTTTACGAGTACCTTCTGGTAAACCGCCAACTTCATTAATCAAATCAGAAATGGGAGTTCCTATTTTTACCCAATAATTAGAAGCATTTTTTAATTGTTTTCCTGTAACTGTAACTACGCGTTCTGTTAAAGGTTTGTTGTGTTGAATGGCTTGATAAATAGCGTAAATGGTACCAACATTATGAACAATGACACCAACATCAAGCGGTAAACCGTTTTTAGGAACTTCTCTGTTTAATAGGGCTCTTACTAATTGTTTTTCTCCGCCTTGAGGATATTTAACTTGTAAAGCAGCTACTTTTATACCATTTTCATTTTTAGTGAGTTTTTTGAAAATATCTATAGCATCTTTCTTGTTATTTTCTATTCCAATAATGGCTTTGTCAACATGTAAGGCAAACATTAAAATTTTAATTCCAACAAGAATCTCTTCGGCTTTTTCAATCATTAAACGATGGTCAGCCGTTAAGTAAGGTTCGCATTCTACGCCATTAATAATGAGATGGTCTAAAACAGTCCCTTCTTTAAGGCTTAATTTCACGTGTGAAGGAAATGTAGCACCACCTAAACCAACAATACCATAGTCGTTAATCCGTTGTAGAATATCTTTTGGTGCCATTGTGATATCCTTTTTTAAAGAATAGGAAATGTCTTCAAAATTAGATTCGTTTTTAGCATCAGTACGTATTACAATACATTGTTTTTTGTATCCACTGGTATCAATCACCTTATCCAATTTAGTAACAACTCCTGCTACCGGAGAATGAACATTAGAAGACACAAAACCGCCAGATTTAGCAATTACTTGACCTATCTCTACATTATCTTTAACATTTACAATTATTTCTGCAGGAATACCTATGTGTTGCGAAATGGGCACATACACCATTTTAGGCACAGGCATTTTTTTGATGCCTTTTGTTGAGGTTAACTTATTTTCTGGAGGATGAATACCGCCTTTCGGAAATGTTTTAAGCATCGGTTTTTATTTTTTCAGATTCAACAAGTACTTCAACTTTAGGTTCAACTTTTTTGTCCTTCTTTGGTGGAAAGTTAGTTTCTATTATAGAATGAGTAGGACATACTTCTACGCATTTTCTGCATAATGTACAAATGGCTGGATCTATATATGCTAAATTATTCTCTATAGAAATGGCGTCTTTCGGACAAACATCAAGACACTTAGAACAGCCTATACAAGCCACCTCGCAGGCTCTTTTTGCAATACCTGCCTTGTCTTCATTCAGGCAACCAACAAATATTTTTAAATCTCTTTTATTCTTTGGTCGCATTTCAATAATATCTCTTGGGCAGGCTTCAACGCAAGCTCCACAAGAGGTGCATTTATCTGAGATTATAACTGGTAATCCTGTAGCTTCATCCATATACATGGCATCAAACTTACATACAGCTACACAATCACCATCACCTAAACAACCGTATTGGCAATCGGTTTCGCCGCTATATATTAAAGATGAAATGACACAAGATTTTGGTCCTTGATATTCTGTTGTTTTTGGTCTTACATCACAAGCTCCTTGGCATCTTAAAACAGCTACTGTCGGGTCTTTTTCTAAAACTTCTTTTCCTAAAACCTCTGATACTAATTTCATAACCGCATTACCACCAACGGGACAAAACAGCACTGATATATCTTCTGAATTTACTAATTTTTCTGCAAAAGCTTTACAGCCTGGTGACCCACATCCACCGCAATTAGCAGCTGGTAAAATATCCTCAATTTCAGCTATTAAAGGGTTTTCGTATACATAGAATTTTTTAGAAACAACATACAATATAATAGCCGCCATTATTCCTAAAGAAGTCAGTAAAAGAACGCTATATATAATTGAGTCTGTCATTTTATTTAGATTTTTAATACTGAAATTTCAAAAATTTTTTTAAACATGTTTTTTAAAAAATACAGCAATAGGTAATAAGGTATTAATACAAATAATGAGATTAAACCAGCAACCCATTCTTTTACAAAACTTGAAGCTATGAGTAGTGCTCCAAACATTAAAATAAAAGGAAATACATAAGCCCAAAATACTGCTTTTAATCCAAGAGCTTTTCTTAATACTACAGTTACTTGCTCGTTTATTTTAAATGAATCTATAGAATTTAAAATTTCAATTTCTTTGTTCTCTGATTCTGAAATACCACAAGAGCCTTTAGCATGGCAAGCTTCACAATGTATATTTTGTTCTAATGTAACAGTAACCAAGTCGTCTTTTATTTTTGAAATAACACCTGAATGAATAAACGAGTTTTTACTAGCTAGATTTGAATTCATAATCTCTTTCAAATTATTTTGCAATTGACTATTTCCATTGAATTGTTATGGTAATTCTAAGAGTAAAATTAAAATAATAGATTAGCTAATTATATGATATATGTTAGTTTAGACTGTTAAAAAATTCAATTTTAACTGCGAAAAGGTTATAGTGTATTATAAAATTTAAAAATAAAGAAGTAGATTTCCAATATATCTTAAAATAACAAAGAGATTTTTTTTGCTACTGTTCATTAAGATTTTTATACAGATAAACGCCAATAAAAAGTAAAGGTTTTAGAAATGTATTAAGCAATAAATGTTAAGGTTGGAAATAGAGCTGGTCTTGATTCTTAATTAGTTATATAGTCAATAAGTTTTTGTGGGCCTTCAAGAATATCTTTAATAATTTGAAGTGTGCCGTCTTCTTTGGTTGAAATTTGCCATTTAATAAGTGCAATAGTTCCATTTTCAATTTCAATACCTGTTATGCTTCTAGGATGTACACAACTACCATCATTGAAAAAAGCAATATCACCAGGTTCAGAAAAACGAGGTCTGTGTGTATGTCCAACAATGGTGATTAAGTTATTGTTTTCTGCTATCCATTTTTTGGTTCTTCGTTCTACTTTAATGAGTTCTTTGTAGTTTTTAGCAGGACTTGTAGGGTCTGCAATTCCCATAACATTTAATGGTTTCCATAAAATTCTGACCATAAAACGACTCCATTTCCAAAATAGGTAATTCCACCAATCGGCTTGATGACCGTGGGTTAAAAACAATTCTTGTTGTGTTTCAGTATGTTTTAAAATAATACCTTCAAAGTATTGTATATCATGAAACAAGGGTTCATCTTTTCCGGTTTTTGGTTCAAAATAAGTTGATAGATGTTTCTTGACGAAACCAGAATTTTTATATACCATATCATGATTTCCCCAAATAAGATGCAATCTGTTTTCTATGTAAAATTGCTTCATGAGCAAAAAAACATTTTTATGAGCTTCAAAAACGGACTTAAAAGAGAGATTTTCCCAAAGTTCATCACCATCACCAATTTCGCAGTAAGTGAAACCGTTATTGTAATAATGTTTTAATGCATGAAAGTAAATATTACGGTTGTTAGCAAAATCATCTGCAAAACTATTGTCGCCTCTGTGGCAATCGCTAAAAAAGATAAACTTAGAACTATTATTAAACTCTAAGACTTTAGCCGTTTTATAGGCGTTATCGAGGCGTTTTTTTGAAGAAAGCATAAAGTAAATGTAACAAAAAAACGGTTTAAATTGAACCGCCTTTTTATGATTAATAAATTATTATCTATCTGAAGTTATTTAAAAGCATTTAATCCAGTAATGTCAAATCCTGTAATGAGTAAATGAATATCATGAGTGCCTTCATAAGTAATGACGCTTTCTAGGTTCATGGCGTGTCTCATAATGCTATATTCTCCAGTAATTCCCATGCCACCAAGTATTTGTCTGGCTTCTCGGGCTATCGTAATAGCCATATCGACATTATTCCGCTTAGCCATGGATATTTGTGCTGAGGTTGCCTTACCATCGTTGCGTAAAGTACCTAAACGCCAAGTCAATAACTGTGCTTTGGTGATTTCAGTAATCATTTCGGCCAATTTTTTTTGTTGCAATTGAAATTGCCCAATAGGTTTGCCAAATTGCATTCGTTCTTTACTATATCTTAAAGCCGTATCATAGCAATCCATGGCAGCACCAATGGCGCCCCAAGCTATACCGTAACGGGCTGAATCCAAACAACCAAGAGGTGCACCAAGACCTGACTTATTTGGCAATAAATTTTCTTTAGGAACTTTTACATTGTCAAAAATAAGTTCGCCTGTTGCACTGGCACGCAAGGACCATTTGTTGTGGGTTTCGGGAGTTGTAAAGCCTTCCATGCCACGTTCTACAATCAATCCATAAATGCGACCTGTTTCGTCTTTTGCCCAAACCACAGCTACTTGAGCAAAAGGTGCATTAGAAATCCACATTTTTGCACCATTTAATAAATAATGGTCGCCCTTATCTTTAAAATTAGTGGTCATGCCTCCAGGATTACTTCCATGGTCAGGCTCGGTTAAACCAAAACAACCCATCCATTCGCCACTAGCTAATTTTGGTAAGTATTTTTGACGTTGTGCTTCATTGCCATATTTCCATATAGGATACATCACCAAAGACGATTGCACTGAAGCTGTGCTTCTAACACCAGAATCGCCGCGCTCAATTTCTTGCATGATTAGGCCGTACGAAATCTGATCTAAACCAGCACCACCATATTCTACCGGAATGTATGGGCCAAAAGCACCAATGTCTGCTAAGCCTTTTATTATTTGAGTTGGAAATTCTGCTTTTTGAGCATACTCTTCTATGATAGGTGAAACGTCGCGTTTTACCCATTCTCGAGCTGCATCGCGCACTAATTTATGTTCTTCTGTTAGCAGCTCATCTAAATTATAATAATCAGGTGCTTCAAATAAATCTGGTTTCATAAAATTGAGTTTTAGACTTCTTAAAATGAAAAATAATAATAATTACTAAGTTTTCTTTGAGAATTCATCATTTTTTCATCTTCAAATTTAATTAATCCTTATTGATTTAATTACATTTTTAGATAGAAATCTTTGGTGAGATCTATATAATTTTGCGTGTATTGATGCCTTTCTGTTTCGATAATAAGGGTATCAATTTTTATATTGCTTTTAGTGAAAGAAAACTCTAAAAGGCTGCGTTTAATATCTGATAAAGGATTGCCTTTTACATGTAACATCCTGTTCGGAAATAGCTTAAATTCTAAAGCTAAGGTTATAAATTTAGTTTCTTCTTTGAATGGAATAATTACAGAAAAGACGCCATCTTCAGAAAGTAGTTTAGAAATACTTTCTAGCAAGTGATCAAAAGGTAATGCCTCTGAAAATCGGGCTAAATCTCTTTGTTCATTGGTTGTTTTGTAATCCTCTGAATAGAATGGTGGATTTGAAATAATGAGGTCATATTGCTGTTCTATTTCATTTGCAAACTCATCAAGAGAGGCATGATAACAAAATAAACGATCACTCCATGGGGAGTTTTCAAAATTATTGACACATTGTTCGTAAGCGCTGTCATCAATTTCAATGGCATCTATTAATTGGGCCTTGCTTCTTTGAGCTAACATTAATGATAATACACCTGTGCCAGCACCTATATCTAAAACCGAAAATGGATTATTTTTCAAGGAAGTCCAAGCACCTAATAATACAGCATCTGTACCAATTTTCATGGCACATTGGTCTTGTTGTATTTCGAATTGTTTAAATTTGAATGGCTTCAATTTAAATTCCAATTTTTAAATTCCAAATTCCAAAGGAATTAAGATTTGTTGATTATGGCCGATAATATTTTGCGTAGTTCTTCTACTTCACCCAGCAGACTTGTTAACTCTAATTCATGAATTGGATTTAAATCTATAAGAAGTTTTAACCAAAGTACAGATTCTTTAGCTTCTTTTCTTGCAATTTTTAATCTAAATTTGAAATACTTATCCCCAAGTTTTTCATTAGCTTCAATATAATTGGCAGCGATTGAACTTGATGATCGAACCAATTGTTTACCATCTTCTATGTTAGAGATTGTTTTTGAAAGTTTTTGTATAACAAGTCTTGTTTTTTTTGCAAATATGTAAGTTCGTTCTTCTAAATCATAAACTTTGTTATTTTCCATAATATATTGGAATTTGGATTTTGCGTTTTGGAATTTTATAAATAAAGATCAATCAATCCTTGTGGTGTATTTACTAAAATGGATTTTTTTGCTCTGTCTACCTTTACTATAAAGGCATCGTTGATAGGTATTAATATTTCTTTACCATTATTTTCTACTTCAAACAATGCCTGTGCGGTAGAATCATTAACGCCTTTTATAATTCCAAAAGAGCCATAGGAAACATCTTCTATTTTAAAACCAATTATTTCATGAAAATAGAATTTGTTACCTTCTAATTTAGGCAGAAACTCTAATGGTAAGTAAACATCGCTTTTTAATAATGAATCTGCTTCAGCTTCTGTAGTAACATCTTCAAATTGTACACGGAGTAAATCTGATTTGTGAAGCTGTGAACTTTCAATAAAAAAGGGAATGAATGAATTTCTGTAATTTATAAAAACAGCTTCTAAATTTTCATATAATTCGGGCTGATCGGTGTCTAATTTAATGAGCAATTCACCATTAAAACTATATTTTCTAACTATTTTCCCTAAATAAAAGCAATCTTCAATGTTCATAATATTTTAAAATAAAAAACTCCGATAAAAGTATCGGAGTTTAAAAGTATAAAAAATAATTTTTTTATTCTTCTTTTGATTCAGGTGTTTCTTCAACGGTAGCCTCTTTAGTAGTAGTTTCAGCTTCAGGAGCTTCTTCAACGACACTTTCAACAGTTTCTTCAACGGCATTTTCAGGAGCTTCCTCTACAGTTTCTTCAACAACAGCTGCTGCTGTTCTTGCTTCATTTACTGCTTTTTCAGCTTCAATGGCCTTAGCTTTGGCATCAGCTTGTGCTTTTGCTAAACTATCCGATTTTGCAACAACTTTAGATCCTTTTTCTTCTAACCAAGCGTTAAATTTAGCTTCAGCTTGTTCTTCTGTTAAAGCACCTTTTCTAACACCACCGGCAAGATGATTTTTTAATAAAGCGCCTTTGTAAGATAAAATAGCTTTTGCCGTATCGGTTGGTTGTGCACCATTTTGTAACCATGTTACAGCACCATCAACGTTTAATTCAACCGTTGCTGGGTTTGTGTTTGGATTATAAATACCTAATTTTTCTAAGTATTTACCATCTCTTTTTGAACGTGCATCAGCTGCAACAATCCAATAAAAAGGTTTTCCTTTTTTACCGTGTCTTTGTAATCTAATTTTTACTGGCATAATGATTAATTAATGAGGTTCTCGACCTCGGTTATTAATAAGAGCGCAAAGATACTATATTTTTTTTATTTACAATACATTATTTTATAATGATTTACTGCTGTAAATAGAGGTGTTTTTAGAACAAAAGACATACTGGAGTAGGGGCATCAACTGACTTTAAAAAGGAAAGAATACCAGTTTTGGAATTGATTTTAAAAAAAGAAATGTTATTGCTTTTTTTGTTGGCAACCAACAAAAATTTGCCTGAAGGATCTAAAGTAAAGTTTCTTGGCCAATCCCCATGAACCGGCATGGTTTGAATTTTTTCTAAGGTGCCATTATCGATGTTTCTTTTAAATACAACGATGGTGTTTTCTCCTCGATTAGACCCATATAAAAAACGTTCATTTTTAGATAAATGAATATCGGCACAAGAATTTTCTCCTTTATAAGCTTCATCCAAAGTAGCATCGTAATCAATCTGTTCAAAATTATTCTCTGTTTTTTTTACTGAGGTTACTGAGCTTCCATATTCATTGATAATGTATATAAATTGACCGTTTTTTGTTAAAGCAAAATGTCTTGGTCCTGGATTTCCAGACATTGGAATTATATTGGATGAAGACAATTCATAATCCTTATTTTTCAGTTGGTATTGATAAACAGCATTCATGCCTAAATCTGAAATAAAGAGTTCGTCGTTAAAAAATTGTGCTGAATGGGCATGTGATTTTTTCTCTTCAATATTGTATTCAAAAATTTGTGATGCTTCACTGAGTTTTCCGTCTCTCGAAATGTTATAAATGGCAACAGAACCACCACCATAATTTGATACTACGGCTTTATTTCCTGATCTGTTTAATGAAATATGACAAGGCCAATCACCATGACTGCTTACTTTATTTAAAAATTTTAACAAGCCGTTTTCTTGAATTTTAAAGGAAGAAACCCATCCACTACTTTCGTTTACGGCGTATAAATATTTTTTATTTCGTGAATATGCTATAAACGAAGGGTTTTCTGTAGCAGCAGCAAATTGTAAATGGCTAAGTTCACCTGATTTTAAATTAAATTCCATCCTATAAATGCCTTCACTATTACCATCGGTATAGGTTCCAATGTACAACGGTATTGTTTGTGCTTTGCTATTAAACAAACTTAGCATTAGGCATAAAAAAAATAGTTTAAAATTCATTTTTAAGTTTTTAATGACTTTAAAAATATGATTTTTAAACTATTTATTGAGAAATATCGTTAAGAATTTTTTTAAATATGCAATGAAGAAATCTCTTCACAGATTAAGGAATCTATATCGTCTACATTAATGGTTAATTCATTTTGCACCATTATTTTTTTCATGACTTGATTGGTAACCAATGTTATTTTGGAAGATTCAATCGTGTTTAATTGTGTTTTAACTTTAGTATGAACCTTAATTTTGAATTCTGCTAAAAGCGCTCTTAACAGCCCTCCTTCAAGCCATTCTTTATAAGATTCAATTTCTTCATTAATAATACCATTGACTTCATCTGTTGCGGCCAATCTATGTTCTTTGGTTTCTTCAAGCTCAACTGAGATAGAATCTAAATCATGAAAGATAACATGCTCAATTTCTTTTAACCGTTTATCAATATTGCATGGCACTGCTAAGTCTATTAATAAGGGTTTTTTAGAAGCAGAGATGTTATTAATTAAATTAGGACAATTACTTGCAGCACTGATAATCACATCAAAATCATCAAAATTGTTTGAAAGAACATGCTCCCAAGGATAGGTATGGCATTGATTGGCTTGCGCTAGAATAATAGCCTTTTCAAGGCTTCGGTTACTGATGTATATGTTGTTAAAATTAAATTTAGAATTGTATTTAAATAATTGTTTTACAATATCGCCAGCACCAACAAATAATATTTTTTTTGATTTGACTGTTTCGCTATCATAAGTTTGTCTAATAACTTTCAAAGATTTGTAAGCTACAGACGTGGTGCCATCTCTAAAATTAGTTTCATTACTAATACGTTTATGGGTTTTAAAAACAGCTTGTAAAGCTCTTTCTAACAAAGATCCTTGCATTTTATAATGCATGGAAAATTGATGTGCTTTTTTAATTTGTGAAATAATTTCTGCATCACCAAAAACAAGCGATTCTAAGCCTGATGAAACTTCTAATAAGTGTTGAATGGAGGTTTCTGTTTGGTTACTAGAAATGAATACCATCTGTTCGGATGTTTTATTTTGGATCGATTTAAAATCAATAAGTAACGCTGTTAAGTCATTTTTTGTGGTATGAATGGCTTCAAAATAAATTTCAGTTCTATTACAAGTAGCTAAAATGAACAACCCAGAAATATCAGAAAATGTACTACGAATTAAATGTGTAAGTAGCTCTTTTTCAGTATCTGAAAGGTGGTACTTTTCTCTTTGTATAGTAGATGCTGTTTTGTGGGAAACACTAATATAACGTAAGGATTTATTCATAATTTGTGTATCGCTTAAATCTTGATAATATTAAAAATGGTTGACTAATAATTATTTAAAGGTACTCACAGAACCTTAGATAGATAATGACATTTATCATGTTTTGTAACATATGTTACACAATTAGGGTTTTAATTTTTGATGAATTTTAAATAAAAACATTACTCTTTTAAAGTTCTCATTTAGTTTACTATAAGCCATCGGTCTTCATCATCTGGCACTTTTTTGCTATATTCTGGCATATCATCTCTTCCAAAAGTAGTTTTATAGAATAGAGCACCATCAGATTGTTTGTGGAATTCTTCAGAAGAAAAATATCCAAGATCTTCTTTCATTTCAGCGGCTTTGGAGCAATCACCCCATCCTTTTTTACCATGGCAAGAGCTGCATTGTTTTGCATACAAAGCTTTTCCGATAGTCATATTTTCGCTATCCTTTGCATCGGTTGGGTTTTTCATGATTTTGTATTTTGCAGGTACAACTCATTCTGAAGGATCAGCAACAACTATTGGTTTTTCAACTACAACAACTTCTGGGTTTTTAGGATCTTCTTTTATTACTGGTTTCGTTTCTACAACAACCGGTTTAACAGTTTTTTCTGTTGTTTTAGTGGTTGTCACTTCAGTGGTTATTACT
>PFKE01000086.1:2998-7571 GCA_002784145.1 Flavobacteriaceae bacterium CG_4_10_14_3_um_filter_33_47 | reverse complement strand
CAAAAGATTACAATAAAGCCATCTATCACTATCAAAAAGCTTTGCCTTTTATTAATGACATAAACGACAGCTATTACAAAAATGATTTGATTTTAGAACTTGGCACTTCCTATGCTTTCAACAAAGATTACAAAACCGCAATTACCTACTTACAAGAAGCATTAAAAACTGCCAAAGCAACAGATAAAATTGAAATACAAACCAAAGCCCATTTGCAATTAGCAAAGGTTTTTAAAATGCTTAACAACACAAATAAAGCTTATTTTCATTTGAAACAAAATGTTCAATTAAACGATTCGCTACTAAATGAAAACCACTTAAAACAAATAAACTTACTGGAGAAACAATACCAATCCGAAAAAAAGGACAAAGAACTTGCCGAAAACAAATCCGTTTTAGAACACAACCAATTAGAACTTGTAAAAAACAAGAACAACTTTATTCTAGCTGCCGTAAGCGGAATTATATTGCTTTTAATCCTTTTTGGCTTGTGGTTGTTTTATTTTCAACGTCAAAAATTAAAAAACATAGAAATTTCAAAACTAGAGCAAGAACGTGACATCGCTAAACTACAAGCACTCATTGAAGGTGAAGAAAAAGAACGCATACGTTTAGCACAAGATTTGCATGATGGCATTAATGGCGATTTATCATCTATAAAATTCCAGCTTTCAAGTATTGATTTTAATTCGCTTTCTACAGAAAACAAAACACTTTTCAATAAAGCAATTGATATGATTGATTACTCCTGCGACCAAGTTCGGAACATATCACACAACCTATCGCCTACGGCTATTAACGATTTTGGTTTACTAAATTCGGTTAAAAATTACTGTTCAAAACTAGAGCAATTTCATGCTATAAAAATTAATTTTCAACACTTTGGCAATGACATAAAATTATCAAAAAATATTGAAACTGTTATTTACAGAATTATCCAAGAATTAGTAAACAATATCATTAAACACGCTGAAGCTTCCGAAGCTTTGGTTCAAATTAATTCACATCAAGACAATTTATTCATTACTGTTGAAGATAATGGAAAAGGATTTCATAATTCTCAAAAAAAATCTGGTATTGGATTAAGAAACATTGCATCTCGCATTGCATTTTTAAACGCCACGCTTGATGAAGAACACAACCCAAACGGAACTACTTTTACCATTAACATTGATTTAAAAAACATTCCTAAATCATGATAACAGTAGCAATAACAGATGACCATGTGATGGTAGTTGAAGGTTTAAAAACCATGCTAAACCACGTTGATGGTATTAAAATTATTAATGCCTATCATACTGTTAACGATACCATAAAAGGTTTACTAGAAATAACACCACAAGTACTATTACTGGATATTAATCTTCCAGATGGCAACGGCATACTTTTATGCAAACAACTTAAGGAAACCTACAAAGATCTTAAAATTATTGCCTTATCAAATTACGAAGACATTTCATTTATAAAACAAATTATAAAAAACGGTGCTAATGGGTATCTATTAAAAAACACCAATAAAAACGAATTAATTGAGGCCATAAAAGCCGTATCAATCAATCAATTGTTTCTTCCTGAAAAATTACAGCGCGTGCTTTTAAATGATTCTTTAGGCAAGCCAACGAACAGCTCATTCTTTATACCCACATTAACAAGGCGCGAAAAAGAAGTGCTCATATTAATTGTAAAAGAAAACACTACAGAAGAAATTGCAGAACAACTTTTTATTACTTCAAAAACAGTTGAAGCGCATCGCAGCAACTTGATCCAAAAATTGGGTGTTAAAAATGTTGCGGGATTGGTGAGAGTTGCCATTGAAAAAGGATTGATTTGATATAATACTCAAAAACAATCAAATCCAAACGAATTTCAATCATTTTTATTTAAATAATCAATAAAAAAAATTCAAGTTTTTTACTAATTCAACAATATGCATTAGGATATTAGAAAAAATAGTGCTCCATATGTTATTTCTGTATATATTTGGAATGCAAATAAGATTTTATGTCAACTAATAACAATAATAATTTCAATAATCCTAATTTTTAGGGTCGGAAGGTTATTGTTTAAAAATATATAAAGCCTTCCGAATTCGGAGGGCTTTTTTTTAATTTAAAAATGTAAGAAATGAGTAAAATTATGACAGTCGACGTATTGTCGAGTATTAAAGGAGCGCAACCCAGTGAGGCTGTGAATAAATTATTTGATGTGATTAAAAATGCACAATCAACAAATAATACCTCTTTTAATAATAATCATAATAACGGCGTGTCTTTAGATGATTTAAGAGATGATGTAGTATTTGAAAGTTCTGCATTGGAAAAACAAATCATCATTAAAAACTTCCCTAAAGAAAAAAATGGATATTTGGTAGTCTCTAAAATTATAGAAGAATAATTATGGATTCTCAAATAAAACAAATTCATCAGCAATTGATGAATAAAGACATTTCTTGTGTTAAACTAGTTCAAGAACGATTAGATCTATTGAAAGCCAATACTAACAATACGGTCAATTCGCTACTCGATACTATAGCTTTACAATTAGCAGCAAAGGTAGATACAAAAATAGCTAATGGTGAAACCATTGGTATTTTAGAAGGCATTCCGTTTGGTATTAAAGATGTATATATGCTTCAAGGCACTTACACTACGGCGAGTTCAAATTTGCTAAAATATTACAAATCGGCTTACACGGCAACGGCCATTCAAAAATTATTGGATGTAGGTGCTATTCCTATCGTTAAAGAAAATTGCGATAGTTTTGGACATGGTTCTTCTAGCGAAAACACCATTTTTGGTGCTGTTAAAAATGCTATTAATCCCGATTTAGTTGGTGGTGGCTCTAGTGGTGGTTCTGCTGTAAATGTTGCCAAAGATTACACCGTGTTCTCTATTGGTGGCGATACGGGAGGTTCGGTGCGTCAACCAGCTGGCTACAACCATGTATATGGTTTAAAACCAACATACGGACGTATTTCTCGCTATGGATTAATGGCTTATGCATCATCCACAGACTGTGTTGGGCCTATTGCAAAATCTGTTGAAGATATTCGTTTGGTATTGAATGTGATGAGTGGAAAAGATGTTAAAGATCAAACCACTTACGCTTCCGCGGAAATTAGCGAAAGCAGTATTTCAAATTCAAGAGACATCAAAACCATTGGTTACTTTAAAAATTTCATTGAAAGTGAAGCGATTGACCCAGACATAAAAGCTGATTTTTTAGCGTCTATTGAAAAGATTAAAGCCAAAGGCATCAAAGTTAAAGAACTCGATTTCTTTAAATCTGACATCCTTGTGTCTACTTATTATACATTAGCCATGGCTGAAACTGCCTCTAACCTATCACGTTTAGATGGCAGCAATTATGGCAATCGTATTGAGGATAAAAATCTTAAAGAATCTTACGCCATCACCCGTTCTGAAAATTTTTCAGAAGAAACTAAACGAAGAATTGTTGGTGGAAATCAAGTTTTATCACAAGGATTTTCAGATGAAATCTATTTAAAAGGATTAGCATTACGCGATTCTATTTCAGAAAATTTCAAAAAAGATTTTGAAGAAGTTGATATTATCTTATCTCCTGTAACGCCAGCCACACCACCAAAAATTGGAGAAAGCTTAAAAGATCCATTAGCCATGTATTTAAGTGATGCCTATACCGTTGGTTTTAGCCTTGGGCAATTACCAACACTTACCATTCCGCAAGGCACAGAAACGGGCTTACAAATAACGGCAGCAAAAAATAATGACGAACTTGTTTTGAAGTTTGCTAACTTCTTAAAAGATACAATATAATGGATTTGGAACAATTAGACGCGGCTTTAAAAGCCCACGATTTAGAGTTAGTTATCGGATTAGAAACACATGTTAGATTAAACACAAAAACCAAGTTGTTCTGCTCTTGCCCTAACCAAGAAACAGACACGCCAAACCAAAATATATGTTCTGTTTGTACCGGACAAATGGGTGTTTTACCTGCCATTAATAAAGAAGCCATTACCAAGGCCATTTATTTTGGAAAAGCAGTAAATTCTTCGTTTGAAAATGACATTATTTCTTGGGATAGAAAACATTATGAATATCCGGATAACCCGAAGAATATTCAAATTACACAGTTTCATAACCCTATTATTCCAGACGGACAAGTATCGTGTTTTAGGAATGATGGTAGCCAATTTACGGTTAATTTAACGCAAGTTCATATTGAGGAAGATGCAGCTAAATTGATGCATGAAAAAACCATTTCGCTGGTCGATTTCAACAAAGCTGGCGTACCACTGATTGAAATTGTTACCGAACCTTGTATTCGCCATATTGAAGATGCTTCCATTTATGCGCAGTACATTCAACGTATTGTCCAAAATTTAAAAATTTCTGAAGCAAATCTTGAAAAAGGAGAATTTAAATCGGATGTTTCCGTATCGCTTCGCAAAAAACATAGTTATACTTTAAATCCTCGTACCGAAATCAAAAACTTGAACTCGTTTAAGTTTATGGTCGATGCCTTAAAAGAAGAAGTTGAAAAACAATTCAACTATTATATTGAAAATAAAGAATTCAGACCCGACCAA
>PFKE01000086.1:0-2989 GCA_002784145.1 Flavobacteriaceae bacterium CG_4_10_14_3_um_filter_33_47 | reverse complement strand
AGACCCGACCAAACCACGGTTTTATGGGACGCCGATTTAAAGCAAACCAAAACCATGCGTAAAAAGGAATTTGAAGCGGATTACCGCTTTATTTCAGAACCCGATTTGCCTTTAGTAAACATTAAAAGTGCCGTGGAATCGATTCATGTAGATACCAAAATGCTTCCCTTTGCCGTAGAATCTATTTTAATACATGGCGGCGTATTGCCACAAGATGCTAAGTTTTTCACGGCAGATTCGTTACGTTCTGAAACCTTCGTGGCCATTAATAACGAATTGAATGATGCTTCATTTGTTGCTAAAACCTTATCAAACAACATAAAACCTGAAGACTATTCCAAAATCGAAAACATTCAGGATTTTATAGAGATATTCAAATTATTCAAAGACGAAAAAGTAACGGTGGTATTGGTTCAAAATGCCATTAAATCGTTGTTGGATAATGCTCAATTTAACTATAAAACCTATTTTGAGGAAAATACGATTTCCGAAGAAAAAATTCAGGATGCCATTGCGAAAATCATTTCTGAGAATGAAGCCGTTGCCAACGATATTAAAGCTGGAAACCAAGGAAAAGAAGGGATTTTAGTTGGAAAGGTTTTGGGTGTTATTGGAAAAGGAGCGAATGGAAAAGTAATTCGTCAAATTATTTTAAATAAATTAAGCGAAGGGACAAGTCACGATTTGTCCGTTCCATTTTCTGAAGCAAATCCCGATTTGTCTGTGCCAATTTCGGAAGAAAGGGAAATACAAGAAGAATCGGTTCCTAAAATCCCCATCATCATAAAAGAGGAATACAGAACACATGTAATCACCGCTATTTCCGAAAGTAACATTTCTGAAAAAGTAACCTTTGCGGGTTGGGTATCGAGTGTTCGAGATCACGGGGAATTGATATTTATTGATTTACGTGATTCCAGTACAGAGATTTTCCAAGTGCGTTTGAGCAGGGAATCGTTTCCTAATTTAGATGAATTGGTGAAGTTAAAACCAGAATCGGTGATTACCGTTACGGGTACGATTGTTCAGCGTAAGGAAGATGATTATAATGCGGCTTTAAGGACTGGAAAAATAGAATTGGAAGCTTACGAACTTGATATTTTAAACTTATCCAGAACACTTCCTTTTGAAATAAAACGTGCGACAAAAACCAACGAAACCATTCGTTTTCAATATAAGTTTTTAGACCATAGAAATGATGATGTGCGTCGTGTGATTGTCAACCGCCACAAGGTCATCAAATTACTCCGCGACATTTTAGATGAAGAGAATTTCTTGGAAATTGAAACCCCTATTTTAAGCGCAGGAACCGATGAAGGTGCTCGCGAATTTATTGTGCCAACCCGTAAACAATCCGGGACATTTTACACCTTACCACAAGCACCACAACAGTTTAAACAAATGTTGATGGTAAGCGGTTACGAAAAGTATTTCCAGATTGCCCGTTGTTTTAGAGATGAAGATTCTCGTGGTGACCGTCAGCCGGAATTCACCCAATTGGATATGGAATTGGCCTATGCCAGCATGAAACAAATCATCGATTTAAACACCAAAATGTTTAATGAAGTGGTAACCAAAATATATGGCAACAAATGGATATTACGTCCGTTTGAAGTGATAACCTACCAAGATGCCATGTATTATTATGGTTGCGACCGACCCGATTTACGCTTTGGTTTAAAACTTCAAGACATTACAAACATTGTAAAAGACACGACGTTTCAAGTGTTTAGCAAACCTATTGACGAAGGCGGGATTGTAAAATGCATTAAAGTCTCTGCCAAAGAACAAGGCAACAAGCGTTTATCTAAAGGACAAATTGAAAAATTAACGGCCACAGCGCAACAACATGGTTTGGGCGGTTTGGCTTATATCATTGTTAATGAAACCGATTTACAATCGCCTATTATTAAATTTTTAGGCGAAGACATTGCAGCAGGTATCATCAAGGCAACCAATGCTAAAGTGGGCGATATTGTGTTTTTCTCGGCGGCTGATTATGCCACTGCTAATAAAGCTTTGGATGCCGTGCGTCAGGAATTGGGAAGCATGTTGCATTTAATCAATCCGAAGGAATTACGTCCGGCTTGGGTGATTGATTTCCCCATGTTTGAAAAAACGGATGAAGGAAGATGGACATTTACACACAACCCCTTCTCAATGCCAGCAGTTTATGATATTGAAAAACACATGAATGGCAAGGAAGAAGAAATTGGAAGCATCATCGCCCAACAATACGATTTAATATTAAATGGTTACGAAATTGGTGGCGGTTCCATTCGTGCCCATAAACCCGAAATTCTGGAAGCGACCTACAAAAACATGGGTTACAACAAAGAGGAAATGCTGAAAAGCGTTGGCACCATGTATAAAGCCTTCCATTATGGCGCACCACCACACGGCGGTATTGCTTGGGGCGTGGATAGGTTGATGATGATTTTAGAGAAAAAAGCATCCATACGTGAAGTGATGGCGTTCCCAAAAACAGGCACGAGCGACGATTTATTATTTGGAGCGCCTTCCATCCTATCCGATAAAAAGATTGAGGAAATGAATGTGAGGGTTATTAGGAAGTAGATGATAGACTATAGATGAAAGACAATAGATAAAAGAAAATAGACTATAGACTTTGGACTGTAGAAAAAGATTTACAAAATCCCGATGGCTTGCTGTTGGGATTTTTATTTTCGTAGGAAATATTGATTATATTTACTTTGATATTAAAACAAAACCACCTTAGTAACAAGTTGTAAAACATTTAAAATAACGTGAATAATGACAAAGGGGAGCTTTTATCCTTTTACCTGACCAAAGGCAATATAGATGACAGGAATATTGAGCTTATGACTGCCATGACAAAAGAAGTCTTTGGTAAGTTGTTTGGGGATAAAGGCTATATATCAAAGGCCCTTTCTGAGCTTTTGTTTCAAGATGGCATTCAGCTTATCACTAAAGTGAGGAAGAACATGAAAAAGCAAAACCTCTCTGA
>PFKE01000115.1 GCA_002784145.1 Flavobacteriaceae bacterium CG_4_10_14_3_um_filter_33_47 | reverse complement strand
TGGATTATCTGCAGGAAGTTATGAGGTGGTTGTTGAATATACTTTTGGAACCGATGTTTGTTTAACTGCACCACAAACTATTACTATCACCATTCCTCCAAGCATTGATGGGGTAGCAAATGTAACAGCACCTTATACATGTACAACAACAGGAACAATAACTGTTTCTGGAGTTTCAGGAGGTGTTGCACCATATACCTATAGTATTGATGGAATAAACTATCAGGCAGGACAGGTTTTTACTGGATTGACTAATGGAACTTACGTTATTACCATCATGGACTCAAGCGGTTGTACGTTTATAACGAATTCTGTTACGGTAGATTCATTAAATCCTCCAACAGATTTAACTTTTAACAGTCCAATTCCAACATGCTCTACAAATACTACCTCGGTAACGATTACCGGAACAACAGGTGGTGTTGCTCCTTTGGAATATCAAATCATTGCACCGGCAGCAGCATCAACTCCATATCAAACATCCAATGTTTTTTCAGGGTTATTGCCTGGAACCTATACATTTCAGGTTAAAGATGCCAATGATTGTCTCTATAGTGAATCTTATACCATTGCCCCCATACCAGATATTATTGTAAATACCATTTTAACTAAAGATTTAGACTGTACAGTTTCACCAGATGCCATAATTACAGGAACTATTATAAATGGAACGTCTCCTTTTACGTATGCAGTTTCCATAAATGGAGGTGGTTATACTTCAATAGGATCAACAGGAATTACCTTTAACTACTCTGCTACAGCAGACGGAAATTACCAATTTCAAATAACAGACGCTAACGGATGTATTGCAGAATCTGGTGTTCAAAAGGTTAATGCCATTTCTTTACCTGAAATAAGTTCAATAGCCTCTACGCCAAATTTATGTAACGGAGATACTAACGGAGCAATTCAAATAACTATTAATAATACAGTAGGAACACCGCCTTTTATAATTAATGTTAATAATGATACTACAGGAATTGACTATGGAACTCAAACCACAGGCTTACCTTCTGGAAATTACACGGTTACTTTAACCGATGCTAACTCATGTACCGATACAGCAACGATTACCATTGCAGAACCAACGGCTATATCGGTAAATTATCATGCGGTTGATATTACGTGTAGCGCTTTTGGTGTTTCAAAAGGTTCGGTAATTATTGATGGGGTAACAGGAGGAACTGGACCTTATAACTATTTTGTAACGGGAACCAATGGTTATTCTGCTTCAGAACTTAATGTTTCAGGAACTACCTCTACCACTTTTGATGTGGTTGATTTTGGATTGTATCAAATAAATGTGGTGGATGCCAATGGATGTTCTGTGCTTATTCAAGATGTACTAGTGGCATCGCCACCAGATCATTTGCATATCAACGTTTCTTCGCCTCCAGCGGATTGTTCAACTGGTGGTTCTGCCTTAGTACAAGTGGGTTCAGCCCTTATAAGTGCTGGTCCATTTCACTTTGCTATTTATACAGGACTAGGCATGATTTATACGCCTCCTACAGCTTTTCCTTGGCAGGATGAAGATGCTTTTGGAAGTATGCAAACAACATTTAATAATTTATTGCCTGGTGTAACATACACTTTTATTGTGTTTGACGAATCAACAGGTTGCTATTATTTTCAAACGTCAACACTACCAATTCCAACAAATTCAACCTTATTGGCTTCGGCGGTTGTGTCTAACAATATTACTTGTGTTGGCAGTTCTGATGGTAATGTAAGTTTCAATATTACTAGTGTATATCCGGTTTCTACCAATGTTTCTTATGAAATTTTTGACTCTCAGTCTCTCGTTTCTACAGGATTTACTGGAACTGGAGTCGTCCCTGCCAATGGTACATTAACAGTATCAAATTTAGGTACATTACCTTTTGGAAACTACTTTGTTTTAATTAGGGAAGAAGCAGGAGCCACAAATGAGGGTTGTAGTATAGCCACCACAAACTTTAATATTACGGAATCTGCCTTTGATTTAAATATCAATGCAACGGTTGATAAAAACGCTAATTGTAACCCGAGCTCTGGAATTATTACTGCTATAGCCAGTGATGGTACCGCACCTTATTTATATCAAATAACAACCTCTGCAGTGCCACCTTTAGCAACAGATCCGTCATGGGCTTCGGTAAATGTGTTTAATGTAGATGCCAATAGTTATTATGTCCACGTTAAAGATGCCTTTGGTTGTATAAAAACAACGCCTGTTTTGGTTCTACCATCAGATCCTGAACCAGTCATTTCGGCTTCAGTAAATAATCAATGTACCGTAACTGAAGGAAATTTTGAAATTGACATCACCCTTACAACCTCAGGGATTGCGCCTTATAGTTACAGTATTGATGGCGGCGCATTTCAAACAAGAACAGCACCGTTTACAGTATCAAATTTATCATCTGGAAGTCATACTATTCAAGTACAGGACGCTAATGGTTGTGGAAACTTAGTAACAGTTAATATTGAAGCTCCTATTGCAATAATTCCATCTGTTACAACATTACCAACTTGTAATGATGATGATGGAGAAATAACCATTACAGCTTCTGGAGGTACTGGTTCTTACGCTTATACAATAAGTCCAAGTCCAGTATCGATAAGTTTAAGTGGTAACGTTTTCTCTGGTGTTCCATCAGGAACTTATACGGTTACTATTACAGATACTGTAACGTTATGTTCAGAAGATATCTCCATAGTTTTGCCTTCAGCAATTCCTCCAACAATATCTCTTACTTCTGCAACAGCAGTAACATGTTTTGGTGATAATAATGGTTCCTTTGAAATGAATGTTGGCAATTATTCTGGACCTTATACCTATGAGGTTTTTGATGGTACAGGAACTTCTGTTAACGGTATTGTGATAGGAAATACCACTACAAATCCAGAAATAGTTACTGGTCTTGTAGCCGGAATTTATACCGTTGTTGTTACAGAAACGGCAAGTCCTTTCTGTAGTGCAACTTCAAATACAATTATCATTGATTCTCCTTCGGCGCCATTAACATTGGTTGCCACGGAAACATCTGGTGTAACTTGTGATAACGATAAAGGCACCATTACGGCGATTGCCACTGATGGATGGGGAACTTATGAATACGAACTAACAGGAGCAGCAACCATAGCATATTCTCCAAATGGAACCTTTAGTGACTTATCTGCTGGAACATATACCGTGAATGTTAGAGATGCTGGTGGTTGTATTGCTTCAGAAATGGTAACGTTAGTTATTCCGCTTCCAACAACAGCAACCGTAACTGCAAATACTACGTTATTATCATGTTTTGGAGATACCAATGCCACCATTACAGTAAGTGCAGTTTCTGGAGGACAAGGAAGTAATTATTCCTATACCTTAAATAGAATATTACCAACAGTTAGTGCCTCGGGTCCACAAATATCAAATGTTTTTGATGGATTGGGTGCTGGTACTTATAATGTTGTAGTAACCGATGGCTATAATTGTGCATTTACGTCTCCTAATGTTGTTATAACAGAACCATTACCTATTGAGGCGTTGTTAGTAAAAGAAACATCACAGACTTGTTTAACCGATACCACCTTAAGATTAAGTGCAACTGGAGGTACTGGAACTTATGAGTATAGCAATACCATCAATTTTGCAACCGTTTTAGGCTCTTTTGCATCATCAATAACATTTCAGGTAGCTCCGGGAACTTATACGTATTATGTTAGAGATGCCAATGGTTGTGTGGCTTCGGTGTCCAATCAAATAACCATCGATCCGCTACCAATCTTAACCATTAATTTAGATGTTAACAATGCGACCATTAATTGCGCTGGAGATAGCACAGGTGTTATTGTAGCCGTTGCTCAAGGAGGTATAGGAAATTACATTTATACATTGCAAGATACTCTTGGAAATACCATTCCTGCAACTCAAAATAGTCCAGGTGTATTTACGGATCTTCCTGTTGGAAATTATCAGGTCAGAGTTGATAGTGGCGATTGTTTAACCACATCATCTACCATTTCCATTACAGAGCCAGCTGTACCTTTAACAGCAACTTTTACGGTTACAAATGTTATTTGTAATGGAAGCAATAATGGAATGTTGGAAATTAATGCTTCTGGCGGAACAGGAATTATAAAATATGCCATTTCACCACAAATGAATCAGTTTTTTGAATCGTCTGTCTTTGAAGATCTGGCTCCAGGTACTTATCAGGCTATTGCCCAAGATGAGTTAGGTTGTTTTTTATTGTTAGATGTTACTGTTACAGAACCAACACCAGTTATCTTAAATATTGTTCCAAACTCAATCATTCCTGAACTTTGTGAAGGTGATTTAAATGGTGAATTCAGTATTGATATTTCTGGCGGAAATTTACCTTATAGCGTTAGCTTAGATGATATTAACGGAACTTATACTACAGGAGCAATAACCCAAGCGCAATTTGATTTTACAGGTTTAAGTGGTGGCGATCATGTAGTTTATGTTATTGATAATGAAGGATGTGAGTCTGAATGGAACATTACATTCCCAGAATCGGTATTGATTAATGCCGATGTAGAGATCGTATATTGTACAAATAATACAGATTCATCAAGCAATACAGTTGAAGTTTATGTTGATGATACAACCGTTAACTTTGCAGATATTGATTATGCATTAGATGGCGGCGCTTTTCAGGTAAGTAATGTCTTTACAAATGTAACTTCAGGTAGTCATGTTATTAATGTAAGACATACCGATGCATGCGAAAAGACCATTAATTTTATCGTTGAACACTTTGATCCTTTGCAGTTAGTTGTCAATGATGGTAATATCAATGAAATTTTAGCTACAGCAACTGGAGGTTCAGGTGGTTATCTATTTGAAGTCACAAACCAAACGACATCCATTACAGAACCCTATGGAAACACAAATACCTTTATAATCTACGAATCTGGAAATTATACCGTAACCGTTACTGATAGTAATGGTTGTGTGGCGTCTGCTACTGGATTTTTTGAATATATAGATGTCTGTATTACCAATTATTTTACACCTAATGATGATGGAAATTTAGATGAATGGGGACCAGGCTGTTCTACACAATACAAAGATTTAACCTTTGATATTTTTGATCGATATGGTCGAAAAATAGCAACTCTACGAATTGGCGAAAAATGGGATGGAAAATACAATGGAATTGAATTGCCTACCGGAGATTACTGGTATGTTGTTAGGCTTAACGATAAAAAAGACAGACGAGAATTTGTAGGGCATTTTACGCTCTACAGATAACAAAATTAGAAGTGGAAATTTCTAATAAAAAATAACAAAAATGCGAAAGTTATTCATTTTCATAATACTACTGCTCATAACAAAAAGTTATGGGCAAGAATTAAATTTGCCGGTTTTTACGCAATATTTGGCAGATAATAATTTTGTTGTCTCTCCAACTTATGCAGGAATAGGGGATAATTTAAAAATCAGGGCCAATGGGCTTACGCAATGGGTTGGTATTAAAGGAGCACCAGATAATCAATCTATTTATGGAGATTTTAGAATAGCAGATAGATCGGGTATTGGGTTGTCTTTTTATAATGACCGTAATGGTAACACCATACAAACAGGTGCTAAATTTTCTTTTGCTCATCATTTAATTTTAGATTATTATTCTAAACAATATTTGTCCTTTGGGATTTCATATAACATCAATAATTTTAAAATTGATATTAATAATTTCAACACTACCTTTGAAAATCCAATTATAGATCCTTTCGTTACTGACGATAGATCCACTTCAAACAATAATTTTGATGTAGGTGTTTTGTACAGAAATAAAGGTTTCTTCGTAAGTTTTAATGCCAATAACATTTTAGAGAAAAAAATTGATGAAGCTGTTCGGGTATCTGAACCTAATTTACTTCTTAACTATCAAATATATTCAGGCTACGTGTTCAATGGCCCTAAAAAAAGTGGTTTAGAATTTGAACCTTCCATTTACTATCAATTGTTTAGCAGCGACCGGCGTTCAAGTACGGATATCAATTTTAAATTCAGAAAATACGATAGAAACGAGGATTACTATTGGGCTGGCATTTCATACCGATATCTTAACGATCAATTTTTTAAACCCTTAAACGTTGGTCCAATGGCAGGATTTAAAAAGTCTATCTTTTATTTTGGATATGCTTACCAAATAACCATAAATGATTTATCCAGATTTAATTCTGGAACACATGTTGTAACCATTGGATTGGATTTTCTACAAGGCATAAGCAATTGCGCGTGTACAGAAAGTCCAGTTCATTAGTTTTTTAGTCGCTTTTGGAATGTTTTTATAGGGTATTTTTAAACTTAATGGTCTTTAAATTAGTTTATTAGGTATTTTTAAAATATTTATAAATCTAAAATTTTAACAGTATTTTAACATAAATTCCTTTCAAGCTAGCTCTTGTTTTATACCTTGTCTGCAAAGACAATTTTATGAAAGTTATACAAGTAAAAAGGAAAACAAAAACAGAAAAACGTTACAGTAAAAAAATGGGTGAGTTAACAACCAATGTTACTTACGTCAAAACGTACCTTCTAGGGTTATTACCCATTAAAACACTTCACAAATACCGAGAAACTTATTATGGTCTCGTTAAAGATTGCAAAGATTGCTCTCTAACACGGTAGCATAAGCATCATAATATTTTATTCAAACCATTTACAATTCATTTTAAACCAATAATATGAAAATATTAGTCATTGGTGCTGGTAACATGGGGCTTACCTACGCACAAGGAATGTCTAAATCTAAGCTTCTTAAAAAGAAGAATATTATGATTTTAGATAATTCTGAAGAAAAGCTTCTAGAATTAAATGAGATATCTCATTTTGATACCTATAAACAATTAAAAGACTGTGTTCCTTATGCCGACATTATATTTATTGCAGTAAAACCATTTCACGCAGATGCCTTATTTAAAGAGATAAAACTTTTGGCAAATAAAAATCAAATAATTATCTCAATCATGGCAGGTGTTAACATTAACCTTATAAAAACAATGACAGGTTTGCCAAAAGTGGTAAGAGCCATGCCAAATTTACCGGCAAAAATAGGAAAAGGTTTAACTTCTTATGTTGCCTCAAAAGAAGTTTCAACAGTAGAGCTTTTAACGATTGAAAACTTATTAGAGACTACTGGTAAAGCCATTTTAGTTAGTGACGAAAACTTTATAGATGCTTCCACAGGAATTTCAGGAAGTGGTCCTGCCTATGTTTTTTATTTTATGCAAAGCATGGTGGAAGCTGCCATAGAAATGGGGTTTTCCAAAGACACATCAAAAGTCTTGGTAAGTGAGACTTTTACAGGAGCTATAGAGCTTTTTAATCAGTCAGATCTTTCACTAAATTCTTGGATGAAACAAGTGGCTTCAAAAGGAGGAACCACACAAGCTGCCTTGGATTCCATGGAAGATAATAATGTTAACGAACTCATTAAAGAGGCTGCTTTCGCCGCTTTTAATAGAGCTGTAGAATTAGGAAAATAACATAAAATGTATAAAGAAATAATAGTGGTTAAAGTTGGTACCAATGTCATGACCAACAAAAATAATAGAATTGTTAGGCCCGTTTTAAGAAGTTTGGTTAAGCAAATAGCTGAGTTATATGAAAGAGATATTATTACCATATTGGTGTCTTCGGGTTCTGTTATTGCTGGAAAGGAAGTTTTGGGACGTTCAAAAATAAAAGATAAAACACAAAGAAGACAAGTCTATTCTGCCATTGGGCAGCCAAGAATGATGCGTTTATACTATAATATTTTTCTTGATTATGGTTTAAAATGTGCTCAAGTGTTGCCAACAAAAAGAGATTTTAGTACCGGAATCCATAGAGAGAACATGATTAATTGCTATGAAGGCTTATTATCTGAAGGCGTTATACCCATTTTAAATGAAGATGATGCCGTTTCAGTAACCATGTCTATGTTTTCAGATAATGATGAATTGGCAAGTTTAGTAGCTCAACTCATTAATGCCGATAAACTTATTATTCTAACAGATATTGATGGGTTGTATTCAGGTCATCCAGATTCAAATACCAGCAAGCTTATAGCCGAAGTTGGTTCCAATGAAAATATAGATCAATACATTAAAGAAAGTAAAAAAGGCGAAGCTGAAGGACGCGGCGGAATGGGGTCAAAATTAAATTATGCCAAACAAGCTGCATCCAATAACATTCCTACATTTATTGCCAATGGAAAAACAGATAATACAATCATTGATATCATCGACGGAAAAACCATTGGAACAAAAGTCACTTTATAAATAAAGCCAATATATTTAAAGAAATCTTAAAAAAACTCGTATAATAATGTGATTTCTCATTAATTAAGGGTATTATATTGTCATTTTAGCTTAAATGTGTAATGTTTCTATTTTATGATATATGTCAAGAGCAGTATTTAGAATTTATTAATAAATTTGGGGCTTTATAAAAATGATTCAAATGACAAGTAAATATAGTAAATGGAGCCATCCATACAAACCAGAAAAAAAATACGAAAAGAAAGTTGCTTACTTTAGTATGGAATTTGGAATTCATCAGGCATTAAAAATTTATTCAGGTGGTCTTGGTTTTTTAGCAGGCTCACACATGCGTTCTGCACACGAATTAAAGCAGAATGTTATAGGAATTGGAATGCTTTGGAAATATGGATATTACGACCAATCCAGAAATGATGATCAAACGCTTCGAACCGATTTTATTGAAAAAACATATAACTTTTTAGAAGATACCGGGATAGAGGTTTCGGTTAAATTGCATGACAACCCAGATGTAAAAGTTCGTGCCTACGTATTAAAACCGGAGATTTTTGGCTCAGTGCCCATCTATTTATTAAGTACAGATGTTGAAACTAATGATTATCTATCAAGAACCATTACCAATCATTTGTATGATGCTAATGAAGTTACCAGAGTATCACAAAGTATTGTACTTGGTATTGGAGGCGCTAAAGTAGTTGAAGCTTTAGGAGGTGCCGATATTTATCATTTAAATGAAGGTCATGCTTTGCCCGCTTTTTATTATTTAAAAGACCAAGGCGTTAAAAAACAGCAATTAGCATTTACAACCCATACACCCGAAAAAGCAGGCAATGAAGAACGTGATGGACGCCATTTAAACCGTTTTGGTTTTTTTGGAAGAATGTTATCTGATCAGGAGTTGGAAAAAGAAACGGTTAATGGAGGCATGATTAATTATACGGTTTCGGCTATGCGAATGGCTAGAAAAGCCAATGCAGTTTCAAAATTGCATGCCGTTGTATCTAATAATATGTGGAAAGATTATGATAAGATTTGTAAAATCATTCCCATAACCAATGCTCAAAATCAAAATTTTTGGCAAGATGATATCATCAAAAAAGCCTGGCTAAAAAGAAATGCTTTGGCGTTTAAGAAACGAAAGTTAGAGCTTAAAAAACAATTATTTGATGAGGTTATCAATCAAACTGAAAAATTGTTTGATCCCAATGTTTTAACTTTTGTTTGGGCCAGACGGTTTGCTGGATATAAAAGAGCAGAATTATTATTGCATGATATTGAACGTTTTAAAAGATTGATTTCAAACACCAAATATCCAGTTCAGATTATCTGGGCAGGAAAACCATATCCTATGGATTATTATGCCATTGATATTTTTAATCATTTGGTAAATTACTCAAAAACGTCACCTAACTTGGCTGTTTTAATTGGGTATGAAATGGATTTGTCCAGAAAGCTAAAAGAAGGCTCTGATATATGGTTAAACACACCAAGAATTACACGCGAAGCTTCAGGAACCAGTGGGATGTCTGCCGCAATGAATGGATCTGTAAATGTGTCTATTAATGATGGTTGGATACCAGAATTTCAAAAGCATGGAGATAACTGTTTTGTATTACCAGAATTAGACCATAATCTACCCGTTTGGGAACAAGATAAAATAGATGCTGATAATTTATATGATCTTTTGGAAAATAAAGTAATTCCTATGTATTACGACAATCCAAAAGAATGGCAAAAGATTGTTTTTCAAGGTATTGATGATGTAATTCCTGCGTTTTCAAGTCATAGAATGGCCAATCAATATTATGAAGAATTATATAAATAATAAGTTCAAATAAACTAATAAAGGAAACCGCCTAAAAACTAGGGCGGTTTTTTTGTGGAATCATTAAAATGATAAAGCTTGCTTTAAGTAATTTCGTAACTTTGCAAACATTTATTTTGCCATCTACATGGACTTAAAAGTTAAACAACGACTTGCTTTAGGAACTTTCTTTTTTTTATCTGGACTCAGTTTTGCAACTTGGGCATCCAGAATTCCAACCATTAAAACATTTTTTAATTTAAATGAAGCCGAACTTGGTACCATCCTTTTGGCTATGCCAATAAGTTCGTTAATAGGACTGCCAATTTCTGGATGGTTGGTTTCAAAATTTGATAGTAGAAACCCTTTATTGGTTTCCTTTACATTATTTAATATCTCTTTAATCTGGATTGGTTATGTACAATCTACCTTTGCATTAGTCATTGCTATTAGTTTATTCTCTTTTTTTATGAGAATTTTAAATATAGCCATGAATACTCAGTCTATTATTTTACAACGTAAATTCGAAAAGCGTATCGTAGGGTCATTTCATGGTTTATGGAGTACTGGTGGCTTGATTGGGGTTGCCTTTTCAACGGTTATGGTTAAACTAAATGTTAGCATTGAAAGCCACTTATTGGGGGTTTCTATTTTTACAATGGTTTTAACGTTAGTAGCGTATTTATATACCATTAAAAATGATAAATCGCCAACGGGCAATAAATTAATTTTTGGAAAACCAGATCCCTTTATTTTATATTTAGGAATCATCATTTTTTTAGCTGCTATATGCGAAGGGGGTATGTTTGATTGGAGCGGCGTATTTTTTAAAGAGGTTATTAAAGAAGAAGTTTTTACCTATGGTTATCTGTCTTTTATGGCATGTATGGCCTTATCAAGATTTTATTCAGATAAATTAATACAAGAAATTGGCACTAAAAAAACCTTTGTATTTAGTGCTGTAGTCATTTCTGTTGGAATTTTAGTAGCTGTTATATTTCCTTATTTCTGGACGGCTTTATTAGGGTTTTGTTTGGTAGGTTTTGGAACAGCTGCTATATTTCCAATGACATTTGCATTAGCAGGAACCTCAAAAAAATACTCACCAGGAATGGCTATTTCCATCATCTCAACCTATGGTATTTTAGGCATGTTTATTGGGCCACCCATGATAGGGTATTTAGCGCATGCGTTTGGTTTAAAAAATGCTTTTTTAGTTTTTGTAGTGGTAGGACTTTTAATTATTCCAATATCCCAAATGTTTTTTAGAAGTCAATCTAAAATGTCATAATATTAGTTTTCAACAATTTCAACTTCAAATAACTTATCCCAACGTTTTCCAGTTACAAAAACAGTTTTTGTTTTTGGGTTATAGGCAATGCCATTTAAAACATCTAAACCTTGATGTTGTGTAACGAGCTTTTTTAAAGGAGAAAAGTCAATAACACCAATAACAGCACCGTTTTTTGGGTTAATTATGGCAACTCCGTCTTTTTGATATCTGTTGGCATAAATTTTTCCTTGAATCCATTCCATTTCATTAATCTCTGTAATTTTTCCTTTATTGGTATACACTTGTATATAATCTTGTTCAATGAGTGTTTCAGGGTTTAAAGTCCAAATTTTTTCAGTACCATCACTTTTTAGTATGTTGCTAGAATCATTACACAAACCCCAGCCTTCTTTACTGTTTCCATACTTAAAACTGTTGAGCTTTTTAAAGGTGTTTACATCATAGACAAATCCTGTACCATTTTTCCAGGTTAATTGATATACTTTATTATTTAAAATAGTAAGACCTTCTCCAAAATAATCATCGGCAAGAGGCACATTTTTTAAAACTTCACCAGTTTTATAATTTACTTTTTTAAGTTTAGATTCTTTATATTGACCAGTACTTTCATACAAGGTATCATTAAAAAACTCTAAGCCTTGAGTATAAGACGTTATATCATGAGGATATTCATTAATGATTTTGTAAGTAAAAATTTTAGGCGGTTCACTGTTTAAAATAATCATATTTTGTTGAACAGATTGGTGTTGGTTATTAAAATAAACAGTCGCTTCAACGGTTTGTTTGCCAAGTTTAACATCTAATAATGGTGTAGATTCTTCAATACGTTTTCCGTTTAAAGAATAATAAATGGAATCAATTGAAAAATTTTTAGGATTTTCAATAGATAGGGTTAAGGTTTCATTATTAGAAAAAGTGTTATTTTCTGAATTGGTATTTAGTTTAAAATCACTTTTCTTTTGTCCGTTATTTGAGCCACAACCCATCATTAGTAGACTTAAAAATATGATATTGAAGTGTTTGAAGATATTCATTGTAATTATAAATTTTAAGCAAGGTATTTATTTAAAATCAGTTTAAAAAATCATTGTGAAAATTTTTAAAAGGTTGTATCTTTGCACCCGGCAAGTCCTACACAACCAGCTCCTGTTGAATCCTCCAGGTCGGGAACGAAGCAAAGGTAAATGGTCGTAGCGGTGTGATGTAGGTAGCTTGCCTTTTTTTATGCCTTTTTCTTTCCAAAAAAACAATTACAATAGTAACTTTACATTCTTAACACAATACAAGTATATGTTTGAAGTTGTTTTAATTACCGGCGGTTCTTCTGGAATTGGTAAATCCATTGGTGAATTTTTAATCCAAAAAGGGTATATAGTTTACGGAACTAGCAGAAATCCTGAAAACTATAAGGATAGTAAGTTTCCATTGTTAGCATTGGATGTTAAAGACCATAAATCGATTGAAAACACGGTAAAGTTAATTGTTGAAAATGAAGGACATTTAGATGTTGTAATAAACAATGCTGGTGCTGGAATTACTGGACCTGTTGAAGAAATACCTGAATTTGAGATAAAAGCTAATTTTGAAACTAATTTTTTTGGTCCTATTAATGTCATTAAAGCAGTATTGCCAAAAATGAGACAACAAAAAAAAGGATTGATTATTAATATAACTTCCATTGCAGGTTATATGGGTTTACCTTACAGAGGTATTTACAGTGCCAGTAAAGGCGCATTGGAATTAATTACAGAGGTCTTTAGAATGGAACTTAAAGATTTTAATATTAAAATGACCAACATAGCTCCAGGCGATTTTGCAACCAATATTGCCGCTGGAAGATATCATGCACCACTTTTAGAAGATTCGCCATACAAAAAACCTTATGGAAATACCTTAGAGTTGATGAATACGCATGTTGAAAGTGGTAGTAATCCATTAATGATGGCTCAAGCAGTTTATAAAATCATCAACACCAAAAATCCAAAAGCACATTATAAAGTAGGTGCTTTTATGCAGAAATTTTCTATTGTATTAAAAAGGATGCTTCCAGATAAAGTTTATGAAAAATTATTGCTAAATCATTATAAATTGTAAATTCGCATGCACAAAAGCTAGTGTCTTTGTTTTAAGCTCTTTTTATCTGTAGAAATAAAAAAGCGATAATAATAATCTTACTTGAGACAACGCTAGAGTAACCAAAAAATAATAATTAGAATAAAATAACATACAATGAAATTTTTTATAGACACGGCTAATTTAGGTCAAATAAAAGAAGCTCAAGACCTTGGAGTACTAGATGGTGTAACAACAAACCCATCTTTAATGGCTAAGGAAGGAATTACTGGGCATGATAATATCATGAAACACTATGTTGATATTTGTAATATTGTGGATGGCGATGTAAGTGCTGAAGTAATTGCTACAGATTTTGAAGGTATGATTAGAGAGGGAGAAGCCTTAGCTGAATTGCATGAACAAATTGTGGTTAAATTACCAATGATAAAAGATGGCATTAAAGCCTGTAAATATTTTTCTGAAAAAGGAGTTAAAACCAATGTAACTTTGGTGTTTTCACCTGGACAAGCTCTATTAGCTGCCAAAGCCGGAGCAACGTATGTATCGCCTTTTATTGGAAGATTAGACGATATTTCTACAGACGGTTTAAACTTAATTTCAGAAATTCGTCATATATATGATAATTATGCGTTTGAAACTCAAATTTTAGCAGCTTCTGTGCGTCATACCATGCATGTTATTGATTGTGCAAAATTAGGGGCCGATGTTATGACGGGTCCTTTGAGTGCCATTGAAGGCTTGTTAAATCATCCTTTAACAGATATGGGCTTAGCTAAATTTTTAGAAGATTATAAAAAAGGGAATTAATTATTTTTTTTGATTAAAAAGCTTTTACTCTTGTAACAATTAAAGAATATTATTCAGTTTATTTCAGCTAAATAAATTTGGAAAAAAGCTTTGTTCATTCCAAGGAACAAAGCTTTTTTCTTAATACACGAAATGGCTTACGTCTTACTTCATCACAATAAGCCATAAGTTGTTATTGGTTAATAAGAATTTCATTTTTTTTGTTTGAACCTATATATTTCAAGGCCATAATTTTTTATTTTATCGTTGATGGACATACAAAATTAGACATTTGTACCCCCGTTTTCTTAAGTTCTTCAAAGCCTCCTTCAATATTAACTAAATTATAAAAACCTCGCGCTTTTAAAATAGAGGCTGCTATAACCGATCGGTAACCACCGGCACAATGAATGTAATACGTTTTATTTTTATCAATAATATTAATAGAATCATTAATAAAATCTAAAGGAAAATTCTCAATCCCTTTAATGTTTAAATACATGGATTGATGTTCGCCAGACTTTCTAACGTCCAAAATATTCATGTCTTGCTGGGTTGTTTTATGTACAAATTCATCGGCAGAAATAGACTCTAAAACATCGATATCTTTACCAGCTGCTATCCAACTATCAAAGCCTCCTTTTAAGTAGCCCAGTGTATTATCATAACCAACACGAGATAAGCGAGTTACGGTTTCTTTTTCTTTGCCTTTGGGTGTTACAAGAAGTATAGGTTGTTTTATATCGGTTATGAGAGCGCCAACCCAAGGGGCAAAAGCACCTTGTATGCCAATAAAAATAGCCTTAGGAATGTGTCCTTTAATAAAGTCTTCTTCTGGTCTTACGTCTAACACCAAGGCACTTTCATGATTGGCAATGGCTTCAAATTCTTCAACATCTAAAGGAATGTTTCCTTTTTTTAAAACCACCTCAAATGAATCATACCCCGATTTATTCAACATAGCATTTTTTGCAAAATACTGCGGTGGTGGAGGAATACCATCTAACACCTCTTTTACAAACTCTTCTTTGGTCATATTTTCTCTAAGGGCATAATTGGTTTGTTTTTGTTCACCAAGAATGCCTACGGTATCTTTGCTTAAGTTTTTTCCACAAGCAGAACCCGCACCGTGAGCAGGATAAACAATAACATCATTAGGCAAAGGCATAATTTTATTTCGGAGCGAATCATATAACATGGCCGCAAGATCTTCTTTGGTTAAATCAGATTTTATTGCTAAATCTGGTCTTCCAACATCACCTAGAAATAACGTGTCTCCAGAAAATATGGCATGCTCTTTACCTTCTTCGTCTAATAATAAAAACGTTGTAGATTCTAAAGTGTGTCCAGGGGTATGTAGCACCTTTATTTTGATGTTCCCTAATTCAAAAATTTCATTGTCTTTTGAAATGTAAGCCTCATAATTAGTTTCAGCTCCAGGTCCAAAAACGATGGTAGCACCTGTTTTTTTTGCTAAATCTACATGTCCAGAAACAAAATCGGCATGAAAATGAGTTTCAAAAATATATTTTATTTTTCCATCTTCACGTTCAGCTTTATCAACATATGGCTGGGTTTCTCTTAATGGGTCTATAATGGCTATTTCACCATTAGACTCTATGTAATAAGCTCCTTGGGCTAAACACCCTGTATATATCTGTTCTATTTTCATAAGTCCATCTTTTAAAGTACAAATTTATAAAACCTTCCAACGCACTATGTAATAATTATCACATTTAGGTGTTAAATTCTTTATAAATAATATAAAGAGCCATGATTAATGTAAGCCATCCAAATCCTTTTTTGAGTTTTTTACCACTGATATATTTTGATAAATAGATGCCAATTAAAATGCCCATGATGGTAAAGGCAGAAAAGGATATTAAAAAAAACCAATCTACTTGAATGGTTTGCATGTCTCCACTAAAACCAATTAAAGAATTGATGGTGACAATAATTAACGAAGTACCAACGGCTTTTTTCATGGGTAATTTTGCCCAAAGCACTAAGGCAGGAACATATAAAAATCCGCCTCCAGCTCCAATAAGCCCTGTAATAGTTCCAATAATTAAACCTTGTATAAATGTAAGATAATAAGGTTGTTTAATGTTTAGTAGTTCCTTTTCTTCTTTTTTGGTTCTTATCATAGAAATTGAAGCTAAAAGCATGATAAAAGCAAAAAACATCATGATTCCAATATTTTTTGTTAGAGTAAAGCTTCCAACATTGAAAAAGGTTTCAGGTAGATTAGGTACAAAATACCTTCTTGATAAGTAAACAGCTAAAAAGGAAGGAAAGGAAAATGCTAGGCCTACTTTAAAATCTACAAACCCTTTTCTCATTTTTTGAATGGTGCCAACCAACGAAGATGATCCTACAACAAAAAGAGAATAAGCCGTAGCAATAACAGGATTATAGCCTAAAACATACACCAATAAAGGAACGGTTAAAATAGAACCACCACCACCAACAAGACCTAAAACAAGTCCAACAACCAGAGCACCAATATATCCAAGAATTTGTAAAAGTTCCATTTTAGTGGGGTAGTTTTTCTTTAAGGACACCATATAATAAGGTTCCAAAAAGTGCAGCAATAATGACAATAATCATACTATAAACACCCGTTCCAACCAGAATATACATAGGTCCAGGACATGCTCCAATAAGCGCCCAACCCAATCCAAAGATAATGCCTCCAAAAAGATATCTAATAAACCCATGGTCTTTTTTTGGAACTTCTATTTCATGTCCAAGTAAATTTTTAGTATGTTGGTTTTTAGCTATTTGCAAAAACAGAATTCCCGATAATATGGCCGTACTTATAATGCCATACATATGAAACGATTGAAAACGAAACATTTCATAAATGCGATACCATGAAACCGCTTCAGATTTGAATAGAACAATTCCAAAGAACATGCCTACCAATAAAAATTTTAAATATTTCATCTGTCTATGTTTATTTTTTTATTTGTTAGATGGAATACCCGAATAATCATCCTTAGGTGTATGAACGTAGTTTCCATGGGTGTTTCATCATTTATAAAAGGTAAGGTAAAATAAAATTAGTCATTATAAGACCTCCAATAAAAAAACCAATAACGGCTATTAAAGAAGGTTTTTGTAAGCTGCTTAAACCTGTAATAGCATGACCAGACGTACAACCGCCTGCATAGCGTGTGCCAAAACCAACCAATAAGCCACCAATCACTAAACATAATAAGGCCTGTGAGGACATGATGGCATCAAAACTATATAATTCGTTTGGAACCATAGTTTTCCCTGGATTTTTAAAACCAATTTCATTTAATTCTTGTATTGTTTTATGATTAAGGGTCGTTATAGCATGGTTTGACAAGAAATTTTTGGCTATAAAACCTCCGATAACAGCTCCTAAGACAACTATTAAGTTCCACTTTTTTTCTTTCCAGTCTGATTTAAAGAAATCAATAAATTTACCAGCGCCAGCTATAGAACACATGGTTGCAAGGTTTGATGACATTGCAAATGTTTTTCCAAAATAAAGAAGCATGGCCAGGACCAATGCAATTAAAGGGCCAGATATATACCAAGGCCAAGGGTTTAAAATATATTCCATAGATTGCTTTTGAAATTAAGATTTATAAAGCGTTAAAATTGTAGAACTTCAATTTTATTTCTCATTAATTTTATTTTACTTTCATTTTCCAACTGTTTCAAAATTCTTGAGATAACCACTCTAGAGGTGTGTAAATCATCAGCAATATCGTTGTGCTTGATTTCTAAACTTGTTGAAGCATTCAATTTTACCTTATCAATTAAATACTTAAATACCCGTTCATCCATTTTCATAAAAGCTAAAGTATCAATGGTTTCAAGCATTTCGTTAAAACGGATTTGATAAGCTTCTAAGATGAAATTACGCCAACTTTGGTTGGTGTTAAACCAATGCTGAATTTTGCTAACAGGAATAAGAATTAAGCTAGAATCACTTTCGGCAACGGCTCTGATATTGCTTTTGGATGTTTTTAAACAACAAGTCATGGACATCGCACAGGTGTCGCCAGCTTCAAGAAAGTAAAGTAACAGTTCATCCCCATGAGCATCTTCTCTTAAAATTTTAATGGTGCCAGTGAGTAATAAGGGAATAAAGTTTAAAGATTGATTGATATCTATGATGATATCATCTTTTTTAAATGCTTTAAAAACACCTGATTGGAAAATCTCATTTAAGATGTCGTCGTCAAGGATTTGATTAAATTTTTGTTGTAATAATGAATTTGTCATGCCCAAAAATAATCATTTTATAAATTTGAAATAAATTGTTTGGCAGTAATTTAATAAAAATACTATATTTGCACCCACAAAAAAGGCCTCGTGGCGCAACTGAATAGCGCACTTGATTACGGCTCAAGAGGTTACTGGTTTGAATCCAGTCGAGGTCACTAAATAAAACCCTAAAAGCATTGAAAATCAATGAATTAGGGTTTTTTAGTTTAAGTATTTGTACGATTATTGTATTGTTGTCTTTGTTTTGGTGTTATTTTAACATAATTTCAATAAAAAAATAACATCAATTTATGATTGTGATAAATAGTAAATTACTCCAGCTATTGTAATGACAGCATACGAAACTAAAATTACTGTTATAGTATGAATGTTTGCTCTTATACTTTGAATATCGGAATTAAGTTGTGTTTCAAATAGTAATTCAGCATTATCATCAAAAGCTTTTTTATCTTCATCTGTAGCTTTATTATACCTTTTAATCATCATTTTGGCATAAGCGGTTTGCTTTTTTCTTAAAATAGCTAGTTGCTCCATTTTAATTACTAATTTACTCATGGTTAAATTTATTAGATATTAATTTATAAAAGTGTTTTGTATAAATATAGGCTATCTTATTTATAAACTGTTATATTGATTTATTTTAAGTAAAAAAAAAGTTTGTTTTTTAGGTGCATTTAATACATTTCCTGCATTAAATAAAAAATGGAAGCCAAACTATTAATTTGAAACTTCCATTTAAACAAAATAAAAATAAAAATTGAATACTATTTTTTGAAAACGTCTTTAATGCTAAATTCTAAATTTAATTGACCTAAAAAAATAGGTCGCTCGCCTGTGTTATTGATGCAATATTTATTAATATGATATTCAGTATCTTTTATTAACTCATCTTTTGACTTTTCAAATAAACAAACTACTCTTAACGCCTTGCACACTATTTCAGTTGCTTGTTTTACTGTGATGTCTTCACGTTTTATAAACTCGAGCAATTCAGTATAATTATTAATTTGTATTTCCATTAGCATTTTGCTTCAAGTTCTGCATTTATAGTCTTATCCTCATCGGGACTTATTCCATTGCCTAAATTTATTACAATAGGTGAAAATCCGTTTTCTATTCCTGTGGTTAATTCAGTAGCTTTCAAAGTAGGCAAAACAAATTTTGCCAGTTCTAATAATATTTTTAATCTGTCTTTAGGTTCTAATTCCTTAATATCATTTTGCATCTGCTCTAGATTATTATTAATTAATTGGTTAAAATGTTCCCTTACTTCCATTGTGACTTTATTAGGTTGCCCTTTTGGCCTTCCATTTCTGTTTATAGTTCCTTTAAAGCCGTTCATTGTATTGTATTTTATTGTTATTTACAATATGTATTTTTTTATGCCACTTTGAGTAATCTCTCTTTTTTGCTTTTGCTTTTTTAAAAGTTTATCAATTAAAGCCTTTTGTGTTGGTGTTAAGTATATTTTAGATCTCATGACTTTATACTTTATTCATTTGATATTTTGTATTTAAAAGCCTTGTATTTGGCAAGAGTTTACCGTTTTCAGTTTTAAAACAGTCATGATAATAATTAGGTATTTCGTTTAAAGCTTTGCAAACGGTTAAAAGTGTATCGTGTATTTCGGTTGCGTTTTCAGTTAAATAACTTGTGAAAGCTTCTTTAATTTTATTTGCATCAACGGCAAACAACTCTTTTGAATTATCAAAAAATATAAAGGTCTTATCTTTTATTTTTGAAGCTTCAATAATTTGGTTGTATTCGTCTTCAATTCCTAAAGCCTGTGATGAGAGATAAGCATTTTTAAAGCCTGTACACGCATTTAAATAAGAGTTTAAAGCATCAATATCAAGCGTTTTAATATTGCTCTCTGTGATTGTCTTAACCGTATTAAGTGCGTTGTTTAGTTGCTTTACTGTGGCTTCTGCTTCTGCCTGTGTTAACTTAATTAAATGAGTATTTTGCTCAATTATTAATTTTTCTTTTTTCATGTTTAAAATAATTTAGATTTAATAAAATTTGAAATATTCCTTTTTTCTTTTTTGGCTTGGCTCTTTAATTCTGCAAGTTGAACGGAAGACAAACGAAAACCTATAAACGCATCGCATACGTTTTGACAGTCGTTAAACTGGCTTTGGTTTTTGGTGGTTTTTGTGTTAACTATCATAATATTAGATTTATATATATTAAACGAAATTTTACATTTTTGTTAGCTTTTGAAAAAATAATCTGCTAAATCAAAACCATTATTAAATTCGGTTTGCTCTAATAAATTACTAACTGCTATTTTAAAACCTTTACCGTTCAATTCGATTGACTTATTAAGCCAGTTGTTATATTCGCCCTTATCAGGAAATGCAATAACATTTCTTTTTTTTAGAGGTTCTAAGGTGTCAAATTTAAAATTGCTTTTGCTTCCAGTAGCAAGCCAAATAAAGTCAGACAAAAATATACTCATCACTATTGCTGTTTTTTCGCTCTCAACTATGGCAATATTTTTTTGATAGTCTTCATTTATTAAGTGCAAACCAAATAAGCATTGACTAAGATTAAAATCAGGCTCTTTAATGGCTTTATGTAGCCAGTTAATATGATTGTATGGCTCTTTTATTCTTTTGCCTGTATGCTTATTATAAAGCATAATTTTTGCACCTCTTATTTGTTCTTTATTATCAATTTGCCAAAATACGGTTGCATTATTCCAAAAGTAATTCGTTCCTGTAACATAGTAGTATTGAGTGGCTTTTTGCACCTCATCAAACGAAAAGTTTTTAAGTAGGTACGCTGTTAAATTGTCGTCATGCTTTTGGCTGTCGTATGCACGTATTAAATCGTCCTGTAATTGGTGGCTGTGAAAACTTGGTTTAATTGGTTCGGTTGCTATGGTCTTGACTTCATTTACAAAACTAACCTCATCAGTATTGAAACATTTACTTTCATTATTCAAATAATTTATAGTTGACGTTTTCAAATACCATTCAGAAATAAAGCAACTATTAATATTTTGCTCTAGTATTTGTGACTTTGGTATAAATGAAATAATACCGTTTAAATCGATTAATTTATACGCTTTATTACTTATCTCATCTAAAGCTAAAAACTCAATTAAATACGCTCTTTTGCCCTTTGGTGGATAGGGCGGGCAAAGTGAACCACTTGCGGCGGATTAAAGTGAGCATAGCAAAGTAAGTGCTCAAAATCGATTCATTTGTGGTTAAATT
>PFKE01000038.1 GCA_002784145.1 Flavobacteriaceae bacterium CG_4_10_14_3_um_filter_33_47 | reverse complement strand
AGCAAAACAATTTTACGAAATATTTAGTATCCGAAAACCTTTACGTTAGCCCAAGAAGTCAATGCTTCAGAATATGTAGGATTGCAGGTAACGTTTTGCGTGTATGAGAAGTAGCGGATTAAAAAGCACTTCACTTTCAGTTTGGCACTGACTTTTATAAAAAGCACTGAACATTGATTTAACACTGAACCCGCTATTTCTTATACACGCTGTTGTGCCTTCGTTGTTCTTTTCCGTCTGTCTGTCAGCGTTGGCAAAGACATACTCTTTTGCGATTTTTGGTTGGTGTGTGGCTTGTGCGAATTGCAAATGTGTATGGCTTTAGCGTTGGCTTTTCTTTTCGTTTATCAATAGTTTCAATTCGTCTTTACTTGGCAGAACTGTTTTATATTTACTTGCAAAAATGTGTTCGTTATTTTCAGGCAATGTATATTCTACAACCGATTCACTTTTGTCTTTACATAGTACAATTCCAATTGTTTTGTTCTCATCTTCTAGTCGTACTTCTCGGTCGTAATAGTTTACATACATCTGCATTTGTCCGAGGTCTTGATGTTTTAGCTCTCCGATTTTCAAGTCGATAAGTACAAAACATTTTAAAAACCTATTGTAAAAAACCAAGTCTATCCAAAAATGCTTTCCGTCAAAGGATATTCTTTTTTGTCGGGCTACAAAAGTAAATCCGTTGCCGAGTTCCAGTAAAAAATGTTCCAGTTTATCAATGAGTTCTTGCTCTAATTGACTTTCTGAATATGCGGAATGTTCGGGCAAACCGAGAAATTCCAAAATATACGGGTCCTTTACTGCATCTTTTGGTTTTTCGAGTATCAAACCTTTTTCGGATAACTCTTTTACTTTGTCTTTGTCTCTGCTCAAAACAAGACGTGTATAAAGTGCGGAATCGTATTGACGTTCTAGTTCTCTAACGCTCCAATTGTTCTTTGCTGCTTCTATTTCATAAAACTTCCGTTCGTTTTCATCGTCAATTCGCATTAGTTTCAGGTAGTGCGACCAGCTCAATTTGAAATTAACAGACATTGTCTGCTGGTTTGCATTTTCAGATTTAACAGACAGTGTCTGCTGTTTTTGATAGGATAGATAAAAGCTTCTCATTTGCTGAATGTTAGTAACTGAAAAACCTTTACCAAATTCTGATGTTAAAACTTTTGATAAATCTCGTAAGAGACTTTTTCCGTAGTCAGCTCTGTCTTTACCATTTTGTTCTTCTTCTACAATCTTTCTTCCGATTTCAAAGTAAGTTGTTACCATAGTTTGGTTAATGGTACGCACTACATTGTTTCTTGCCGATTGAAGCAAGTCGACAATTTGAGTAAAGAAATTTGTATTTGATAGCTTATTTGTCATACATTTCAATTAGGTCGCCCATAAAATGTTTGGTACTTTCTTTTATTAAATCATAAGTTAATACGGATTTCCCGTTTAACCTTTGGTTGTTTTCAAAGGGGTTCACATCAGAGAGTATGACAATTCTATCCGTTGCAGTAGCTTTTTCCTTAGTTTCTCCCCAAATTCTAGTTGTTTTATCTGCCCCTTGAATGTAATCCGAAAAAATCCAGACATTTTTAAAAATGTTATTCTCTTTTACCATCATTGCGAACTCCCTTGCAAGTGGAATAACACTGTTTTTGGATTTTGCAACATCGCCAATTACAAGAACAGCTACACCATTTGGTTTGAGAAATTTTTTAAACTCTTCCAAAGTATCTTTAGAAAATTTTATCCACTCAAATAGGTTTAAGTCATCATCAAGTTTTTCGGAAACCTCGTTTGGGTCAGCTCCTAAAAACCAAGAACGAATCCAGTTTTGTCTTGCGTAATTCACGATGCCCAAATACGGTGGTGATGTGAGCAATAAATCAACCTTTTTTAATTGTTTTTTTAGAATTGGGTTTTTAGATACATTTTTTGCATTACACTCAACAACAGCTTCTTTTTTGGATACAGAATGTTTTTCAAAAACTCTAACTGTTTTTTCTTTTAATAATTGAAAAACATCTCTAAACTCTCTATTCAACTGCTTGGTTTGAACAAATCTTCGCACGTATTCAGGAGACATACTAAAGGTGTTGAGATAATATGTAGAGTTTAAAATCATCATTTTATTAACATCCATTTTTCATTCTCAAGAATGATTAAACCATTCTTTTTTAAATGTTGTTGTGAAGTACGTATTGCGTGTTTCCACTTTTTGCCAAAACTCCTTCCATCAATAATCCTATCAATTGAATCATCACATAAATCAGGATGAATTTCTTGAACTTGTGTATGAATTTCCTCTGTTTTTAATCCCAATGGATTTCCTTCTAAAACATATAGCATTGTCTTTGAGAATACATTGTGAATCGCTCCAACATTTAATCTGTCTTTTATCAATTCTTTTTGTACGGATTCGAGCAGATTTTTTATTTCAGTGGAGATACTACTTTCAATTTGTGGTACTCGACTAGTAATTTGACTTGAGATATCAATTAGCGATTTTAATGTATCCAACTCTATAAGTGAGCCAAGCATACAATATTGGTTGATATCTTGATATATTTTCTTGGTTTCTTCTTCTTGATTTATTTGTATGCCATATTCATAATTTGAAAACAAACCACCATTTGTTAAGTTTCCAGAAGTAATAATTGATTTTTTTTGGTCTGAAATATAGACTTTTGCGTGAAGTTTTGGTAAATGCCAAATTTTAAGGTTATTTATTTCAGAGCTGAGCCTTTCAAAGACTTTTGGATTGTTCGAGCCTTGAATTATGTTACTGGGAGATAAGTTTGTTAGAAAAGTAAAATTTCCATTTTCCTTTAAATTGTTGTCAACATTTTTCAAGATAAAATCAACTCCATTTTGGGTAACAAAAGGTGATGAAATAAAAATTTCATTTTTTGATTCATTGATTAATGAACCTAAATTTTGATGCCAATTTTTATGGAGTTGTTCAATCATTTCTATGCAGCTATTGCGTTAGGGATTGAAGCAATTGTTTGAGCTCTTTTTGTGACGTTAGGAGCAAAAAAGCGAGTGCGGAAAGCCCGACCCGATAGGGAAACGCCCAAATTATTTAAAACCCAGTAGTATATAATTACTTTTCCGTCTTTGAATGTTAACGGAACTTCCTGAAAATATTCAAGATTTTCAGTATAGGTCAATAATCGATTATTTCCTGTTACGGTTCTATTGTCTTTTGAATCGTTTCTTCTATCAGAGATTGTAAAAGGAATTATTGGGTCAAAGAGATAATTGTGAGCTAAATACCATAAGGAGTTTGATGGAGTTGTAATTTTTCCTTTATACCTACCCAAGTCCATCATAATATGACGAACAAGAGTTCCCGGCTCAAATTCTTCATCTGATATTTCAGATATGAAAGGTTGACCAGTTGAATTGTCAACCATATATTCATACCATTCGTGCTTAACTTTATTAATGTCGCCTGGGTTAATCCTTACTACTGTCCAAGCTACTTTTTTCTTTATGCGTTGGTCACCAAAAAATGGTTTTGAAATTATGATGGTCAAGTCGTTGTATGATAGGGCTGTCGAGCCACCTTGTCCATAAGCTCCCATTAAGTGCAATTTTCCAATTTTATTATTTCCATTTAGGTCAAGAATTGTTTTTGAAAATTGCTCAGGCTCTAAACCAATCCCCTTATCTCTAATTTCAACCGTTGGTTTGGTTGGTTGCCCTGAATCATAAAGTGTAACATTGACTAATTCACTAAGTTCTTTTAATCGTTTATCGTGCGGGTCAGCAATTTTGGAAATTTTACCACTTTCTATACCATACCAAAGTTCAGCTGCTCGTCTTGGGCTTTTAATGTCTGTTGGTTCTTCCTTTTGTTTCCACTCTTTTTCCAATACTGCATCAATAGCATTTGTAATTCTTTCAGTAACTCCAGATGCAGGGTCAGTACCAATATTGATGGTAGCCAAGTTATTCTTTCTTCCGCCAACAGCTTCAAATCTATAGTTTGAAGCACCAATTTTCATTAAAACGTTTCTTACTTGTTCTGCTTTGTAAGCAACTAATAGTTCTTTAAAAATTTTTTCCATATTAGAAATTAAATGAGTCAATATTGTTTTTTAAATTCTTTTTGTAAAGGGTTTCCATTGTCTTCAATTCTTCCTTTATAGCTTTTATCATTTTCTGAACATCGTCTTCCGTGTATTCATAATTGTTGATATTTGAGCACTTTGATAAGCTCCTAATTCCTTGTAAAAGCTTGTCAACCCTTTTTGAAGCGACTCGCTTAAATCGTTCTTTTTTTAGTTTAGAATTGTCCATTTGTGCAAATGAAGTTTAAAATATAGTTGCAAATATAGGAATATATACTACATTCAAACAAATATAGTGTTATTTTTTTTCGGAGCGTTGGCAAAAAACAGCTCTTTTGGTTTTTTAGGGTTGGCTTTTGTGTCGGAAAAACCAAATGTGCTGTTTGTGCGGCTGGGTTTCACAATGACGCACAACGTTTTGCGTGTATGAGAAGTAGCGGATTAAAAAGCACTTCACTTTCAGTTTGGTACTGACTTTTATTAAAAGCACTGACCTTTGATTTAGCACTGAACCCGCTATTTCTTATAGCATCCATGAAAAAGCAGAAAGTCCAGTATCTTTAAAGTTCACAAAAACAATTAAGATATGAAAACTGAACCCA
>PFKE01000064.1 GCA_002784145.1 Flavobacteriaceae bacterium CG_4_10_14_3_um_filter_33_47 | reverse complement strand
TATATTTTGGATGGAAAATATTTGGCATGATTGCCGCGGGAGCTTTATTTAACATAGGCTTAAACTCCTTTATAACCTTATTTGGTGGCGCACTAAACAGAGTCCCTATAGAACTAAATGTTAAAGCAAAAGCTTTTAGCAATACCAATGGGTTTAACCCAACACAAATGCTTATTGCATTGCCAAAATTAGGGCTTCCAATGCTGTTGTTTTATGTGCCTTACAAGCTGGTAAATTTTGAAGTTGGGCTTCTTGTTTTGGCCTTAAGCGGCGTGTTGGGCATTGTTTTCAGAAACTTCTTTTTAAGCAACATTGAAAGCCTTTATCAAAAAGGTAAGTATAAAACCATTGCAGCTTTTGCTGAAAAAAATTAACCAGTCATTAAATTTCTTTAAGTTATGATAACAACATCAAATCTATCTAAAAAATATAACAACAATCTAGTTTTAAACATTGAATCGCTTGATATTCCAAAAGGACAAAGCTTTGGTTTGGTTGGAAATAATGGTGCCGGAAAAACTACCTTTTTTAGCTTGCTTTTAGATTTAATCCAGCCAACATCTGGGCATATAAAAAATAACGGTATTTTGGTTCACGAGAGTGAAGACTGGAAACCTTTTACATCGTCCTTTATTGATGAAAGTTTTTTAATCGGGTATTTAACGGCCGAGGAATATTTCTATTTTATTGGCGAATTGCGACATCAAAACAAGGCCGATGTTGATGCGTTATTATCACAATTTGAAGATTTCTTTCATGGCGAAATTTTAAACCAGAAAAAATATTTGCGTGATTTAAGCAAAGGAAACCAAAAAAAAGTAGGTATTGTAGCAGCTTTAATAGGTAATCCAGAAGTTATTGTTTTAGACGAACCTTTTGCTAATTTAGACCCAACAACACAGATTAGATTAAAACAAATCATTAAAAATCTGGCCGAAACAAAAGGCGTTACGGTGCTTATTTCTAGTCATGATTTAATGCACGTTACCGATGTTTGCGAACGCATTGTGGTGCTTGAAAAAGGAGACATCATTAAAGACCTTGCAACTAACGCAGCAACCTTAAAAGAACTAGAAGTGCATTTTGCAGGCTAACAGTTAATCCAAAAGTCGTTTCTTTATTATACGTTAATCAAAAAAGATGCTTATTTTTACCTTTTTGCATAATATATGCAAGAGATTAAAGTTATGTATTAGACTAAATTAACAGGTATTGAAAACATCTTTCAAAGTCATACTCCTCGTAGTAATATCCTCATTTTTTGTGATAAGCTGTTCACGAAAAAAAGACAAGTTTATCAACCGAAATTTTCATGCGGTTACAGCAGAATATAATACACTTTATAATGGATATGTAGCTTTAGAAGAAGGCAGAAAAACGCTAAACGATGCTTACAGCGATAATTATTGGGATGTTTTACCCATAGAGCGCATGCAAATTAATGACGAAATTATACTTCCTGGACAATCAAAAAACGAAAAGTTTAACAGGGCCGAAGAAAAAGCGGTAAAAGCCATTCAAAAGCATAGCATTAATATTCAAGGAAAAGAAAAAAACCCTCAAATAGATGAAGCTTATTTGCTCTTGGGAAAAGCCAGATATTTTGACCAGCGTTTTGTACCAGCTTTAGAAGCATTTAACCACATCCTCTACAAATATCCTGCTAGCGATAAAATCAATCAGGCTAAAATTTGGAGAGAAAAAACCAATATCCGTTTAGACAATGATGAACTTGCCATTAAAAACCTAAAACGGCTTTTAGAGCGTGAAGAATTAAATAATCAAGATTTAGCAGATGCAACAGCTATATTGGCCCAAGCGTATTTAAACACAAAATCTATCGATAGTGCCATCACGCAATTGGAAATGGCTTCAAATAACACAAAAAACAATGAAGAACGTGGTAGATATCGTTTTATACAAGGGCAACTCTATAACACCTTAGGTTATAAAGACAGTGCCAACATTGCCTTTAGTAAGGTTATTGAATTAAACCGCAAAATACCTCGTATTTATTTAATCGGTGCTCATCTCGAAAAAATTAAAAACTTCGATTATCAAAATGGCGATAAATTAGCGTGCCAGGAGTTGTTAAACGAGCTTGAAGAGAACAGAGAAAACAGACCTTTTTTAGATAAAATTTACCACCAAATGGGCACATTTTATTTAAAAACCAATTCAGAATATTCTGCCGTTTCTTATTACAACAAATCATTAAGAACAGAGTCTAGAGATAAAGAATTAAAAGCCAGAAACTATCAAATACTAGGCGATATAAACTTTGAAAATTCAATTTATAAAGAAGCGGGTGCTTATTACGATAGTACACTCAATAACCTAACGCTTAATTCAAAACCATACCGTATTATAAAACGCAAAAGAGACAATCTGGAAGATGTTATTTATTATGAAGGCATTGCTCAAGTTAATGATAGTATTTTAAACTTGGTTAATTTGCCCGAAGCAGAAAGGGTTGCTTTTTTTGAAACCATCATTGAAACACTAAAAACCAAAGCTGAAGAAGAAAAACAAAAACAAGAAACGGCGCTAAGAAACAACGGTTTAATAACCGTAAACAACACCATACAGGGTTCAAATGCTATAGCTCCAAGAGGCGGTTTACCTAATCAAAGCGATTTATTTTATTTTTACAACCCAACCACCGTGGCTTATGGTAAAAATGAATTTGTTAAAGTATGGGGAAATAGAACTTTGGAAGACGATTGGCGATGGTCCAGCAAAGTAAAATCAAACACCAATAAAAGTGTTTTAGACAATGAAATATTTGCCGATGCCTCTGAAGATGAGCTTTATGACCCGAAATACTACATTTCTAAAATTCCAGTTGAGCCCAAAACCATTGACAGTATTTCAAAAGAGCGAAATTTTGCTTACTATCAATTAGGGTTGATTTACAAAGAAAAGTTTAAAGAATACGAACTCGCCAAAAGCAAGTTTGAAATGGTTCTTAAAAGTAACCCAGAAGAACGGTTAATATTGCCATCAAAATATAACCTGTATAAAATCTATTCACTTTTAGGACAGCCAGACGAAGCCGATATTGCTAAAAACGATATTGTTTCAAATTTCCCAGAATCGCGTTATGCCACTATTTTAAGCAACCCAGAATTGGTAACGGTTCATGATGAAAATAGCCCAGAAAGCATCTATGAAAGTATTTATAAACAGCATGAAAATCAAGAATATGATGAGGTTATATCCAAGTGTGAGAACTATATAAATATTTTTGATGGCGAACCCATAGTTTCAAAATTAGAACTTTTAAAAGCAACAGCTACTGGACGGTTACTAGGTTTTGAACCCTACAGTAAAGCTATTAACTATGTAGCCATTACCTATGCCAACACACCAGAAGGACAAAAGGCACAAGACATAGAAACAAATGTGTTACCCAAACTTGAAAACAACACGTTTGTTGCAGACAGCGTAGCCAATAATTACAACGTGGTTTTTAAATTTGAAAACGCAGAAGCTACAGAAATTAACACCTTTAAAGACACCTTAGATAAAGTTTTAAAGACTATCAAATATTATAATTTATCAACCTCTGTAGATGTTTATAACCCTAACACCAAGCTTGTGTTAGTTCATGGTTTAAAAAACAGCGTCGTTGCAAAAACCTTTGATCAATTATTTACTAAAGAAGACAAAAAGAAAATAAAAAAATCTTTTTTCGTCATTTCTTCGCCCAATTATCAAACGGTTCAAATTCACAAAAATTTAGAAGCGTATTTAAATACAGACAATCATTAAATTAACAGCAGTCATATGTTCTCGGATAACAAAAAAACGAAACCCATGGAAGACATTAAATCAAGTCAAAACATTGTTGCCCAAGGCACCAAAATCACTGGTGATTTTAATAGTGAAGGCGATTTTAGAATAGATGGACAAATAGAAGGAAACATAAAAACCACTGGAAAAGTAGTGGTTGGTAAATCTGGCTTTATTAAAGGATCTTTACAAGGTACAGATGCCCATTTTGAAGGAAAGTTTTCAGGAAAGTTAGCCTTATCAGGAACTTTAACATTAAAATCAACCGCTCATATTGAAGGTGAAGTTGTTGTTGGAAAATTGGCGGTAGAACCTGGCGCTACATTCAATGTAACCTGTGTTATGAAAGGAACCGTTAAAGAAATGAATAAAGGTGGACAACAAAGAGAACAGGAAACCGGAAAAACCGCTTAAAAATGTAGCCGTCTTATCTGGGATTGCTATTCAAATGGGTGTTACAATTTATCTATTTGTACTTTTAGGAAAATGGCTTGACAACAAGTTTAATGATGGTAATAAAGGATACCTAATAATAATGACGCTTTTAGGTGTTGGGATTTCTTTATACGTTGTAATCAAACAAGTGAACAGAATTAAATATTGATGCGCAACCCTTTTTCAGAATTTACTGTTAAAGCAATCATTCTCTTTTTCTTTGCTTTTTTTATGCACGTGGGTGTTTTAAAAGTATTACATCTGCCATTGTTTGATAACAAAATAATACTGTCATACATTATAAATTTAATCTTAATTATGGTTGTATTTGGAAGCCTTTATCTTCTAAAAAACAAATACAAAACGCAATTAGGGTTTTTGTTTTTAGCAGGGAGTTTTTTAAAATTTGCCGTATTTTTTATTGTTTTTTACCCTTTTTATAAGCAAGACCATAGTATTTCCAACTTAGAATTTGCGTCCTTTTTTGTGCCATATGCATTAGGTTTAATCTTAGAAACAATTAGCTTAAGTAAATGGTTAAATAAACTGTGAGTACTTCCTTGATATACTGTAACCCAAAGGCCATATAAATAAAATATAAATTTGTTTTTGTTTTTGAGATAAAAACATACCTTTGCAGCGATTTTTAAGCCACTATTATCGGAGTGATATGCCAAGAAAAACAACTTTAAAACCAATTACATTATTATTGTTTTTATTAACCCTTATGTCTTATGGGCAAGAAGGGCATTCAGAAACGCACTCCATGGAGGAGCCAAAAACTGATTTAAAGACAGAAATAAAGGAATACATTCAACACCATCTGCAAGATTCTTATGATTTTGGATTATTTTCTTGGGTTAATGATTCTGGAGAGCATAAGTATTTTGGATTTCCATTACCAGTTATTTTATGGGATAATGGATTACAGGTGTTTTCCTCATCAAAATTTCATCATGGAGAAGAGGTTGCAGAAGTAAATGGCAATTATTACAAGGTTCATCATTCAAAAATTTATAAAGTTGATGGCAAAGAAGGAGACATTGTTTTAGATGAACAACATCATGCAACTAATCAAAAACCATTAGATTTTTCAATTACTAAAAATGTTACTTTGATTTTCATGGTGTTTGCCCTCTTGTTTTTTATGTTTAGCAGAATGGCAAAATCATATAAAAGCAATAACGGCATGCCAAAAGGTATGGGGCGTTTCTTAGAACCTATAGTTTTGTATGTTCGTGATGAAATAGCAATTCCTAATATCGGAGAGAAGCATTACAGAAGATACATGAGTTATTTGTTAACCGTGTTTTTCTTTGTTTGGATTGTCAACTTGTTCGGATTAACGCCCATAGGTATGAACCTAACAAATAATATTGCCGTAACCTTTTGTTTGGCTATCATTACGTATTTAATCACAACTTTTTCAGGAAATAAGAATTACTGGAAGCATATTTTCTGGATGCCAGGAGTTCCTGTTCCTATGAAAATAATTTTAGCACCCATAGAATTATTAGGAACGTTCATTAAACCATTCGCTTTAATGATTCGTTTGTATGCCAACATTACTGCGGGGCATATTGTACTCATGAGTATTATTGGAATGATGTTCGTTTTCAATAGTTGGATTGGTAGTTCATTGTCGTTGTTATTAGCGTTTGTATTAGGAATATTAGAGTTGTTGGTAGCCGCTTTACAGGCCTATATTTTTACGGTACTTTCTGCATTATACTTTGGTATGGCGGTTGAAGAGCACCATCATGAAGAGGCACATTAACAAATTGAATGTTTAATTTTTAATTATATATATTTATGGAGATTCCAGCAATCGTAGGAGCAGGTTTAGTAGTTATTGGAGCAGGTATTGGTATTGGTAGAATCGGTGGTTCTGCTATGGAAGCAATCGCTCGTCAACCTGAAGCTACAGGAAAAATTCAAACAGCTATGCTTATTGCAGCAGCGTTGATTGAAGGTATTGGATTTGCTGCGTTATTCGCAGTTTAAACAACTTAAGAACAGTTATAACGGTTGGTTATAGCTGTTCTTTTTAATTAAACTAAGTTTATTACAGAAATATAAAGTATTATGGAAGAATTATTTGGTGGTTTTTCATTAGGATTGTTTTTTTGGCAAACCGTGCTTTTTTTAGCACTGGTGTTTTTATTAAAAAAGTTTGCATGGAAGCCTATTTTAGATTCGGTTAACGATAGGGAAGAAGGTATTAAAAATGCATTGGAATCTGCTGAAAAGGCAAAATTAGAGATGCAAAATCTTCAGGCAGATAATCGAAAATTGTTAAAAGAAGCTAGGGTTGAGCGTGAAGCGATGTTAAAAGATGCGCGCGACATAAAAAACAAAATGATTGAAGATGCCAAAGAAGAAGCAAAAGAAGCTGCCGGAAAGATGATTTCTCAGGCTCAAGCATCTATTGAGTCTGAAAAGAAAGCGGCCATTGCTGAATTAAAAGCTCAGGTAGCCAGTTTATCCATTGAAATAGCAGAAAAAGTAGTTCGTGAAGAATTATCTAACAAAGACAAACAAACAAAATTAGTGGAGTCTATGTTAGGCGAAGCAAAATTAAATTAAAAGTATAAATTACTTTAAAGAGCGTTAGGTATTTAACGTTTGAAATCTAAAGTCTAAAAATATGTCAGGAGCAAGAGCAGCGATACGTTACGCAAAAGCAATATTGAGTTTGGCAACCGATAAAAAAAGTGCTGAATCTGTTAATAACGACATGAAGTTAATGGCTAATACCATGTCTGAAAACATTGAGTTAAACGACGTGCTTACAAATGCTGTTATTAAGGCTGAAGTAAAAAAGGCCGTTTTACTTAAAATATTTCCTAAATTAAATAGCATTAGCACAGATTTGTTTGATGTATTAATAACCAATAAAAGAGTTGATATTTTACCAGAGATTGCTATTCAATACAGTGTTTTGTTTGATGCAGTTAATGGAAAAGAAAAGGCAAAAGTAACGACTGCAATTCCAATGACCAAAGAGTTGGAAGCAAAAGTATTGGATAAAGTTAGAGAGCTTACCAATAAGGAAGTGACACTAGAAAACATAGTAGATGAAAGTATCATAGGAGGCTTCATCTTAAGAGTTGGGGACAAACAATATAATGCAAGCATCTCCAATAAGCTTAATAAATTAAAAAGAGAATTTACATTAAACTAAAATAAGATGGCAGAAGTAAAACCAGCTGAAGTATCAGCAATCTTAAAACAACAACTTGCAGGATTTGATGCCTCAGCTTCATTAGACGAAGTAGGAACAGTGTTAACTGTTGGTGATGGTATTGTTCGTGCTTATGGGCTTTCAAATGTTCAGTACGGTGAGTTAGTTGAATTTACAGGAGGTTTAGAAGGTATTGTACTTAACCTTGAAGAAGATAACGTTGGTATTGTATTATTAGGCCCTTCAGTAGGTGTTAAAGAAGGTTCAACAGTAAAACGAACAGGCCGAATTGCTTCCATTAACGTAGGTGAAGGCATTGTAGGACGTGTTGTTGATACCTTAGGAAGTCCTATTGATGGAAAAGGACCAATAGCTGGTAAAACATATGAAATGCCTCTAGAACGCAAAGCACCTGGTGTTATTTTCCGTGAGCCAGTAACAGAGCCATTACAAACAGGTATCAAATCTATTGATGCCATGATTCCTGTTGGACGCGGACAACGTGAATTGGTTATAGGCGACCGTCAAACCGGTAAAACAACCGTTTGTATTGATACCATCTTAAATCAAAAAGAATTTTACGATGCAGGAAAACCTGTATATTGTATATATGTAGCTATTGGTCAAAAAGCATCAACCGTTGCCAACATTGCAAAAACTTTAGAAGACAGAGGCGCTTTAGCGTATACAACTATTGTTGCTGCAAATGCATCAGACCCTGCACCAATGCAGGTATATGCACCTATGGCAGGAGCCGCCATTGGAGAGTATTTTAGAGATTCTGGTCGACCAGCATTAATCATTTATGATGATTTATCTAAACAAGCAGTAGCATATCGTGAAGTGTCTTTATTATTACGACGTCCACCAGGACGTGAGGCGTATCCAGGAGACGTGTTCTATTTACATTCTCGTTTATTAGAGCGTTCTGCAAAAATTATTAATGACGATGCCATTGCTAAAAACATGAACGATTTACCAGAGTCCTTAAAACCTCTAGTTAAAGGTGGTGGTTCATTAACGGCATTACCTATTATTGAAACTCAAGCTGGTGACGTTTCGGCATATATTCCAACAAACGTAATTTCTATTACTGACGGACAAATTTTCTTAGATGGCGATTTATTTAACTCTGGTGTTCGTCCAGCTATTAACGTAGGTATTTCTGTATCTCGTGTTGGTGGTAATGCCCAAATTAAATCTATGAAAAAAGTAGCTGGTACTTTAAAATTGGATCAAGCTCAATATCGTGAGTTAGAAGCCTTTGCCAAGTTTGGTTCAGACCTGGATGCGGTAACCTTAAACGTCATTGAAAAGGGAAAACGTAACGTTGAGATTTTAAAACAAGCCCAAAACGATCCTTTTAAAGTTGAAGATCAAGTGGCTATTATTTTTGCAGGATCTAAAAACTTATTAAGAGATGTACCTGTTGAAAAAATAAAAGAGTTTGAAAGAGATTATTTAGAATTCTTAAGAGCCAAACATACCAATGTGTTGGCAGATTTAAAAGCAGGAAAATTAACGGATGAAGTTACAGATACATTGACAGCTGTGGCTAAAGATTTATCAAGTAAATATAAAGCATAATTAGATTTTAGTATTGAGTAGTGAGTTTTTTAAACTTGCTACTGAATACTCAATACTAACAACTAAACTATGGCAAACTTAAAAGAAATACGTAGCAGAATAGCATCGGTATCCTCTACCATGCAGATTACCAGTGCCATGAAAATGGTATCTGCTGCAAAGTTAAAGAAAGCACAAGATGCTATTACCGCTATGCGTCCTTATGCTAATAAGTTAACCGAACTTTTACAAAGTTTAAGTGCAACTTTAGATGCAGATTCTGGGAGCAAATATTCAATTCAAAGAGACGTTAAAAAAGTATTAATTGTTCCTATTACATCAAATAGAGGCTTATGTGGTGCTTTTAATTCTAACATTATTAAACAAACTCAAAGCTTGGTTGATTATGATTATGCTGGAAAAAAAGTATCCATTTTCGCCATAGGGAAAAAAGGGAATGATGCTTTTATGAAGAAAAGCATGGTTATTGCAAACAAGAGCACGCTTTTTGATGATTTAACATTTGATAATGTTGCAGAAGTTGCCGAAACATTAATGGAGAAGTTTGTTTCTGGAGAGTTTGATAAAATAGACATTGTTTACAATAAGTTTAAAAATGCCGCAACTCAAGAAGTAATGACTGAACAGTTTTTGCCAATTGTTCCCATTCAAAATAATGCTCATGTAAATTTAGACTATATTTTTGAACCTTCAAAAGTAGAAATCGTTGAGCAATTAATTCCAAAGTCATTAAAAACTCAACTATATAAAGGTATTAGAGATTCTTTTGCCAGTGAGCATGGAGCGCGTATGACCGCCATGCATAAAGCCACAGATAATGCAACCGAATTAAGAGACCAACTTAAGTTAACCTATAATAAAGCGCGACAAGCGGCTATTACCAATGAGATTTTAGAAATCGTTGGTGGTGCCAATGCTCTTAATGGTTAAAATGATTGTGTGCTTAATTATAAAAAAATCTTTTCATTTTTTTTAAAATCAACTATAAAACATCTTAAATGGGGTTAGATAATTCTTCTTAGTACATTCGGGGGCCACTTCATTGTTAAATAAGTACGATTAGCTGATTTACATCGTCTTTGATTGAATAGAACATAAAAAAATCGCCTAAAATAACTTTAGGCGACTTCTTTAAAAACAAACTAAACTAATTAATACATCATGTATATCTGATGTGTTTTATCAACTCAAAAATTCTTAGTAAAGATACTTTGCTTACTAAATGTTTAAAACATCCATATTGATGTATTTATATGCTATTTTATCATCCAATAAAATTCAATATTTTAATAAGTTTAAAATAACATTATAATATTTTATTTAGATAATTGATTGTCAATTTCATCACCAATAAGTGTGTCTATCAACATAGATGAAATAATCCAGTAGCTTAAGACATAAATTATTAATGGTACTATCCATAGCATTTCAAAATGCGATTCAATCATGTTTTGAATTGCAAACACTATCATGAATATATTGATTAAGCCCCAGATAGTATTTAATAATAATCGTTTAAGTTTATAATGACTATAAGAACTTCTAAAACTAAGTTTAAAAGGACTCTTTAGTATTAAAGTGTTTTCAAATAAGGTAAGGATTGCTTCCATAAAACAAGTTTTTAATTTTAAAAAGAAATAATAAAAAGGTAAGATTATCGCTAATACTTACCTTTTAAACAAACTAAACTAAGTGTGAAACATTAAGTATTATAATGTTATGCTTTCGTAATATTCTCTTCCGTTTGAAGTTAAAACAATTTTATAATCGCCTTTGGCAGTTGATTTTAGCTTATAAATTTTTTGAATGTTTTTTGTGTTTTCAACTTTTTCAGAATAAATAAGGTCTGATGCCTCTTGGTAGTATATTTTTATATCTAAAGGCTCTTCATTTAAAGCTAATTTAGAAACATAAATATAGTTGTCTTTTACAGTAACAAAAGGTTTATGAATGATTGTTTCTTCTTTTTCAAATACAACGGTTTGAGAAGTTACTGTAAATGGAAATGATTTAATTTCTAAATCTTTTTCAAGCTCAAATACATAAGATTCATTTGGTAAAGAGGTTAAATCAAAGCCTTTAGAATAGGTTCCAGAGGTTTTAATGTCTTCTTTATAAAGAATGATTCCGTTTAAATCTTTTATTTTTAATTGATTTCCTGTTTTTACATGGTTTAAAGAAAAGGTTGTTTTCTTTATTCTGTTTTTAGGATCGTTATTTAATTCATTGGTTGCATTACCAATCATAGCTGTAAATATGAGAGCTACTAGGATACTTTTTCTTAATGTAATTTTTCTATTTTTCATAATTGGGGTTTTTGTAACGTTTTACAAGGCAAATGTATAACTGATATGCTATAGGCAAAACAACCATTTTGACTGATTTATGTGCTATATTATCAATGCGCTATATGTTAATTTAATGTTAAGATAATATAGAACATATTTATGTTAAATTTAAATATATCTTGAATACTATTTTTTGCTTAAAAGGCTGGTTTTTAATGAATACCTAAAGGAACAAATAAAAAAAGAGCCTCCATTGAGGCTCTAATTATAAAGATGATAGATTATTTAATTTAATTATAACGTAAAATACTCATAGTACGTTCTGTTGTCTGAATGGATTGTAACGATGTAATTTCCTTTATTGCTTTTCATAAGTTTATAGGCTCGTTCAATACTTTTTGTGTTTTTAATGGTTTCGGAGTAAATCAATTCTTTGCCACCATTATAACCTACATAATGAATAGTTAAATCTAAAGACGCATCATTTAGAGCTAGTTTATTCATATATATGGTATTCTTTTTTAAAACAACATAAGGCTTGTAAAGGGTTATTGTTTTATCTTTTTCAAAAGTTACCGTATTAGATTTTACACTAAAAGGAATCGTTTTTATTTCTAAGTCTTTTTCATGTTCAAAGAAATAATCTCCGTCCGGTAGATCTGTTAAATCAAAAACTTTTGAATATAAACCAGATTCTTTTATAAACTCTTTATATAAAATAAAACCATTTAAGTCTTTTATAATGAGTCTTTGACCTTCTTTAACATCTGTTAAGGTTAATGTGGTTTTAGCAATATTGCTATCTTTTTTAGGAATAAAAGACGAACCTTCATTGGCATTACTTAATAAGGCAGTACACATGGCTACCATTATTATACTGTTTTTAATTACTTTTTTCATGATTTGGATTTTTTTTAACGTTCAACAGGACAAATGTATAACCGATTAAGACCTTAAAAAACATCCATTTTAATCAATTTGTGTGTTATTTTAACTGTAAAATTAAAGTTAATTATATGTTAAGGTAAAATAGCATACATTTATGTTAATAGAATATATTTTTTCAGATAGAAATATTGTAAATTTGTTTAAAAATTAATTATGCTTAATAAGAAACCTACATTTGAAAAAGTTAGCCCTGGCTTTGGTAGTTCCTTAGTAGTTAAGCAACATACCGAAAAAAGGGAAAATAATTTTGCTTTTTGGCATTTCCACCCAGAATTGGAGTTGGTCTATGTTAATAAAGGCAAAGGAAAAAGACATATTGGAAACCACTTATCATATTTTAACAATAGCCAGCTTATATTATTAGGATCTAATCTTCCACATAATGGATTTACAGACAGACTTACTGCCAATGGTACAGAAACGGTAGTACAGTTTAAATCTGATTTCTTGGGAGAAGGGTTTTTTAATACACCAGAAATGGCTAAAATAGCATCGCTATTTGAACGTGCAAAAAGCGGCTTGTTATTTAAACCTGAAGCAAAAAAAGTAGTGGGTCCAAAAATTGAAAAACTACCTGATTTAGAAGGCTTTGAAAGAATTTTAAAGCTTCTGGAGGTTTTAAACGACTTGGCAGAGTCTGAAGATTATACCTTATTAAACGCCGATGGATTTGCTTTTGAAACCAAGCCACAAGACAGCTCAAAGATTGATACCATCTTTAAGTTTGTAAACAATAATTTTAAGAGGCATATAAGCTTGGAAGAAATCTCAGATAAAGTAAGCATGACCGTTCCAGCATTTTGCAGATTCTTTAAAAAGACCACAGGAAAAACATTTACAGAACTGGTAAATGAATACAGAGTTGTTCACGCCACTAAGTTGTTAAATGAAAGCCAATTAAGTATTGCCGATATTTGTTTTGAGTGCGGATTTAACAATTTCTCTCATTTTAATAAACAATTTAATGAGGTTACAGGAAAAAGTGCTTCAAACTATAGAAAGGAAATTAAAAAAATAATGGAACAACCTTTGTTAGCAAGTTAATAAAGTCCGTTCCATTCTTTATAAAATTGTTTTAGGAAGGTTTCCATATATTGGTGTCTTTCTAAAGCAATTTTTTTTGCTGTTTTGGTATTCATTTTATCTTTTAATAGCAACAGCTTTTCATAAAAATGATTAATGGTTGGAGCATTTGAAGCTTTGTATTCTTCTTTATTCATGCCAAGATTTGGTGGTATTTCAGGATTGTAAAGCTGACGATTTTTAAAACCACCATAATTAAAACAACGGGCAATACCAATAGCTCCCATAGCATCTAGTCTGTCGGCATCTTGAACAACGGCTAATTCTGCTGAATGAAATGTTGGTACTTCATGGCCGCCTTTAAATGAGATGTTCTCTATAATATTAATGACATGCTCCATTATAGAGGAATCTACATTTAATTTGAATAAAAATTCACGAGCTATTTTAGGCCCAATGGTTTCGTTTCCATCATGGAATTTACTATCGGCAATATCATGAAGTAAGGCTGCTAAGGCTACAACAAAGTCATCTACGGGTTCAGTTTTTGAAATCAACAAGGCATTGTTGTAAACACGTTCAATATGAAACCAGTCATGTCCACCTTCGGCATTGATTAATTGATGCTTTACAAATGCGATGGTTTTTGAAATGTGTTCTTCTTTAGTTAGCATTCCCTAAAATAAAAATTCCTCTTGAAACAAAAGGAATTAGTTTATTATTTATCTAAAATCTATAATTTTAATTTAGCTGGTTCAACCCATTTAAATTGAAATGAATTTTCAGGTATTTTCATTCTATCTGCTAATCGTAACATTCTTTCAGGTAGTTTCATTAAGTATTCTCTGGCTTTTTCAGCTTCATCGGTTAGGTTATTGATTTTGTCAATTTCCCAACGGACCATTAGTTTTTCTAGAATTTCAATATAATCTCTAGAGGTATAAACACCAATACGCTGAGCCGTGTTTGAAAACTCTTCAAAAGCGGTGCTTATTTTGTTTCCAGATTCTCTTAAAAAATGAGCGGGCATGGTAATTTTTTGTTTCATCATATAATGAAAAGCCATCATCATTTGACTAGGATCTACTTTAAAAATACGTTCTACAAATTCAGAATAAGCATTATGGTGCCTCATTTCATCACCTGAAATGATTTTACACATCTTTCCTAGCTGTTTATTTCCACTTTGAGTCGCAATTTTAGCCACTCTGTTGTGAGAAATATAGGTTGCTAATTCTTGAAAACTGGTGTAAACAAAGTTTTTATACGGATCTTTATCAGTTCCAATATCAAAACCATCTGCTATTAAATATTGTGTGGTTTTTTCAATTTCTTTCATATTAACTCTGCCAGATAAATACAAGTATTTATTAAGCACGTCGCCATGTCTGTTTTCTTCAGCGGTCCAATGACGAACCCATTTAGCCCAAGCATTCGTTTTATCTACATTGTCTACGCCTTCAACATCCATCAACCAAGATTCGTAGGTTGGTAACGCTTCTTCTGTAATCATATCACCTACTAAAACCACCCAAAAATCGTATGGTAGTTCTTTTGATAATTCACGGATTTCTTTAACGTCTTCAAAAAAAGTATGGCCTTCAGAATTAGGTAAAAAATCTGTGGGTTGCCATATTTTTTCTATGGGGATCAGGTATTTTTCTATTAAAGCTTCAACGTCTTTTTCCAAAAACTGCATGACTTCTAAACGAACATTCTTTAAAGACATAGTTATTTTTTAGGGATGAATATTATTTTTAATGGTTGTTTCAATCGTTTTAATAAGGGCTTCTTTATCTGCAAAGGTAGACAATTTTAAGGGCTTATGTACCGTAAAGGTAATATGTGAACCTATTCCCATAGGAAATTTGCCATATTGATACATTTTCCATGAGTTATTTATAGAGATGGGAACAATAACAGCAGAAGGAATTTTTTTGAATAAAATGTCCAATCCTTTAGTTTGAAAAGGCTTTGGTTCGCCATTTTTACTTCTTGTGCCTTCGGGAAAAATAACGGCGGAACGTTTATTTTCTTCAATATACTCACCAAATTTCATAAGCGTAGGTAGTGATTGCCTTGGGTTTTTTCTGTCAATTAAAGCAGCGCCACCATGACGTAAATTATAAGATACACTAGGAATTCCTTTTCCTAATTCAATTTTACTAATAAATTTTGGATGATGTTTTCGCATATACCATGTAATAGGATATATATCATGCAAACTTTGATGATTTGAAACAATAATTAAAGGTTGGTTGGTCTCTATGTTATGAGGGTTAGTAAATGTAAACCGAGTCCCTAATATATTGGCGCAACGCATTAAACACCATTGCAAAATATCAACGCTTTTTTTATGTGCCTGATAGCCAGAAAGGTTAAAACATAGCCACTGAATAGGATGAAAAATGACTAATGTTATAAAAAAACACAGTAAATGTAAAATAGTTAAAGGGTAAGCCAACAGTTTTCGCATGCCCCAAAAATAAGGAAAAACTTAGTTTTGATAAACAGCAATGCAGGTGTTATTTTCACAATTTATGTTTGTAGGAGGTAAAGCTACTGAGCAATCTGAAACCACATCCCATTTTTTATTGAAAGCATCTTGTTTTTGGTTGTATTCCTCAACTAGCATGATGAGTTTTTCTTCATCAATAGCGGTGGAATATATTAAATAACCCCAAGGGCCACCACAGGGTTTGCTTCCAAAAGCGATATAGTTACATTCTGTAGATTCGTTGCAAAGAGGTTGAGAGGCTAAATCATCAATAGTTTGTTTTAAAGTATTTAATTCCAACGCTTCTTGTTCCTGAGTTAAATGAATGTCATCTTCACATTGAAATGCCATAAAAACAAGGCATAAGGCAAATACAGGCACATAAACTTTTTTCATAAGTAAGTTTTATGGAAAGATGCTTTTTAAGCAAAATGGTTGCGTTTTAAAGAATCTTTTTTAAAAAAAGAAGCAGTTTTTTGTTGAGCAAATCTGAAAATTAGGGATGAGCAGAAAACAGTTTTTTAAAATTTATGCTTAAGAATTGCTTTAAGGCAACCTTTTTTTTTTAGTGGTATAGATTTTAGCTTAAAAAGAGCATTATAGATTGAATGGCCTGACTTAAATGCTGTGGAGTTTCAGAAGATTTCCAAGGGTGTGATGCACCAAAAACATGATTGGCATCTTTAATAATCTTTAGGGTGCTGTTTGGATTCCATTCATGAAGTTTTTTTGCTTCTTCAATAGATACGCTGGTATCGGCATCTCCATGAATGATTAAATGTGGAATTTTTAGGTTTGAAACCGCTCGTTTTATGGTTAAACGTTTTTCGTTTTCAGTAAAATCCTGATAAAACTGGAAATAATGTGGCATCTGCTGTTTTGTCCTGGCATTTTCCACCTTATAAACCCCATTTTTTTTCCATGCTTCAAAAGCGTTTCCTTTTGGAAATCTAACCCCATAATCACTAACCCCAGCTAAGGTTATAAGTTTTTTAATTCTGCTATCTTCTTCAGCTTTAATAGAAACAATACCGCATCCTCTACTGTGACCTATTAATGTTATGTTCTTTTTATTTGTTTCATTCTCAAAGCCTTTATTATTAAAAACCCAATCAATAACTGCTTCCAAATCATCTAGTTCTTTCGTGTAATTATTGTTTCCAAAGGCCTCTAAATCGGGAAAATCAATAGGTTCTTTTAGTGTTCCACCATTATGGGAGAAATTAAATTTAATAAAACAAAAACCAGCTTCAGCAAATGTTAAAGCCATCAGATTCCATGCGCCCCAATCTTTAAAACCCTTATATCCATGACAAAAAATGATGATTGGTTTTTGTAAGCCATTAGAGATGTATTGAAAGTCAATTAAAATAGGTTTATGATGTTTTCCTTGAATAACCAAGCTGTTTTTATCCATATTTAAACGTCTTTTTCTGTAAAAGGAATCTCTGGGTTACAGATTTCTAAAATAAGATTTTTGAGTTGGTTTGAAAAGCTATCGAGTGTTTCTTCTGTTATTAAAACATCTTTTTTAGCATAGGATCCTGTTTTATCCTTTTTGGCAAATTTTAAAAACCCCGATTTTAAATTCTTAAAAGAAATGATACCTGCTTCAACTGGTAGTTTGATGTTTCCTGATTGATGCATCATATAGGCATACGACAGAATCTGGAAGCTTTTGCTGAACTTTTTATAATCTGAGGCTATATCTTGCCAATGTACAATTTCCACGTCAGTTTGCTCTACTTTTCCCGATTTGTAATCTACAATTCTAGTAACACCGTTGTACTGGTCTATTCTATCAATTTTTCCAGTAATATGTACTGGAAAATTTAATTCTGGAATAGGGATGCGTACCTTATGCTCTGCTTCAATAGCCATTATTTTTATGTGGTTCCCTGCTTTTAAATCGGCGATTTCTAAATCTAAAAAATTTGAAACGTATCGTTTTGCAATTTCAAAGACAATCAGGTTTTTGCCTTTGCTAATATCGCCTTCTTTATAGGTTTTTTTAAAGTGATTTGTGACGGTTTTATCAATTTGGGATTTTAATGTTTGGATGATTTCAACCGTTAAAAATGTATTGACTAATGGTTTGTAAAAATCTTCTAAAGTATTGTGTATAACGGTTCCTAAGGTATTCGCCGCAACAGTTTCTTCTGCATCATCATAGTCTTGAATGTTTAATACTTTCTGAAAGTAAAAGTCAATAGGGTTTCTAATGTAATTGGTTAGTGATGATGGTGAAAACCCTTTTTCAGAAATTTTGATAAGAGTCTCGATGACATTTTGTGTTTTTTCAATAGTATTTAAAGGTTGATTTATTACAGGCACCTTGGGAGAAACAATATGATGCGATAATTTATGAAGACCTTCAATATCCAATTGTGAAATAAACCTACTTTTTTCGGCACCCGATAGCCCATCGGCTTCTGTATTGTATAAGATGTAAATATTTTTAGCACGTTGTAAAAGTCTGTAAAAATGATAGGTATAAACAGCGTCCTTTTCTTTATAAGTTGGTAGTTTGTTTTCTAATTTAACATCAAAAGGAATAAAAGATTGATGGCTTTTTCCCGCTGGAAGAATGCCTTCATTTACAGAGGAAATGATAACCGTTTCAAAATCTAAAACGCGAGATTCTAACATGCCCATAATTTGAAGTCCTTGTAAAGGTTCTCCTTTAAAATCTAAGGTTTCTGAGCCTAACAATTCTTTGTAAATACTGTATAAAGAGGCCATGTTTTTAATATGATGGTATTTTAAATTCAGCCTTTTTAGTTCATTAAATAATTCATTAAATCTAAACAAATATTCTAATGAAATAAAGTTGGAAGCTTTGTTTATATCCAAATGGGATTTTATTGTATAAATAAGGTTTGAACAGTTTTTTAAAGCTAAATCAATGGAAGTATTCCAGTTTAAAAATAAACTGTCAATGAGTTCGTTAAGGGTTTCTTCAGAAATTTCTTTAACACGTTCTGCGCTTAAATAAATCAGGTTATTGCTTTCAATAGTCTCCGTAAGTTTTAAAGAGTAGTCTATCTCGTTAACGAAAAATAAAGGTCTGATGAATGGGTGAGAGACTAAGTTTAAAATATCTTTATAATAGAATGAGTTTGAAGCAGTTTTATGAATTTTAAATAAATGCTCAAATAAAGTTGCTAAAGGAATTGATTTTAAAGGCAAACCCATCGTAATATTTAACGCGTCTATATTTGCTGGAAGAGAGTTCAAAACTGGAATTAATAAATCTTCGTCGCCTAAAATTACGGCCGTATTATTTAAAGAATTATTTTCTGTTTTCAAGGTTTCTAAAAGAGTACCAATATATTTTGCTTGGCCAATTTTTTTAGGAATCCCGTAAACAGATATGTTTTTATGTTTTGTATAGTTTTTGGTTACCCATTGAAAAGGATTATTTTTAAAATAATTCCAATTATTTTTATGAGCCCTAGTAAATAATCCAGCATCGTGGATATCATTATTTATAAATTGCTCATCGATGTCCCAATAAATATTGGCCAGATTGTTTTGAAGTAATTCCTGGATGAGCGTTTCTTCGGATTTATTTAAGGCGTTAAAACCTAAAAACACATGTTGCTTTTCTGGATTGGATTGAATGTACGTTTCTAAATTTTCAACAGCCTGTCTGTAAACAAGTCCTTGATATCCCAATTTTTTAGACACTAACTGTTCTTTAAAATGTGCATAGTAAAGAGGTAACCTATTCCAAAATGATAAATACTTTTTAATAAATTTCGTTTGATTTTCTTCCAGCGACCAATGCAGATTTTCAGTTTCTTTAATAGCCGTTAAATAATTGAAAATATGTTTAGGAGAAATAAGATATCTATCAATTTCATTAAAATCTTGAAGTAAAACTTGTGCCCATTTTGAAAATGATTCAAATGGTTCTATATCATCAATAGGCGTTAATTGAGTATAAGTATTATAAAATTCAAAAAGGAGTTCTGGGTTAGAAATGGTTTTAATCAATGATAGTTCTTCAACAAAGTCCTCAATACTTATGATATGAGGAGAAAACATAGTTTCCTGAACAACTTGAGAAAGTTGATGTTTTAAAAATAATCCAGATCTTCTACTGGGTAAAATAAAAGTAATTGAAGAGAAATTTACATGTTTATTTTGTAAATCTTTTAATACATCAAAAATAAAAGTAGCCATTGTATAAAAATAAAAAACGCTTCGGATATCCGAAGCGTTTTTAAACTTATTATTATTTAGTTTTTATAAAATTATTTAGCTAAGTTAATTTCAACACGTCTGTTGTTAGCTTTACCTTTACTAGTATTGTTAGTATCGATTGGTTTAGATTCACCATAACCCATAGCTGAAAGTCTGAATTCATCAACACCGTTTTTAGTTAAGTATTCTTTAACTGATAACGCTCTTGCTTCAGATAATGTTTGGTTTAATTTATCGCTACCAACACTATCAGTATGACCTTCTACAGTAAATTTAGCATTTGGATACTCATTAAGTATTTTAATGATATCACCCAATACAGCTTCAGATTGAGATTTAATGCTTGATTTACCAGTATCAAATAAGATCGTTTTAGCATAAGCATTTAAAGTTTTTTGAACTTCTTCAGAAACTTCTGGACAACCGTTATTAGCAACTGTACCTTTTACATCTGGACATTTATCGTCTTTATCTAAAACTCCGTCACCATCAGTATCAGGCCAAGGACAACCTTTGTTAGCAGCAGGACCAGCAACACTTGGACAAGCATCATCAGCATCTGTTACACCATCACCGTCAGCATCTGGGCAACCAGCTAAAGCTTTCAAACCAGCAACTGTAGGGCAGTTGTCATTTTTATCAGCAACGCCATCGCCATCAGTATCAGGACATCCATTAAACTCAGCTAAACCAGCTTCATTAGGACAATCATCTTTGGCATCTTCAATACCGTCACCATCTGTGTCTGGACATCCGTTGAATGCTTCTAAACCAGCAACATCTGGACAAGCATCATCTTTGTCATATATACCATCACCATCAGTATCAGTTCCACCAAATTTGATAGATATACCAGCAGTATGTTGGAAATGTGTTTGTAAATAATCTTCAAAAGAGTGTTTGTAAGAAGATTGAATGGTAAAACCAATATTTTCAGTAAACCAAAGATTGAAACCTAAAGTTCCGTTTAGTGTTCCTGCTCCAATTTCATCAACCCAAGTGTAACCTCCACCAACACCTAAATAAGGCTCAATAATGTTAGAGTTAAGAATTTCACTAAAACTATATTTAATGGTTCCATCTACACCATAGTATGATAAATCGTCTACTGAAGCATCTCCCCAGTCTTTAATTTTGTTAATTGATCCAGCTACCCCAAAAGAGAACCCGTCACTTAAGTATTTCGACACGGAAATTGTTGATAATGATGGTAAAATATTCCAGTGGTCGCCCACGTTAAAATATTCATCAAAAATACCTTCACTAAAAGGAGCTCCATCTCCAGAAGGAAAAGCATCAACTGCATTGGCCCCAATGGTAATTTGCCAAGGGTTGTTTTTGTCTTGCGCATTAGCGTTGCTATAACCAAGTACAAGCAACATAGCGAACATTAATCTGCTAAGATTTTTCATATTCAAAAGTTTAATTTTTAAGTGTTAATTGTAAACAAAAGTAAGTTGTTAAATGTTATTAACAAAGACAAATATATAAAAAAATTGATTTAACCTAATAATCGTCAATAGTTCAAAGAGATTTTATATGATTTTTAAAGCTTTTCCAACCTTAGTAAATGCAAGGATGGCCTTGTCTAAATGTGTTTTTGTGTGAGACGACGATAATTGTACTCTAATTCTTGCCTTTCCTTTTGGTACTACTGGAAAAAAGAAGCCTATCGCATAAATGCCTTCGTTTAAAAGCATGTTTGCCATGGTTTGTGACAATTTAGCATCGTATAGCATTACTGGAACAATGGCAGAATCGCCATCAATAATATCAAAACCGGCTTCTTTTATTCCTTTTTTGAAATAATTGGTATTCCACTCTAAGGTATCTCTTAACCTTGTATCCTTACTTAGCATATCAAAAATTTTAATGGATGCTCCAACTATGGCCGGTGCTAGGGAATTCGAAAACAGATAAGGTCTGGAACGTTGACGCAATATGTCAATAATTTCTTTTTTCCCGGTGGTATAACCACCCATAGCGCCTCCTAAGGCTTTACCTAATGTTCCAGTAATGATATCTATTCTGTTCATAACCCCTTTTTCTTCAAGAGTTCCTCTGCCTGTTTTTCCTATAAATCCTGCAGCATGGCACTCATCTATCATCACTAATGCTTCGTACTTGTCTGCTAAATCACAAATCTTGTCAAGTGGTGCAACCAACCCATCCATAGAGAAAACGCCATCGGTTACAATAATTTTGAAACGCGCGCCATTTTTATTGGCAGAAATTAGTTGTTTTTCTAAATCAGCCATATTGCTGTTTTCATAGCGGTATCTTGCAGCTTTACATAATCTTACCCCATCAATTATAGAAGCATGATTTAAAGAATCTGATATTATAGCATCTTCGGCATCAAACAAGGGTTCAAAAACACCGCCATTTGCATCAAAAGCAGCGGCGTACAGTATGGTGTCTTCTGTTTGGTAAAAACTGGCAATCTTTTGCTCCAGCTCTTTGTGAATATCTTGTGTACCACAAATAAATCTTACGGATGACATTCCAAAACCATGCGTATCCATAGTATCTTTTGCGGCTTGTATGACCTCTGGGTTAGAAGATAATCCTAAATAGTTGTTCGCACAAAAATTTAAAACGGTTTCTCCGGTGTTTAAAGTAATTTCAGCGCCTTGAGCCGAGGTGATAATGCGTTCTTTTTTAAAAAGGCCTTCTTGTTCAATAGTCTTTAGTTCTTTCTGAAGATGTTGTTGCAGTTTTCCGTACATGGTTTTTTTTACAAAGTTAAATTTCTTTTATTGTAATAGTATCATTTATATAGACAAGAATTTTTTTGATGACTTTTAAGTTCATGGACTCTAAAACATCTTGGTAGCCTATTAATTGTTGCAAATGACTTTTATCTTCTTGGCCTGTTTTATAATCTAAAATAATGACGTCGTTTTTTGAATTTATAACAACTCTATCTGGTCTTAAAATTTGACCATCTTTTGTAATAATATCTCTTTCATTGTATATGATATGTTCTGGATTAAAACACTCTATAAGCCTTGAATGTTCTACAATTTCCAAGATTATTTTTTTTAGTTTTACCCTTTGTTCTTCATCAATGATTGAAGACTCCAAAAACTCATTTAAAACAGAATCAATATCATGTTTAGTTTTAATCTTAGACATGATGGTATGAATAAGATTGCCCTTTTCAATAGCGTCTTCTGTATATGAATCCCATAAATAGCCTGAACTTGTTACAATATTAATGGCATGCTCTTCTTTTGCGGTAGAATGAAACGCTTGCTCTTCCAAAATAAATTTTTGAGTCTTTGGTTCTTTGGGAGATTTTTCTTGTGTTCCAAAACTGTAAGTCACATCAATATCATTCCACAACCCAATGCTTTTCAAGTAATTAATAAACAAACCCGAATATTTTTTCTCACTAATCTCTCCTTTGGCAGACATTTCCTTTTTTGAAATAATGTACAATTGCTCAATAGCTCTTGTTAAGGTTACATAAAGCAGATTGATGTTGTCTAATTCTTGTTCTGATTGATGCTGATTAAAAATACGCAACCCTTCATCTCCAAAGTATTCAAAATCTTTAGTATAGTTTAAAAGGGTATGGGAAAACCCGTTATAAGTTTCATGATTTAAAGAAAACCATTCTTTAGGCTCTAATTCTGAATAAATATCTAAATCGGCATATGGAAAAATAACTACCGGAAACTCAAGCCCTTTAGATTTGTGAATGGTCATGATTTGAACTGCATTTTGTCCTTGAGGAGACACAATGCTCAAGGATTCTTTTTTCTTTTCAAAATAGTCTAAAAAACCAGAAATATCAGAACCTTTTTTTTGAGTAAAATCTAAAACAATGTCTAAATAAAACTGAATGTAGGCGTCAGACGTTTTTACTAAATGAAATTGCCTAATGATGGTTTCTATTAAATCATAAAGCGAATGTTGTAATAATGAATAAGATTCAATAAACACTTCAAAAACAGCAAAGCTTTTAAATAATTGATTTACAGGTAAATGAATATGATTGATAAAAAAATTATGTTTATCTTTTACTTGAAACAAGTCCGCTAAATAACTTAATACGCTTGCTTTTATTTCGTTGTTTTTAGGTTGAATTAAAAGCCTTAACAGGTTGTTTATAAATTGAACTTCTTCAGAATTATTGAGCAGTAAAGTTTCTGAAGATATGATAGGAATGTTATTTTGGCTTAAATAGTTGGCAATAGCAACGCCTTCTTTTTTCTTTCTTACCAGAATACAAATATCTTCAAGTTTAAAGTTATTACTAAGGCAAGTTTTAATGGTTTCAAACACTTTTAAGGCATAAAGATTGTCCTTATCATCGTCTCTGGTAATTTCTAAAAAGGACATATTGACATAGCCATCGTTTTCTGCATGGTTATTTTGCGAAGCCTTATTGTAAAGCTTTTCATAGTCTTTGTTATTAAACACGGTTGAGGCAATAAACTTAAAAAAAAGATTATTAAAATTTACAATCTCTTTGTAACTGCGGTAGTTGGTTGGAAGATTATCAACGTTTGGCTTGATTTGAAACGGATTTTCTTTCTCGTTAAACAAATTTATGAATTGTTCTGCTTTTCCGCCTCGCCAACGGTAAATGGCTTGTTTTGCATCGCCAACTAGCATAACGGTTCCGTGCTCTGATGAAAGTGAGTTGTCAATTAAAGGAATTAAATTCTCCCATTGCAATACAGACGTATCTTGAAATTCATCAATAAAATAATGTTTAAATTTTTCTCCAATGCGCTCATAAATAAAAGGCGTTGGTTGATTTTTAATTTCGTTGCTAATAATGGTATTAAATTCAGAAATTAGCATTTTATTTTGCTCCTCTTTAATAGATTTTAGTTCGTTATTAATAGCGCTTAAAACAGACAGAGGCGTGATGTTTTTATAAAATGCTTTTAAAAATTTAAGATGATACACTAAAGACTTCATGGTTTTATAAAACGTTTCTATGTCTGGTAAAATAGAATCAATGGTATTTGCTAAATCTGCATTTAAAGTTTTTGTGTAAATACCGGTACGCTCTATAATATTTTCTTCAAGCTTATTATCATAGAGTCTATCTAAATCTAATTCAGAAGCTTTTTTAAAATGATTAGGAAGTGTACTTCTTGAAAAATCTTTAAATTCTAATCCACATGCTTCAATTAGAGTTAACGTAGATTGGGCGGTATCAATAATGTTTGTTTCTGTATGTTGAATCTGTTTTTTTAAAAGAACCTTAAGGGCATTAAAATCTTCAATAGTCTTATCCTTTAAGATCTCAATAAATGGAATGTCATTTTCATTAACCAGTAACTTTGCAATCTTATTAAAATCAAAAGACACATCCCAACTTTTATCATCATCAGCCTTTTCAATAGCAAAATCCACCAACACCTTAGTTAAGTTTTTGTCAATGCCGGCTTTAGAAATTAAGCTATCAACAGCTTCATTTAAAAGACTGTCTTGGTCTAATTCAACTTCAAAATTAAAAGGCAGTTTTAAGTCGTGTGCAAAAGTTCTTATTATTTTATGGGTAAAACCGTCTATGGTTGAAATATCAAAAGCCGCATAATTATGAATAATGCTACCTAAAAGTTTGTGTGATTTTAAATGAAGTGAAATCGCATCCATTTTTAATTCATCACAAAGCGCATCAAACATACTGTTAGAGTTCTCTAAAATAGATTTTGAGGAAAACTCTTTTAATGTATCAATAATACGCGCTTTCATTTCAGCAACGGCTTTGTTGGTAAATGTAATGGCTAAAATATTTTTAAAAGGCTCTTTTTGTTTTGAGCTAAGGAGTATTTTAAGGTATTCTTTTACAAGCGTGTATGTTTTTCCGCTGCCGGCAGAGGCATTATAAATAGAGAAAGCTGGACTATGCTGCATAAAACGTGTAATTTGCATACAAGATAAAAACTATCGATGAGTTCATAACAATTAATTATTTTTAATTGAGGTCATTTATCCGTAAATTTGAATGAAATTAAATATTAATTAATTAAAACATAATAATTATGGCTTTTGAATTACCTAAGTTAGGATACGCATATGACGCTTTAGAGCCTCATATTGATGCACGCACCATGGAAATACATCATACTAAACATCACCAAGGTTATACAAACAATTTAAATACTGCTATTGCGGGAACCGAATTAGAAAGTAAATCTATTGAAGATATTCTTACAAATTTAGATATGAATAATGCTGCCGTTAGAAATAATGGCGGCGGATTTTATAATCACTCCTTATTTTGGGATGTTATGAAACCTGAAGGAAAAGGATATTTATCTGGAGAATTAAAAGACGCGATCATTGAAACTTATGGTTCTGTAGATGCTTTCAAGGATACCTTTAGCAAGGCTGCTGCCACACGTTTTGGTTCTGGTTGGGCATGGTTATGTGTTCACAAAGGCGGAAAAGTAGAAGTTTGTTCAACACCAAACCAAGATAACCCATTAATGCCAGGAGTTTCTTGTGGAGGAACACCCATTTTAGGACTTGATGTTTGGGAACATGCCTATTATTTAAATTATCAGAATCGTCGTCCGGATTATATCAATGCATTTTTTAATGTCATTAACTGGAATGAAGTTGAAAGACGTTATGCTGAAGCAAAATAAATATCAAACTTATTTTTAAAAATGAAAAGCAATTCTAATTTGGATTGCTTTTTTTTTGAATAAAATTCATAAAGTTTTAAAAATGAAAAAGGTGAACGAGAGTTCACCTTTTTGCCCCAAATCTACCATAAACTTAACCTACTTATGTTATGGTGAGCCAAAAGTATATAGCTAACAACAACTGCAAAAATATTTTAGCCAAACTACTAAAATATTAGCTTAAGCGAGGAAAGTAAAGGATTTTAAAAAACGAAACAAAAAGGAAGGCTTCAAAAATTAAGAAGGGCATAAAAAAAGGCGAACAGAAGTTCACCTTTTTTTGCCCCAAATCTACCATGAACTTAACCTACTTATGTTATGGTGATACCAATTTATATGTATTTTAGATAAAAAATTTATTTTTTAGATAAACAGCACTTTTTTTAGATTAAATGTGATTTTTACGGATAAAGTGCCCCAAATTTCATTTTTTAAAATTAATAGGCTCTTTTTTTATTGCCTTCATAAAAGTTAATAAAAGCACGATTAACAACCCTATTTCCTCCAACAGTTGGGTAAAAACCTGTAAAGTACCAATCACCCAAATGTTTTGGACATGCTTGATGTAAATTTTCTACAGATTGAAAAATTATTTTTATTTCAGACGTAACATTATCGCCGGTAAGTAACTCTGCTATTTTATCTGAAATTTGCTCATCTGTAAATGGGTCATAAATTTCTCTAACAAAGTTTTGAACATATTTATCTTCTAAATCTGTTTGCTCAACACATTTTTTATAAACCTCTTCTACTTTATGATATTGATTGGATTCTTTAAGAAGCTCTAAGGCAGCCCTAAAAGCTATCAAACTTTCTAGGTTTGCCATATCAATGCCATAACAATCTGGGTAGCGTATTTGTGGTGCCGATGAAACAATGATTATTTTTTTTGGTTTTAATCGGTCTAACATTTTAATAATACTCATCTTTAACGTAGTGCCACGAACAATGCTATCATCAATAATCACCAAATTATCTGTAGGTTTAATGACGCCATAAGTTACATCATATACGTGAGCTACTAAGTCATCTCGGCTACTATCTTCAGTAATAAAGGTTCTTAATTTAACATCTTTAATGGCAATTTTTTCAATTCGAGGCATTTCTGATAAAATCTCTGTAACGCGTTCTGCTGATAAATTTCTTGTGCCACTTAAAATAGCTTTTGTTTTCTTTTTATTAAGAAACTCTTCAACGGTTTCTATCATGCCAAAAAAGCAGGTTTCAGCTGTATTAGGGATGAAAGAAAACACGGTGTTTTTAATGTCTTTTTCAATAGCGTCCAGTACTTTAGGCATCAATAATCTGCCAAGCATTTTACGTTCTTGATAAATATCGGCATCACTTCCTCTTGAAAAATAAATTCGCTCAAAAGAACAAGCTTTTCGTTCTAGAGGATTTAATATTTTTTTAATGGCTGTTTTTCCAGATTTCTTGGTAATGATTGCATGCCCAGGTTCTAATTCCTTAACATCTTCATACTTTACATTAAAAACCGTTTGTATTACAGGTCGTTCTGAGGCTACCACCACAATTTCATCGTCTTTGTAATAAAAAGCAGGCCTAATGCCGGCTGGGTCGCGCAAAACAAAAGAATCTCCATGGCCTAATAATCCTGCCATGGCATAGCCACCATCCCAATTTTTGGCAGCTCTTTTTAGCATTTTAGCAACATTTAACCTATCGGCGATCAGAGGAGAGCATTCATTTTTGCTATATCCTTCATTTTTTAAGTCTTTGTAAATTTTACTGACAGAATCGTCTAAGAAGTGACCAATTTTTTCCATAATGGTAATAGTATCCGTATATTCTTTGGGATGCTGTCCTAAATCGATCAGGTTCTGAAATAATTCTTTAACATTGGTCATGTTAAAATTACCCGCTAGGATAAGGTTTCTGTGTTGCCAATTATTTTGTCTTAAAAAAGGGTGAACACTTTCAACACTGTTTTTTCCAAACGTACCGTATCTAACATGGCCTAAGAAAAGTTCGCCAATATAAGGGATATTCTTTTTTTGAAGGTGTACACTGTCAACATATTCAGGGTTTTCAGAAAACTCCTTATTGATTCGCTGATTTATTTGAGCAAAAATGTCTTGAATGGGTTGTTGTGCTATGGAACGAATTCTGCTTATATAGCGTTCTCCAGGATTGGTGTCTAATTTAATACTTGCAAAACCAGCACCATCTTGACCTCTATTGTGCTGTTTTTCCATCATAAGATACATTTTATTGACACCATAGAAAGCACTTCCGTATTTTTCTTTGTAGAACTCCAATGGTTTTAAAAGTCTTAAAACAGCTATGCCGCATTCATGTTTTAAAGCATCACTCATTTCAGTATTTTTTTAATTAAAAAACGCGCTCTATTTTGAGCGCGTTATGTTATGTTAACTTTATGTTATGTGTTTTTAAAATTTGCTTTTTAAAGGTCATATATAATCGTTTAATTTCCATGACTTAAAATTACAAATTATCGTTTAAGACGATTTCAAATTGAGTTAGTTTCTTAAATTGTAATAAGCGTTTGTAAACCTCATCTCTGGTGAGGTTTTTCATGCGTTGAGTGCCAAATTTTTCAACACAAAACGAGGCTAATGTGGACCCATAAATAACGGCATTCTTCATGTTTTCAAAAGAGGTATCATTTGTTTTGGCAATATAGCCAGCAAATCCACCAGCAAAGGTGTCTCCTGCTCCAGTTGGGTCAAAAACTTCTTCTAGTGGTAAAGCTGGTGCATAAAACACATTCTCATTGTGGAACAACAAAGCACCATGCTCACCTTTTTTAATAACGACATATTTTGGACCCATTTCATGAATCTTTCTAGCGGCCACTACTAACGAGTATTCACCTGTTAATTGTCTGGCTTCTTCATCATTAATGGTAATAACGTCTATGCGTTTAATAACCTGATGTAAATCATCAAGAGCACTATTCATCCAAAAGTTCATAGTGTCCAGAATCACCAATTTGGGTTTAGTAGTCATTTGATCTAACACACTTGATTGTACCATAGGATGTAAATTTCCTAACATAACGACTTCAGCATCGCGATAATTTTCTGGAACTACTGGTTTAAAATCGGCTAAGGTGTTGAGCTCTGTTGCCAGAGTATCGCGAGTGTTCATATCATTATGATATTTTCCACTCCAGAAAAAAGTTTTTCCTTCTTTAATAATTTCAATGCCTGAAATATCAATATTTTTACTCGAAAGAAGATCTAAATATTCTTGGGGAAAATCTCCGCCAACTACAGACACTATCGCAGAATCTACATCAAATTGTGATGCCGATAAACCAATGAAGGTAGCTGCGCCACCAAGAATTTTATCGGTTTTCCCGAAAGGCGTTTCAATAGCATCAAAAGCTACAGTACCTACAATAACTAATTTACTCATTAAGAGGATTGGTATTTTTGTGCAAATATAAGTCTTTTAGGTGCTAAAAAACGAATTTATTTTCGCCCAAAATCTGCAGGAATTTCTCCCCAAGCTTTGGTTTCCCATTTAACAATAACGGTTTTATAGGGGTTATTATTCAACCATTGAATGGCCCTTTCTACTAAGTCAAACAGGGTTTTGTTTTTTTCGTTGGGTTCTAGTTTTGTATTACAAGTTTTCTTTTTTACCCAACTTATGGCTGTTTTAGAGTCTGTGTAAATAATTTTATTGCTATCGAGTTTTTTTAAAAAAGCCAATCCGTGGACGATGGCTAAAAACTCACCGATATTGTTAGTGCCTTCATGAAATGGACCTTGAATAAAAAGCTGCTTTTTTGTTTTAGTATCTACGCCACGGTACTCCATTTTACCAGGATTTCCGCTTGATGCGGCATCTACCGAAATTGAATCATAGTTTGGCTGGCCAATTTTTTTGAGTTGTTCTTCGTTTAACTGGCTTTTAAATGATTTTGACTTTCTAATAAAGTCTTTGTAATTTCCTTGGTAAGCTTTTTTTGCTTCATCAAAACTTTCAAAAGATTTGTATTGTGCTCCTTCAAAATGGGTTATTTGGGCTTTACAATCATCCCAAGATTCAAAAACACCAGTGTGATGTCCTTTCCAAACGGTGTAATATTTCTTCTTTTTTTTACTCATTTGGAAATATAAGAGATTCAACCACCTTAGGAAAATGTTCCATTTCTAACACATGAATTTTAGCAGCCACGTCTTCGGCTGAATCTGAACTTAAAATATCACAAGTTGCCTGAAAAATAACAGCGCCTTCATCATAATGTTCATTAACATAGTGAATGGTAATACCGGTTTTGGGTTCATTATTAGCAACAACAGCTTCATGAATATGCATGCCATACATACCTTTGCCTCCATATTTTGGTAAAAGCGCAGGATGCACATTAATCACTTTATCAGGAAATTCATTTAAAATAAACTCAGGAAATTTCCATAAAAAACCAGCAAGCACAATGATATCAGGATGACAGGTTTTTAACACATCTAAAACATGGCTTGTATTGTAAAAAGCTATTTTATTGAACGAAATGGCACTAACTCCAAGGGTTTTGCATCGGTCTAAAACTTTGGCATGAGGATTGTTTGTAAGCACAAGAGTAACAAAAGCATTTTCCCTATTGTGAAAAAACTTGATTAAATTTTCAGCATTAGTACCGCTTCCGGACGCAAAAATTACAATACGTTTCATATCAAGGCATTTTGTTTGGAATATTCAAACAAAAAAAAGAATAATTATTAACAATTAATAGGCAAAATTAAAATACTTAAACTATTTTGGTACATTGGAAACACATTTTTAAACTAAATTCGTGTTTTAAGAATAAAGTTTTTTATTTTTGCCAACTAATTAAAACCTTAAATTAAAAGATTATGTCAGACATTGCATCAAGAGTAAAAGCGATTATCGTAGACAAATTGGGAGTTGATGAGAACGAAGTTGTAACTGAAGCTAGCTTCACAAACGATTTAGGAGCGGACTCATTGGACACAGTTGAATTAATCATGGAATTTGAAAAAGAATTTGATATTCAAATACCAGATGATCAAGCTGAAAATATCGCAACAGTAGGTCAAGCTATATCATATATAGAGGCTGCAAAATAAGTAATAACTTTTATGGAATTAAAGCGAGTTGTAGTTACAGGATTAGGCGCTTTAACCCCTATTGGTAACACCAAAGATGAATTTTGGAAAGCACTAATTGGCGGTAAAAGTGGAGCTGCACCTATAACCTATTTTGATACTGAAAAGTTTAAAACAAAATTTGCTTGCGAGATAAAAAACTTTGATCCGACCGATTTTCTCGATAGAAAAGAGGCCAGAAAAATGGATAAATTTGCGCAGTATGCCATGGTTGCAGCTGATGAGGCCATTGCTGATGCACATTTAAATCTGGATGAGGTCAATAAATTGCGAGTAGGGGTAATTTGGGGAGCAGGAATAGGTGGTTTGGAAACATTTCAAGAGGAAGTTTTAAACTTCGCATCGGGTGATGGCTCTCCAAGATTTAACCCATTTTTTATTCCTAAAATGATTGCAGATATTGCCCCAGCCAATATTTCCATAAAATATGGTTTTATGGGTCCAAATTACACCACAGTTTCTGCATGTGCTTCTTCTGCAAATGCTATGTTTGATGCTTTAAACTATATTCGATTAGGACATTGTGATATCATTGTCACAGGTGGAAGTGAAGCAGCTGTTACCATTGCAGGAATGGGCGGTTTTAATGCCATGCATGCACTATCTACAAGAAACGAAACCCCTGAATCAGCATCCAGACCGTTTGATGGTACAAGAGATGGGTTTGTTTTAGGTGAAGGTGCTGGTGCACTAGTTTTAGAAGAATATGAACACGCAAAAAAACGAGGCGCAAAAATTTATGCAGAATTTGTTGGTGGCGGATTGTCATCAGATGCTTATCATATGACAGCACCACATCCTGATGGCATTGGGGTTGTTGCGGTTATGAAAAATTGTCTAGAAAATGCTGGCCTTAAACCTGAAGATGTTGACCACATTAACACGCATGGTACTTCTACTCCTTTAGGCGATGTGGCAGAACTTAAAGCAATTTCTGAGGTTTTTGGTGACCATGCTAAGCACATCAATATTAACTCAACAAAGTCAATGACAGGACACCTACTTGGTGCTGCTGGAGCTATTGAAGCAATTTCTGTAATTTTAGCCATACAAAACGGCATAGTTCCTCCAACTATTAACCATACCACGGTAGATGAAAAGATTGATCCTGAGTTAAATTTAACATTGAATAAGGCTCAAAAGCGCGACGTTAAAGTAGGCATTAGTAATACCTTTGGTTTTGGTGGTCATAATGCATGTGTCGTATTTAAGAGATTAGAATAATATCCAGATTGAAACGTATTAAATACATATTAAGTTCCCGTACTAGAAGTAGCGGGAATTTTTTTATTCAGTTAAAAAAAATCTTAGGATTTAGGCCCAAAAATATACAGATTTATAAAACAGCCTTTACGCATCGATCCATGAACATAAAAGACGATGAAGGTAATACTATTAATTATGAGCGGTTGGAGTTTTTAGGAGATGCCATACTTGGTGCCGTTATAGCATCGCATTTATACACCGAAGTTCCTGGTGGCGATGAAGGGTATTTAACAAAAATGCGCTCTAAAGTTGTAAGTAGAGAACATTTAAACGAGCTTGGCAAAGATTTAAACCTTATCAATCTTATAGAAAGTAAAATAGCTGCCTCACAATTTGGAGACAATATACATGGTAATTTATTTGAATCGTTAATTGGCGCTATTTTTTTGGATAAAGGATTTAAGTATTGTGAAAAATTTATTTATCAACGCGTTATAATTCCTTATGTTGACATTGCTCAGTTAGAAGGAAGAGTAATTAGTTATAAAAGTTTACTGATAGAATGGTGCCAAAAAGAAAAGAAAACATTTAATTATAATGTATATGAAGACACTGGAAATGATGACGTTAGACACTTTTCGGTAAAATTATCTGTTGATAATAAGGTTATTACCAAAGCAAGAGCCACTTCAAAGAAAAAAGCCGAAGAAAAAGCTTCAAAACGCGCCTTTTTTGTATTTCAAACAAGAATGTCAAAATAGATTTTTTTTATTTCAATAAAAAAATTAACTACAACGATTTAGTTGTTGTTTCTTATTAAGATTTATAAAAACTTATAACTTTGAATATTTTAAATATTATATTTACAGCGATTTATGTAAGTTATGGCGGTACACAAACTTATTCTTGACGATGTTTTTGATGATTCGGTGTTTACGTTAGTAGCTATACATTGCACCATTGAAGATTATCGGTTAGCCTATCTTCTTAATAAGTATTTAAAGATAAATCTGAGAAGGAAGAAATTAGATTTAGATTTTAATCATGGTAAAGCAACGTATTCCATCTATAAATGGGAAGATAGCAAACAGCTTTTAACATGGAATTTAGTGTCCAATGTTTGTAAAACAAATGATTATTCTCAGCCTAATTTAGGGCCGTTGTTTGAGACCACACAAAGTATTACCAAAACATTGCATTTGTTGCCAGAATTTAAAACCGTAAATTATTTATTAAAAATCGATGATGAATTTCATAATAAAAAAGAAAAACTCATAATAAATACCATACTTAGTATTCCTCAAATAGCAACCTCCTACATTATTGACCAAAGTCAATTAAAATCTAAAGATAATTTAATTTTTAACTAATGCCAATCAGAAAAAAAACAAAAATAGTGGCCACATTAGGGCCTGCAACCAGTACAAAAGAAGTTTTAAAAGCAATGCTTGATGAAGGTGTTGATGTATTTAGAATTAATTTCTCGCATGCAGATTATAATGATGTAGCCGAGCGAATAAAAATGATCCGAGAGCTCAATGACAGCTATGGATATAATGCTGCTATTTTAGCAGATTTACAAGGCCCAAAACTCCGCGTTGGAGTCATGAAAGAAGAAGTCGTAGTAAATCCAGGAGACGAAATTATTTTTGCAACTGGAGAGCGTTTTGAAGGCACCAAAGAACGTGTTTATATGACCTACGAGAGGTTTCCACAAGACGCAAAACCAGGAGAGCGTATTTTATTGGACGATGGTAAATTAATTTTTGAAGTAGTTTCAACAAACAAAGAAAATGAGGTAAAAGCAAGAGTAATTCAAGGCGGACCTTTAAAATCAAAAAAAGGAGTAAACTTACCCAACACCAACATTTCTCAACCTGCTTTAACCGAAAAAGACATTGAAGATGCCATTTTTGCCATTAACCAAAAGGTTGATTGGATAGCGTTATCATTTGTTCGTCATGCAGAAGATTTAATTCAGTTAAGAGATTTAATCAATGAATATAGTGACGAAAAAATCCCTATTATAGCTAAAATTGAAAAACCAGAAGCTGTTGAAAATATTGATAAAATTGTTGCTCATTGCGATGGTTTAATGGTAGCAAGAGGCGATCTTGGTGTTGAAATTCCAGCTGAGGAAGTTCCGCTCATTCAAAAACAATTGGTTTTGAGAGCTAAAAAAGCAAGAATCCCGGTTATTATAGCTACTCAAATGATGGAAACCATGATTACCAGTTTAACGCCAACAAGAGCAGAAGTTAATGATGTGGCAAATTCTGTAATGGATGGTGCCGATGCGGTTATGCTTTCAGGCGAAACCTCGGTAGGGATGTATCCGGTTCAAGTCATTAAACAAATGGCAAACATTTTAAAGAGAGTGGAAGATTCTACACTAATAAAAGTTCCACAGTTAGCACCACATATTCGCACCAACAGATACATTACAAAATCTATTTGTTATCACGCGGCTAATATGGCAAATGAAATTAACGCAAAAGCCATTTCAACCTTAACCAATAGCGGATATACAGCATTTCAAATTTCTGCATGGAGACCAATATCCCATATATTAGTATTTACCTCCAATAAACGTATCCTTACACAACTAAGTTTACTTTGGGGTGTAAAGGCATTTTTCTATGATAAATTTGTAAGTACTGATGAAACCATTGAAGATGTCAATAACATTGCTTGTAAAATGGGATATTTAGAAGTTGGAGATATGCTCATTAGTTTAGCTGCTATGCCTATTCAAGATAAGGGAATGGTAAATACTTTGCGTGTTACCGAGATTACTTCTTGTCCAATATAAACCAGTTTCTTTTATAAATATTAAACCTCTTGTGTCATACTCAAGAGGTTTTCATTTTTTAAAAGACAGACGTAGCAATTAAAATTCAAACTGTAATTGTACGCTTACTTTTTTTTCTTTTTCATCAATATCTTTTTTTGAAGGGGTTTTATTGGTGTTTAAATTTGATATTGAAATGCCTAAAAGGCGTACAGAGTTATTGAGTTTATCTTGATATAATAAATCTTTAGCGGTATCAAAAATTAAAACCTTATCACTAATAAAATAATGTAATGTTTTGCTTCTGGTTTGTATGGTAAAGTCGCTGTACTTAATTTTTAAAGTGATTGTTTTTCCTGCAACCTTACTTTTATTTAAGCGTCTTGAAACTTCCTGAGCTATTTGATCTAATTTTTCAAGCATAAATATTTCGCTTGAGAGGTTTTCATTAAAAGTATGTTCAGCAGCTAAAGATTTTCTGGTTCTGTTGGGTTTAACTTCGCTGTTATGAATGCCTCTAACCACATAATAATAGTATCTGCCTGACTTCCCAAAATGGTCATCTAAATAATCAATGGTTTTAGATTTTAAGTCTTTTCCTGTGAAGATGCCTAATTGGTACATTTTTTCTGCGGTAACTTTGCCAACACCATAAAATTTCCTAACATCTAACTGTTCAAGAAACCCAATAACTTCTTCTGGGTTTACGGTTTTCTGTCCGTTTGGTTTATTATAGTCGCTGGCAACTTTAGCAATAAACTTATTGATTGAAATTCCAGCAGAAGCTGTTAAACCTACTTCCTTAAAAATACGTTCCCTAATTTCTTTAGCAATTAAAGAAGCACTAGGATTCCCTTTTTTATTGCGTGTAACATCTAAATAGGCTTCATCTAAAGAAAGCGGCTCTACCAAATCTGTATAATCCAAAAAGATGGTTCTAATTTTTTTTGAGATTTCGTGATATCTTTCAAAACGAGGCTTTACAAAAATAAGCTCAGGACAGTTTCGTTTAGCTTGCAAACCACTCATAGCACTTTTAACACCAAACTTTCTAGCTTCATAACTGGCGGCGCTTACAACACCTCTTTTTTCACTTCCACCAACGGCAATAGGTTTTCCTTTTAGCTCAGGAAAATCCATTTGTTCTACAGACGCATAAAATGCATCCATATCAACATGAATAATTTTTCTAATAGGAGGAATCTCAGACATCTAGTAAAAATATAATATCTTTAGCAAAGAGAAATACATGCCATGGCAAAAACAGCAATTATTATTGGGGCAACGGGTTTAACTGGAAGCACATTATTGCAAGATCTTTTAGTGGATGATAGATATGATTGTATTAAATTATTTAGTAGAAGTTCTTGTGAAATAACCCATCCAAAAATTGAAGAGCATCTGATAGATGTTTTTGAATTAGAAAAACATGAAAATGAATTTACTGCAGATGAAGTGTTTTGCTGTGTAGGCACAACCAAAGCAAAAACGCCTGATGAAGCCATGTATCTTAAAATTGATTATGGCATTCCTGTAACGCTAGCACGCCTCTGTGTTAAAAAAAATATTAACACACTGGTTGTTATCTCTGCATTAGGCGCTAACAAAACCAGCAAATTGTTTTATAACAGAACTAAAGGAAGAATGGAGGAAAGCGTTTTGAAAGAAAACATTAAAAACACATATATTCTTCAACCATCTTTAATTACTGGAGATAGAGCAGAAAAAAGATTTGGCGAAAAAATGGCAAAGATTTTTATGTCAGTTTTAAATCCGGTTTTAATTGGAGGCTTAAAAAAATATCGCAGCATTCATCCAAAAAGCATTGTAAAAGCAATGATTTGGTTAGCTAATAACAGTTATAAGTCTGGACGAATTCCTTCAGACGATATTCAAAAAATAGCTCAGGATATATGATTGAGATTGAACGGAAGTTTTTAGTAACCTCACTTGATTTTAAAGAAGAAGCATTTAAAAGCACTAGAATTATTCAAGGATTTTTAAATACCGATAAAGCCAGAACAGTAAGGGTTAGATTAAAAGAAGACCATGGATTTATAACGGTAAAAGGACTTTCAGATAATGAGGGCTTAACACGTTTTGAGTGGGAAAAGGAAATATCCAAGCATGAAGCAGAGGCCTTATTAAATCTTTGTGAACCTGGAGTTATCGATAAAATTCGTTATGAAATAAACATTGAAAATCACCTATTTGAAGTAGATGTTTTTTCTGGTGATAATGAAGGTTTAATCATAGCAGAGATTGAGTTGAAAAGCAAAAAAGAAACCTTTAAAAAACCCCATTGGATTGGCGAAGAAGTTACGGGCAATGTTAAATATTACAACGCTCAGTTAAGTAAAAAACCTTATAAAACTTGGTAATAAAATGAGAAAGCTACTATTAGGTCTGTTGGTTTTAATGCAAATTATTTCTTGTAAAAAGGATATTGACAAGCTAAGTATCTCAGAAAATAAAGACATACAAAAGACCTCTAAACAACTAAAAGAAGAACTTACAAAAAGAGGGTTTCAAACCTTTGATTATATTGATGAAACTACCAAAGACACCATTTTAATGCAACAATATTTTATTGCTTTTTTAAAAAGTGGTTCTATGCGTTCTCAAACCAAACAGGAAGCAGATAGTTTGCAATCCTTGCATTTAGCGCATTTAAGTAAAATGTATGAATTGGGTTATGCAGATATTTCTGGTCCGTTTGGTGATAATGGTGAAATTAGAGGGATAACCATTTATAATGTACCCACGTTTAATATAGCCGATAGTCTAGCCAATTCTGACCCCATGGTTAAAGCTGGTAGATTAATTATTGAAATACATCCGTGGTGGGCAGCAAAAGGATTCCCTTTAAGATAATGTTAAAGATACTAAGAGTTGTTTTGCATCTCATAAATGTAGCAATAATTGTAACACTATTAGCCATACATTTTGTTATAAAAGAACGCAGCTATTGGGAGTCCATATATTTCTACATGCTTCCGTTGCCCGTTATTATAGCTATAGTTTTAATACTATCAGTATTTTTAAAACAATGGAAATACAATATAATTTTAGCAGGGATTTTGACGATGATTTGGCTGGGCAGAAGTTTTAAAATCCATATTCCAGAAGCGGTTACTGAAAACGATTTAGAAATTGTGTTTTGGAATGCGTCTAGAGAAAACCAATTTGAAATGTCTCTTAAAGAAAATGGGGAGATTCCAGACATTCTGGTGTTAGTAGAATCCAGTAAAAACGATTTAAAAAGCCTTCAAAAAAGATTTCCCAAATACCATTTCTTTAAATCAAACAGAGAACTATTTATTTTCTCAAAAACACCTTTGAAGGTTTATAGCGACGATACTTCAAATTATAATTCTTCGGTAATAAACTTTAATACAGCAGGCATTAATTTTTATGCGGTCGATGTTACTGGAAGTGCCGATGTACCACGAAACTGGGAACTTACCTATGTAAACCAACTTATTAAGAAAACCAATAATACCGTTGTTTTAGGCGACTTTAACGTGCCTTTTGAGTCTAAATTTTTAAACCCTTTAAAAAATAATTTTTATCACGCGTTTAACAAAAAAGGCAATGGTTTTAGAGAAACCTGGTTTTATAATCTGCCAGTACTTTCTTTGGACCATATTTGGGTTTCTAAAGATTTGAAAATTTTAAAAACCCAGAAGTTATTCACAACCAAATCAGATCATGGTTTGTTAAAAACCTTTATTCGAAAATAAGGCCAATGCAAACTATTTAACTACTGTTATCATATAGTTTCCATTAAAATTCTCTAGGGTTTGAATGGTTTCGTTATAAGTTACAGAATTTAATTTAAAAAAAGTTAAACCACAAACTTTAGATTCAGTGGTTAAATTCATAATCAAAGAGTCTGTTTCATTATCAGATAATTTAATTTCAAAAAGGTTATTGCCATCTACTCCAATTAAATTTAAAGCCATTAAATTTTCTAAATCAGGAACATTAGTAAAAACAACATTGGTAAAGGTATTGCCATTAAATAAAATGGTTATATTATTTGCTATAAAAGTGTTGTTTTCTATTAGGTTATTTCCTTCGGAATCGACTAATTTGATAAATAGATTCGCAATGAAAGGATCAAATAAGGCACAATCGATATCTTCTTTATCATTATTTTTACAAGAGAAAAGACATAACAAGCAAACCAATAAAGAAAAGTATTTCACAATAATTATTTCTATGTAGATGTTAATTTAAGCAAATGGTTGCTTAAAGTTTCTGAGTATATCTGTTTTTTTAATGGTTAAGTTTTAAGTGCATTCCAAATTCATACTCGCGTTCTACCTTACAAATTTTAACATGATACCAGTGATACCAAATTTTTTGTCCTTTTTGTTGGGCTTCAAGATGGTCGGTTTGCTTTTTCCAGTTTTTAATAGCTTCTAAACTTTCCCAGTAGCTGATGGTAATTCCAATGTCATCTCTTGCGCTGTCCAAACCTAAAAACCCATCTTGCAATTTAGCAAGAGATTCCATTTTATGAGACATTTCTAAATAGCCCTCAATATTTTCAGAGTGCTTTGAGATAAAAATAACGGCGTAATACGGAAGTTTTTTAGTCATTATACATTCCAATAATTAAATCTCCTTTATCATTCATGGTTGCTCTAAACATGCCTGCTGTATTAAATTCCATAACCATGTTGCCATTTTTATCAACTGCAATAATACCACCATCACCTCCAAGTTTAGGAATTTTATTTTGAATAACCTCTTTGGCGGCTTCTGCTAAAGATAAGCCTTTATATTCCATCAAGGCTGAAATATCATGAGCGACAACGGCTCGTATAAAAAATTCGCCCCAACCAGTACTTGATACTGCACAAGTGTTGTTATTGGCATAGGTTCCTGCTCCAATAACGGGAGCATCACCAATGCGTCCCCAACGTTTATTGGTCATGCCTCCTGTAGAAGTTCCAGCAGCCAGATTTCCATTTTTATCTAATGCAACACAGCCAACCGTGCCAAATTTTGAATCTTTAATGGTTGAATCATAAAAAGCCTTTTTAGGGTTATATTCTAATAAAACATGAGTCGTATTTTTAATTTTTTGAAGCGATTTAAATTTACTTTCAGTGTAAAAATATTCGGGTTTAACTAGGTTCAACCCTTGTTCTTCGGCGAACGCTTCAGCACCACTTCCTGAAAGCATTACATGAGGAGAATTATCCATAATAGCCCTAGCTAAATCAATAGGGTTTTTAACGGTTTTCGTCCCTGCCGAGGCGCCTGCATTCAATGTTTTTCCATCCATTATGGAAGCATCATGCTCGTTTGTACCAGCATTGGTAAAAACAGCTCCTTTACCGGCATTAAACAGAGGAGAATCTTCCATGACATTAATTGTTTTTTGAACGGCTTCTATGCTACTGCCACCATGTTTTAAAATTTCATACCCAACTCTAATAGCTTCTTCTAATGTTGCTTGGTAAGCCGCTTCTTTTTCAGGTGTCATGTTTTCTTTTAAAATGGTGCCAGCACCACCGTGAATGACAATGGCAAATTCATTTTGTTTTTCAGAAGATGATTTTGAATGGATGGGCTTAACATCATTTTTACAACCAGCTAAAACGATTGCAATTAAACCTAAAATAAAACGTTTTTTCATGTTTAAAATAAAATGTAGAGAAGCATTAAAGTTACATTATTTAGAAATAAAGTCTGGTTTTAAAACAATTTTTTATTAGTATCTTTATCTCATAATTATAAAATTCGTAAAAATATTATCCATATGAAGGCAATTGCTGCTGATTTCGAAATAAAACAAGCTTTAAAACAATTAGGTGTTAAAGATATTAATGACGGTACTTCTACAGGTGTTAACAATTTTTCAAGCGGAGAATTGCTTGAAAGTTATTCGCCTGTTGATGGTCTTTTAATAGGAAAAATAAAAACTACGTCTAAAGCAGATTACGATAAAGTAATGGATGTTGCAACAGCGGCCTTTAAAATCTGGAGAACGACACCAGCACCTCAACGAGGTGAGATTGTTCGTCAGTTTGGGGATAAACTAAGACAAAAAAAACAGGCTTTAGGAACCTTGGTTTCGTATGAAATGGGTAAAAGTATTCAAGAAGGACTAGGTGAAGTTCAAGAAATGATTGATATCTGTGATTTTGCTGTTGGATTATCACGACAACTTCATGGGTTAACCATGCATAGCGAAAGACCTGGACACAGAATGTATGAACAATACCATCCTTTAGGTGTGGTTGGAATTATTTCAGCTTTTAATTTTCCGGTGGCTGTTTGGGCTTGGAACACAGCTTTAGCTTGGGTTTGTGGCGATGTTTGTGTATGGAAACCCAGCGAAAAAGCATCATTATGTGGGATTGCTTGCCAAAACATTGCAGCAGAAGTTTTTGCCAACAATAATTTACCAGAAGGTATTTCATGTTTAATAAACGGAGATTACAAGGTTGGGGAATTTATGACAAAAGACCAACGTATTCCATTAATTTCTGCCACTGGCTCTATTAGAATGGGTAAAATTGTGGCGCAAGAAGTTGCCGCACGTTTAGGAAGGTCTTTATTAGAATTAGGAGGTAATAATGCCATTATTGTAACCCCAGATGCTGATATAAAAATGACGGTTATAGGCGCTGTTTTTGGTGCTGTAGGAACCGCAGGACAGCGATGCACTTCTACTAGACGGTTAATTATTCATGACTCGATTTACGATAAGGTAATTATAGCTATAACAGATGCTTATAAACAATTACGTGTTGGAAATCCATTAGATGAACATCATCATGTGGGACCACTCATAGATAAAGATGCGGTAGCCATGTATCAAAAAGCTTTAAATCAGGTTATTGAAGAAGGCGGACGTATGCTCGTTGAAGGCGCTGTGCTTTCTGGTAAAGGTTACGAAAGCGGTTGTTATGTAAAACCGGCCATCGCCGAAGCAAAACCTGAATTTAAAATTGTACAGCACGAAACGTTTGCTCCAGTTTTATATGTGTTAAAATATTCTGGAACGGTTGAAAATGCCATAGCCATTCAAAATAATGTTGTGCAAGGTTTATCATCTGCCATCATGACCAATAATTTGCGCGAAGCTGAACATTTTTTATCGGTTGCTGGATCAGATTGTGGCATTGCCAATGTAAATATTGGAACCTCTGGTGCTGAAATTGGTGGCGCTTTTGGAGGCGAAAAAGAAACTGGCGGTGGACGCGAGTCGGGCAGTGATGCTTGGAAAGTGTATATGAGAAGGCAAACCAATACCATTAACTACACAACTAATCTACCCTTAGCTCAGGGAATTAAATTTGATTTGTAAAATAGGATAAAAAAAACCCTGCTTCAATGCCGATTTTTTTCGGGAGAGACAAGGCTTTATTTATAACTGATTAATAGCATGGCAAAAATCAACAAAAAGTTGATGATTGATGCTGTTTTATTGTTAAGTTTTGGTTAAATATGGTTTAAAATTAACTGTATTTTACTTTTCTTAAAATTCTAATAGAATCCTTATAAGTATTGTACAGGTCTTTACTGTAATTTTTTAGATATGGTCTTGCTTCATTGAGTTTATCTATGGCTTCGTGAAATAAATTCAAATAGCAAATGAGGTAGGTTGCTGATAAGTTTTTTAAATCTAAGGCCTCCATTTTTGTTAGGGTTAATCCTTTTTTTAGTTTTTCTAAAATCGAATTATTGCTGTTATAAATGTGATATAATGTTTTTTTGTCATATTGTGGCGGTTCAAATAATAATTTTGTGTCAATATTATAATTAGCGTTTTCTTCAAAACTAATTATGGTTTCTTCCAATGGATAGTATTTATGATTGTTTTGCAATCCAAGTTTTACATATTCAATGATTTTAAAATAGTTTTCATGAATCGTTATAGACACTTCATCTAAGTTTGAAAAAAACAAACGAACCTGTTCATTAATCAATTCAATATCTACTCTTGATAAAAACGTTTCATCTTTCACCTCTTTTTTTTGTCCGGCCCAACAAACCACAAAATATTCTTTAAACACTTTGTATTGTGGGTTGTAGTCTTTTCGTTTGTTCATAAAATCAAAAACACCATCTAAAGTATGCTGAATGTTGTTTTGAGCATTTTTTTCAATAGCCTCAACAATTTTTGAATTAATATCTTTTATTTCAACGTCAAATACTTTTGGCATACTCATACTGCCATCTCTAAAAAAAACAGAACCACCGTAATACTTCCAAATGTTTTTTCTGAGAGATGTTATTTTTTCAATGGGCCTGATGGTTACTAAACCAACAACTTTATCATCTGGTAAATGCGGAAAAGGAATATTTTCGTATTGTACAATGGGTGGATTGGTAAGATAGGCATTGATAAGGTTTTGTATTTTGCTATCATCAAAAAAATCAACACCAACAATGTTGTTGTCTTCATCTTCTACCCCAATAACAATAAACGAGTTGTTCTTTGGGTTGCTGTTAGACAAGGCGCATACATGTTTTAAAAACTTTGCCTTGCCCTCTTTATGGCTGATATCAATTTTTCGCTTTTTGTCATAAAAACTATTCTCATCGTTGTGAGCTAAAAGGTGTTTTATAAGTAGGCGTTTATTAATCATTGGAGCTTACATTTAATAAAAAACAACAACTTAAAAGTTAGTTTTTTTTACGGTTGTACTATTTGCCTGAGCCGTTGGAAACACCAGCAAATCAGCAATATTTACGTGTTTTGGTCTTGATATTACAAAGTATATAATCTCTGCAATATCCCGGGCTTGCAAAGCTTCAAACCCTTTGTAAACCGTATCGGCTATTTTTTCGCCTTTAAAGCGGACTTTTGAAAATTCGGTTTCCACCAATCCGGGATTAACTGCACCAACCTTGATTCCATATGGGTTTAAATCAATGCGCATGCCTTCAGTTATGGCCAATACAGCATGTTTACTACCGCAATACACATTGCCTTTTGGATAGACTTCTTTTCCAGCAGAAGAGCCAATGTTGATAATGTGTCCGGCTTGCCGTTCTGTCATTTGTGGAATAACGGCCCTGCTCACATATAACAATCCCTTTACATTAATATCCATCATGGCATCCCAATCATCAATGCTGCCTGTTTCTATAGAATCCAATCCATGGGCATTACCAGCATTATTAATGAGGATATCGATGGTTTTAAAATGGTCTGGAAGCGAATGTATAGCTTGTTCAACGTCTTTTCTGTTTCTAACGTCAAAACATAATGTGTAAACTTTTGTTGTAGCGCTTAATTCATTTTTTATAGCTTCAAGACGTTCTTGTCGTCTGCCACATAATATTAATGAAATGCCGTGTTTGGCAAATTCATAGGCTGTAGCTTTACCTATACCACTGGTGGCTCCTGTTATTAAGGCAATTTTATTCATTTTATATAGATCTTAATGCATTTCATGTATAAAAATACTCAAAAACCTTCTAACAAGTAAAGCAGGTTAGTTTTAAGATAAAAAATTAGGGCATTTAACCAATAATTAACGGCATTGAGAGAATATTTTAACCAATTATTAACAGCTTACCATTTAAAATTTTAACAATTTGCATTGCTCAATTAAGGGCAGTATATTCGAGCTTTTAAAAAATTAAAAAATGATGGAAGAAACAGGTACAATTGATATTAAAACAATTAATGAAAAGATAGAAAAGGAAAGTGCTTTTGTTGATTTACTCATGTTGGAAATGAACAAGGTTATTGTGGGTCAAAAGCATATGGTAGAACGCTTGCTTATCGGACTTCTTGGGCAAGGACATATTTTGCTTGAAGGTGTTCCAGGCTTAGCAAAAACTTTAGCAATCAACACCTTAGCAAAAGCTATTGATGGTTCGTTTAGCAGAATACAGTTTACACCAGACTTATTGCCCGCAGATGTAACGGGAACCTTAATTTACAACATCAAGCTTAATGATTTTTCTATAAAAAAAGGGCCAATTTTTGCAAATTTTGTGTTGGCTGATGAGATAAACAGAGCACCAGCCAAAGTGCAATCGGCTTTGCTTGAAGCCATGCAAGAAAAACAAGTTACCATTGGTGACGAAACCTTTATTTTAGATAAGCCTTTTTTGGTTATGGCTACTCAAAACCCCGTTGAGCAAGAAGGAACTTACCCATTACCAGAAGCTCAGGTTGATCGTTTTATGTTAAAAACTGTCATTGATTATCCAAAGTTAGCCGAAGAACAACTCATTATGAGAGCGAATATGAAAGGTTCTTGGGATAAAGTGAATCCTGTAGTTTCCATTGATACCATATTGAAAGCTCAACAAGCAGTTCGTGAAGTATATATGGATGAAAAAATTGAAAAATATATTTTAGACATCATCTTTGCGACTCGTTATCCAGAAAAATTTAAACTTCCAGATTTAAAACCACTCATTTCTTTTGGAGCATCACCTCGTGGAAGCATTAATCTAGCAATCGCTGCAAAATGTTACGCTTTTATAAAGCGTCGTGGTTATGTAATTCCAGAAGATGTTAGAGCTGTTGTTTATGACGTGCTAAGACATAGAATTGGCATTACTTATGAGGCAGAAGCTGAAAACGTAACCTCTGAAGACATTATCAACAAAATTGTTAACGAAATAGAAGTACCTTAAAATTGACAATTGATAATTGACAATTGATTATTAAGAGAAAATTAATCAATAATAAATATTCAATAGACAATTTAAAAATGGATACTAAAGAATTACTAAAAAAAGTACGAAAAATAGAGATTAAGACACGCAGGTTGTCCGATCATATATTTGGAGGCGAATACCATTCTACCTTCAAAGGGCGAGGTATGACTTTTAGTGAGGTAAGACAATATCAATATGGTGATGATGTTAGAAATATAGACTGGAATGTTACGGCAAGGTATAGCGAGCCCTATATAAAAGTCTTTGAAGAAGAGCGAGAATTGACCATGATGCTCATGGTTGATATTTCTGGTTCTGAATTTTTTGGAACTCAAGAACAATTCAAAAATGAAGTCATAACAGAAATTGCTGCAACCTTAGCGTTTTCTGCCACTCAAAACAATGACAAAATTGGACTGATCTTGTTTTCAGACCAAATAGAACTATACATTCCGCCCAAAAAAGGGCGATCTCATGTGTTGAGAATTATACGGGAGCTTATAGAATTTGAACCAAAAAGTAAAAAAACCAATATTGCCGAAGCCTTGAAATTTTTATCGAGTGTTATGAAGAAGAAAGCCATTGTTTTTGTGCTTTCAGATTTTATAGCCGATGATTTTCAGCATACCATGAAAATAGCGGCTAAAAAACATGATGTTACAGGCATACGTGTGTATGATAAGCGTGAAGAAAATATCCCAAATTTAGGAATGGTTCAAATGGAAGATGAAGAAACAGGAGAGTTCATGTTGGTCAATACAGCTTCAAACAAAGTAAGGCTTAATTATGGTAAATTCTACCACGACCGAGTGAATTATTACAAAGATAGCTTTTCAAAATCTGGTGCTGGAGCTATTGATTGCCGTGTTGATGAAAGCTATGTAAAAAAATTATTAGGATATTTTAAAGCGAGAGCATAACCCATTTATGAATTACGATTTAAAAATATTGGAATTAAAAAACAAAGCCCCAAGAATAAAGCGTCAAGATAAAAACCCTTTTTATTTCAAAATATGGTTGTCTGTATTCTTGGCCCTAACGTCTTTAGTCTCTTTTTCGCAAGTAACAGCATCTATAGATTCAACCTCCATAAAAATTGGAGAACAAATAACCTATAAAATTCAAGTTGAAACCGATACTACCAGCTTAGTGGTATTTCCAGAAGGGCAATCATTTTTGCCCTTAGAAATGATTGAATCGTATAAAACAGATACCCTTAAGAAAAAGGATAGATACAACCTTATAAAAAAATACGGTTTAACACAATTTGATTCGGGTACTTTTACCATTCCACCCCAAAAAATCAGTATTGGAGACAAAATTTTTTCAACAGATTCCTTAAAGATTGAAGTTAGAAATATTCTGGTCGATTCAACAAAACAAGGCCTATATGATATTAAACCCATCTTTGAAGTTGAAAAACCAGCAAGTCAATGGTGGAAATATGCATTACTCATTTTATTGGCATTAGGGGTTGTTTCAGGCTTATTGTATTGGTTTGTATGGCGAAAAAAACCATTGACCGAAGAAGAACAAATAGCCTTGTTACCACCTTATGACCGAGCTAAATTGGCTTTAAAAAAATTAGAAGAAAGCCCTTATTTAAAGCAAGCAGAATTTAAAGAATACTATTCTGAACTTACCTTAATCATTAGAAAATATTTAGATGAAAAAGTCTATGACCATTCTATGGAAAGTACCACAGACGAACTCATAACAAGACTTAGATTGCTTAAAGATGGTAATCAAATAGACTTAAGTCCAGAAACCATTAAAAATTTAGAAAACATCTTAAAGCGAGCCGATTTAGTAAAATTTGCAAAATCTGCTCCTGAAGTTGCCCTGGCGGAACTTGACAGAGAAACCATTAATCTTGAAATTGATCATGTAAAGGAAGTATTGCCAGAACCAAGCGAAGAAGAAAAACGCTTAGACGAAAAATATAAACTGGAATTAGAACGAAAGGAAAAGCGAAAAAAAATATTCATTACCGTAGCCATTTCTTTGTTCCTGCTCATTGCAACCTTGGTTGGATTTTCTATAAAGTACGGATTTAACTATGTAAAAGACACCCTCATTGGTCATCAAAGTTTAGAGTTATTGGAAGGAGATTGGGTAACCAGCGATTATGGGGTGCCCCCAATTACCATCTCAACACCAAAGGTTTTAAAAAGAATAAATCCAGAACTCCCAAAAGAAGTGGCTCAACAAGCCCAAATTACCATGTTTGGTTATGGTAGTTTGTTAGAACAATTTAGTATTGTCGTGGCAACATCAAAGGTAAATTCACAAGGCGAAAACAATGCTGAAAATAAAGAAGAAAACAAGATAGACTTAAATCAAGTTGTTGAAAATAATATTAAAACTTGGGAAAACAGTGGTGTTCAGAATATCATTGTTCAAAACGAAAAATTTGTTACGCCTAATGGTGCAGAAGGCTTGAAAACCTTTGGAAATGGAGATTTTCCCATAGGAACATCAAACAAGCTTTCAAAAGGTAATTATATGATATTAGCTTTTAATTCAGGCAATGTAGTTCAACAAGTTATTTTATCCTGGAGATCTGATGATGTTTATGCTGACCAAATGGTTGATCGTATTTTAAATTCAGTAGAACTTATTAAACCTAAAGAATAATGTTTGATGGCATTGAATTTGTAAACAAAGAATTGTTTTGGTTGTTTTTGCTGCTTCCAATAGCTCTGCTTTGGTACATTATTACATTTAAAAAACAAACAGCAGCACTTAAAATATCAAGTTTAAAAGGTTTTAAAATAACCCAGTCATGGTTGCCAAAATTAAAACATTTATTATTTGCATTAAGACTGTTGGCTTTAGCTTTAATCATTACTGCATTAGCAAGACCACAAACGGTAGATGTATCTACACGAACAAAAACAACACGTGGGATAGATATTGTCATGGCTATAGATGTGTCTGCAAGTATGTTGGCAAAGGATTTGTCGCCTAACAGACTAGAAGCTCTTAAGGAAGTTGCTGCCGAATTTATAAAAGGAAGACCTAATGATAGGATTGGACTGGTAGAATATGCAGGAGAAAGTTATACCAGAACCCCAATAACCAGTGATAAATCCATTATTTTAAGATCTTTAAAAGAGGTTAGATATAATACTATTATAGAAGGCGGAACAGCCATAGGTTCTGGGCTGGCAACTGCGGTAAACAGGCTAAAGGACAGTAAAGCCATAAGTAAAGTCATTATTTTATTGACGGATGGAGTTAACAACTCTGGGTTTATTGACCCTAAAATTGCCAGTGAATTGGCCGTTGAATACGGTATAAAAACATACACCATTGGATTAGGAACTAACGGAACCGCTTTGTCGCCCATAGCTATTTTGCCCAATGGAGATTTTCAGTACGGACGTGTTCAAGTTGAAATTGACGAAGCCTTACTTAAAGAAATTGCAGACGTTACTGGAGGTAAATATTTTAGGGCGACCAATAACGAAAAGCTAGAAGAAATCTATGGCGAAATCAATAAACTTGAAAAGACAGATATTGATGAGTTTAAGTATTACAACTATCAGGAAAAGTTCAGGCCTCTAGTGCTTATAGCTGGGTTATTCTTATTGATAGAATTTTTATTAAGAGTTACTATTTTTAGAAGTTTTGTTTAAAAATAGACTTTAAGATAATAGACTAGAGAAAACAGACAAAAGATTAGAGAATTTAGACAAAAAATTCGTGGTAAAAGAAATCAATAAATCCACAAAAAACAAAGAACATTAATGTATCAGTTAGATGAAAAAATATGGTTTTGGGTTTTAGGAATTATTCCTGTAATAATTCTATGTTTTATAATACTTCAAATTTGGAAATATAAATCACAAAGCAAGTTTGCAGATAAACAACTGCTTAAAAGATTAAGTCCCAATCGTTCTTTGTTTAAATCCATATTAAAACTAGTCGTTTTAAGTTTAGCATTCGCTTGTTTGGCCATTGCCTTAGTGAATCCAAAGATTGGAACTAAATTGGAAACTGTAAAGCGCGAAGGAGTTGATATTGTATTTGCTATTGATGTGTCTAAAAGTATGTTGGCTGAAGATATTGCTCCAAACAGGTTAGAAAAAACAAAACAATTAGTTACTCAAATCATAAATAATCTCGCAAGCGACCGCGTAGGGATTATTGCTTATGCAGGGAAGGCTTTTCCTCAGTTGCCCATCACAACAGATTATGCAGCTGCAAAAATGTTTTTACAGAGCATGAATACAGACATGCTTTCATCACAAGGAACTGCAATCAATGAAGCTATTAAGCTAGCAAAAACCTATTATGATGATGAAGAACAAACCAATCGAGTTCTTATTATTATTTCTGACGGAGAAGACCATAGCGAAGAAGCCGCTTCTGTAGCCGAAGAAGCTAATGAAGAAGGCATCCGGATATTTACCATTGGTGTTGGAGATGTTAAAGGCGGTCCAATCCCAGAAAAAAGAAACGGCATTGTCTTAAATTATAAAAAAGACAGCAATGGAGAAACCGTAATAACCCGTTTAAATGAAGAGATGCTTATAAACATTGCTGAAAATGCAGATGGGATATATATTAATGGCAGAGACACTAAAAAGGTGGTGGATAATATTAGTGAGATTTTAAATAAAATGGATAAAACAGAGTTTGAAGCAAAACAATATGCCGACTTTAAAGACCAATTTCAATGGTTTTTAGGCTTTGCGTTAATCTTTTTGTTTTTAGATATTTTCTTATTAGAACGCAAAACAGAATGGTTAAAGAAATTAAATTTATTTAATGAGAATTTATAAAACCTTTAACTATCTGAAATCTATTGGTTTAATATCTTTATTGTGAGTTTTATTTTAATGGATTTTTTTAAAGTGTAGTAAGATTATGAACATGAAAAACATATTAGTTGTCCTTTTTTCAGTATTATTTAGCTTGATTTCTTTTTCACAAGAAAAAGAAAAACAAGATGAGCTTTCATTAAAAAAAGCTACTAAATATCTATTTGAAGGCAATCAATTAGCTAAACAAGATGATTTTAATTCGGCAGAAATGGAATACCGAAAAGCTATTTCAGAAAACCCGTCAAGTGCTGTAGGTGCTTATAATTTGGCCAATGCCTATTACAAAAAAGGAAGCTTGGAAGAAGCCCTATTTAGGCAACAGGAAGTGGTAGAAACATCAACCTCTAAAGAAGAAAAACATAAGGCATTTCATAATATTGGTAATATTTTAATGCAGAGTAAAAAATGTAAAGAAGCTGTTGAAGCTTATAAAAATGCCCTAAGAAACAACCCAACGGATGATGAAACGCGTTACAATCTTGGTTTAGCCAAAGAATGTGCAGAGCAACAAAAAGATAAGGAAGATAAAAACAAAGACAATAAAGATCAAGAGGACAAGCAAGAAGAGAAAAAAGATAAGGAAGATCAAAAAGATAAAGAAGGCGATAATAAAAAAGACCAAAAAGACAAAGGAGACCAAGATAAAAAAGAAGGCGACGACAAAAAAGATGAAGAAGGAAAGCCTAAAGAAGACAAGAAAGAACAAGATAAGGGCAAACAAGACGAGCAGAATAAAAATCAGCAACAACCACAACCACAACCCGGAAAACTGTCCGATCAGCAAATAAAGAGTTTATTAGAAGCCATGAATAATCAAGAACAAAAAGTTCAAGAAAAAATGAATGCTGAAAAACAAAAAGGTGTTAAAGTAAAAACTGAAAAAGATTGGTAATAAAACGGATAATTTATTAATTCTAATGAAATCTGATTAACGATTAACGATTTCAGAAATAAGGATTTAATGAAAACGAATGATTTAGAAGAACGAATAATTGACTTTGCAGTTTCTATTATAAAAATTATTGAAGACGTTAATAACAATTATTCTGGTAATTATTATGGGAATCAATTAATTCGCTCCTCGGGAGCTCCAGCGCTTAACTATGGTGAAGCCAGAAGTGCAGAATCTCATAAAGATTTCGTTCATAAAATGGGTATTTGCTTGAAAGAGCTAAGATAATCTTATAATTGTTTAAAGATTATCAATAAAGCTAATTTATATAATGGAAATCAAAATAATATAGAAAAAGTTATAGATGAAAATAATCAATTAATATCAATATTTGTTGCGAGTATAAAAACATCTAAAAACAATAATTCAAATATCAAAAATCGTTAATCGTTGTTCGGAAATCAACCCGTGTTAATCATTATGAAACTAAAAGCATACATAACCCTATTATTAACACTGCTTATAACAGCTAGCACCTTGGCTCAAGTTAAATTTGAGGCTAAAGTAAGCAAAAGTAAGCTTGGTGTTAATGAGCGCTTGCGTGTGGATTTTGAAATGAATAAGGATGGCGACCATTTTATTCCGCCAGATTTTAGCAATTTCACCGTCGTTGGTGGGCCAAACCAATCTGTTAGTAATTCATGGATTAACGGCGTTCGATCTTTTACAAAAACCTACAGTTATTTTTTGGCTCCAAAAAAGCAAGGAAATTTTACCATAAATCAAGCCTCCATTACTATTGATGGCGAAACGTATAAAACAATTCCTTTAAAAATTGAAGTTACCTCTGCGGTCGACATTCCAAAAGATCCTAACGATCCAGATTATCTGGCTGCAGAAAACATTCATTTAGTCGCTGAAATTTCTAAAGAAAACCCTTATTTAAATGAAGCCATCACTATTGTTTACAAATTATATGTGTCACCAAACACCGGCGTTGATAATTGGCAAGAAATAAACAGTCCAAGGTACAATGATTTTTGGAGTCAGAATATTGATATGCAAGGCCAAAAAGTGCAAACAGGCACGTATAACGGTGAAGATTATCGATATCTGGTATTAAGGAAAACCGTCTTGTATCCACAAAAAACAGGAAAGTTAGATATTGAGCCTTTAAGTTTAAATATTTCGGTTCAGGTGCCAACCAACAGACGCGATATTTTTGGAAGACGCTTAATGGCACAAGCAAACAGAACCGTTTCGGCAGGAAATAAAACCATTCACGTAAAACCATTGCCAGAAGCGGGTAAACCTGCTGATTTTTCTGGAGCTGTTGGTGTTTTTGATTTTAATGTTTCCATGTCAAAAACAGAATTGAATGCCTCAGAATCATTTCAGGCAAAAGTAGAAGTTAAAGGAAAAGGAAATTTAAAACTATTTAATCTTCCTAAAATATCCCTACCTAGTTCTTTAGAGGTTTATGAGCCAGAACATCATGAAAATGTGCAAACCAATATAGATGGCATGCAAGGTAGTATTTCAGACACATACACAGTTGTTCCACAATTTAAAGGCACCTATCCAACACCTAGCATCTCATTTAGTTATTTCGATTTAAAATCAGAGACTTACAAAAGGTTGGAGTCTAAAGAAGTTGTTATAAATGTTTTACAAGGGCCAATATCTGGAACGGGTTCTCAAGATAATTTAATAACAAGCAATTCAAAACAACCGGTTATCTTAAGCAGTGAACAGTTTGCATTTATTAAAACAAAATCAAATTTTACGTCCATAACACCGACATACTTTTTTCAAACCAAATTATTCTGGGCATCTTTATTATTACCCTTTTTAGTCATTCCTCTGGCCATTCTAATTAGAAGAAAAAAGGCAGAACGTGATGCCGATATTTTTGGAAATAGAATAAGAAACGCCGATAAATTGGCCAAAAAGTATTTGGGTCATGCCAAAAAAGCATTGGGTCAAAAAGAAGCGTTTTACATTGCGCTCGAAAAAGCTTTACACAATTATTTAAAGGCCAAATTGCATTTAGAAACCAGCGATTTAAGCAAAGATAAAATTAAAATGCTGCTTTCTGAAAGAGGTGTTAATGAAGAAACCATTTCAGACTTTAGTAACCTTATGGAAAATTGTGACCTAGCCCGATATACGCCAATAACCGCAGTTACCATGCAGCAAGATTATGATATAGCCGCTAAAACAATCTCTTTAATTGATAAACAAGCCAATTAATATGAACCGAATTTTGTATCTCATTTTAGCGTTGTTTAGTACAGGTATTTTTGCCCAAAACCAAACCTTATTTGAACAAGGGAATAAGCTTTATAATGATGGTAAATATGCTGAAGCCATTCAAAAATATGAAGCGATATTAGAAACAAATAATCATTCAGAGGCCCTATACTTTAATTTGGCCAATGCGCATTACAAGTTAAACCATATTGCGCCAAGTATATATTATTATGAAAAAGCATTACAGTTAGCACCCAATGATCAAGACATTAAGAATAATTTAGCATTTGCCAAAAACATGACCATTGATGCCATTGAGATTATGCCTGATGCGGGATTTTCTAAATTATTACGAAAGGTTACAGACCTTATGGGTTTTGATAATTGGGCGAAACTAGCCGTAGCTTCGGTCATCTTGTTTGTGCTTATATTTTTAATTTACTACCTAACCTATTCAACCTTAAAAAAGCGTTTGGCATTTATAAGCAGTAACTTATTTCTGTTTTTAGCAGTGATTTCTTTGGTTATAGCGTTTCATAAATTCAATGAGAGTAAAAAGGATAATCCAGCCATTATTTTTGCTCAGGAAACTGTTATCAAGAGCGAACCAAACAACAGGAGTCAAGAAATATTCAGACTTCATGAAGGCACTAAAGTTCAAATTCTGGATACCGTAAATCTGTGGAAGGAAATAAAACTTTCTGATGGAAAAACAGGATGGATAGAAAATGATGATATTAAAGAACTTTAGTTTATTTCAAGTATCTTTATCTCAAACAATTTAAGTGCGATGAATTTAGATAAAGTATTTGAAAACAATAAACAATGGATTAAAGATAAACTTTCTAAGGATCCTGAATATTTTGAAAATTTAGGCAAAGGACAAAATCCGGAACTCTTATTTATTGGCTGCTCAGATAGTCGCGTTACTTCAGAAGAACTAATGGGTCTTGGCCCAGGCGAAGTCTTTGTGCATCGCAACATTGCCAACATGGTTATTAGCATTGATTTAAATGTCATGTCTGTGGTTAATTACGCTGTTGAATACCTTAAAGTTAACCATGTTATAGTTTGTGGCCATTATGAATGTGGTGGTGTTAAGGCCGCCATGCAATCGGCAGATTTAGGTATTTTAAATCCTTGGCTGCGCAACATACGTGATGTGTACCGTATTCATAGAAACGAATTGAACCATATTACAGATGAAGATAAAAAGTACGATCGCCTTGTTGAGCTCAATGTTAAAGAACAATGTGTTAATTTAATTAAAACGGCAGCGGTTCAAAAAGCCTTCAGAGATAGAGGTCTTCAGGTTCATGGTTGGGTGTTTGATGTCCATACCGGTAAACTGATTGATTTAAAAATAGATTTTAAGAAGTATTTAAAAGATATTATGGAAATTTATCACTTAGATTAATTCAATGCTAGTTTTTAGCCGTTTCATGTTCTTCTTGATACGCTTCGCCAATAGGTTTTCCATTGACTTTAATGTTAGGGAATAGGGTTGGAACCAGAGATTTTAATGGCATATAAAGAACGGATTCTTGTTGATCTACCGCTTGAACAAACGGAATATTAGCTTGCATTTTATCTAAAACAATCAGAACAACACTTAGAATAAAAGCTACTTTTAAACCTCCAAAAAGAGCACCTAATAGTTTGTTTATAAGCCCCAACATGGCAAAATCCGCTATTTTTGTCAAAGCTTTTCCCACCAATCCAATCACTATGATGATGATAACAAACGTTATGATAAACGCGGCGATGTTAACCGTATTTTCATCCCAGTCAACACGGTCTTTTAAAAATGATGCCGCATAATTACTAAAATGAAATGCGCCATAAACACCGGCAATCAAGGCAATTAAAGAGGCTAATTCAACAAAAAAACCGCGCATAAAACCCCGTATTAATCCTAAAACAAGTAAGGTTAACAGAACGATGTCTAAAATACTCATAAGTCTTACTTTTTATCACAAATATAAAGTTTTGGTTGCAAACAACTTTAGAACTTTAGAACTTTGTAACTTTGCCACTTTTAATCTATTAAAAAATAAGGATGTCAAGAGACGAACAATTAAAACAACGCTGGGAATTGGTAACAAAAAAATTGTCCAATCAGTTTGCGGATGGAGACACTTTAGACCTTGATGCTATAATATATTTAATTGGTGTACAGGAATTGGGACAACTAGAAAGAAGCTTTAAAAAAGAACAAAAACTAGACTTAATGCACATTGCCATCTGTAAGTTATTAATGCCTTATGGCTATTATGAACTTGATTTTGTAGACGAAGATGGCTGGCCACATTATAAAACCTTAGAAGCCTTACCTCATCTTAAAGCAGGCGAACAAAGCGTGTTGATGAAAGAAGCTATTGTAAACTACTTTGTAGAAACGGAATATATTGATTAGGTTTTGGTTGATGGTTGATGGTTTTTGGTTAACTGTGCTCAAACCTCATAACTTAACAACTCAAAAGATAACTTCGTCGGTTACTCCTCGTAATAACGATAAATTGATTAAATTTGCCATCATTTTTGAATTGATATCATGATAGAGAAGATAAAAGAACTTATTGCTGAAGCCGAGGCTTTTAGTGCACAGTCCAAAGAAGAGATTGAAACGTTCCGTATAAAATATTTAGGTAAAAAAGGATTATTAAGTGACTATTTTGCCGAGTTTAAAAATGTAGCCAACGACCAGAAAAAAGAATTTGGTCAGGTCATTAATAAACTTAAAAAAACAGCCGAAGATAAAGTAAATGCTTTAAAAGAAGAGCTTGAAAACAAAGAAGACCTTCAAAGCGTTTATGGCGATTTATCAAGGCCAGGTGAACCTATTGAAATAGGGGCGCGTCACCCTATATCCATTGTAAAAAACCAGATCATTGATATATTTTCTCGCATAGGTTTTAACGTGAGTGAAGGCCCAGAAATGGAAGACGACTGGCACAACTTTACAGCGTTAAACTTACCAGAATATCATCCAGCACGTGATATGCAGGATACGTTTTTTATTCAAACCCAACCAGATATTTTATTGCGTACGCATACCAGTTCTGTACAAGTGCGTTATATGGAAAACAATAAACCACCCATTAGAACTATTTCTCCAGGCAGAGTATTTAGAAATGAAGCTATTTCAGCTCGCTCCCATTGTTTTTTCCATCAGGTTGAAGGCTTGTACATAGATAAAGATGTGAGTTTTGCAGACCTTAAACAAACGATTCAGTATTTCACCACAGAAATGTTTGGAAAGTCTAAAATACGTTTGCGCCCGTCCTATTTCCCTTTTACAGAACCAAGTGCTGAGGTTGATGTGTATTGGGGTTTGGAAACTGAAACCGATTATAAAATGACCAAAGGAACTGGCTGGCTAGAAATTATGGGTTGTGGTATGGTTGACCCAAATGTACTTGAAAACTGTGGGATAGACTCTAAAGTGTATTCTGGTTTTGCGTTTGGAATGGGCATTGACCGTATTGCCTTATTGCTTCATCAAATTAGCGATATTAGATTGTTAAGCGAAAATGATGTAAGGTTTTTAGAGCAGTTTAAATCGGCGTTGTAATTTTTTATTTTAAAGTTTTTCCAGGAAGTTTTGTTTACTTTAAGAGAATACTCCCTAACTTCAGTCTATTTAGACTTCATCATCTTAAAAGTAAAGCCGCCAAGGAGCACTATAATAACAATGAGAATAGCCCATAACCAAAGGGTGTTTTCAAATAAGGGCGATTTGGTTGCTTTCGGTTCTTTATAAATGATTTCTTCGTTTCCTAAGGTTATTCTGGAAATGGTTTCTGGTATTTTTGAAATAAACCGGTTTACATCATAAGATGGTTTAAAGGCTGTTGAATGACCGAAGGCCAAATAGTAGTTTGCGGGTTCAGTAAAACGTATCATTACATCATAAACGCTGCCTTTTACAGAAACTTGCTCAATAGTTAAAGGTTGATTGTCTTGGTTTTCAATGGTAATCTTTAATTTTTTGGCAATCGTATTTTCGAACATGAACTCGGTTTTTTCAATAGAATTTAAAGTGTTTTTGGTTAATGTTCTGTAGTTATATTGGTATCCTTTTTGGGTTTTAATACTATCTGAAACCCATTGAATGGTTGTTGGCCTGTAATAATCATAGGCTACGTTTACGTGAACCTTTACATGGTTTACAGGAACTGCTTGGAAAAGTTCTACCTCAATGTCTGTTCGTTTTTCGGCTTTATAGTTTTTAATGTTCCAATGTTTTATGGCATAATCTTTAAAAACGCCCTGTTTAATGGCGTTATAGCTGGCATTGGCAGATTTTAATTCGGGTTTAATGGTGCTTTTTATCAAGAGTCTAAAAAAACGATAATTCGAATTTGGGAATATTAGGTTAGTAAACTCATAAAAAGTTTTCGCGTTTTTTATGGACAATATTCTGTAATCTTCTAAAATAGAAAACCATTCTTTTTGTTCGTGACTGCCTTCTAAATCAATACGCCAATCAAAATTAAATAACTTAAAACTTAATTGTAATTGGTTTATGGTAGCTTCTGAGGGCACTTCAAACGTAATATAATATCCTTTGTTATTGTGCGAGGTGTTCAATATTTTAAAAGGCACTTGGGTTGTTACCCTTTTATCATCATTAAGTTGTAACACATAAGAGGCTTCAATAGTATCCTTTTTAATGGTAATGCCATAAACTCTAATATCAGCTAAATTTGGCAAAAGTTTTTCAAAGATATCATCAGGCAAGCTTACTTGATGCCACGAATCTTGTACACCAATCAAGCTACGTTTATACTTGTATTCTTGCATTTGCCCAAAAGACAAAGCAAAAGCAACCAATGAAAAACAAGTAAAAAATTTAGTCTTCAACATCATCTGAAATACTGTTTTTAAATTTGTTGTATAAGAATGAAATGATTAATAAAAGAATACCTAAAGATACAAATACAACGGTCTTTGAGAGTGTTTCTAAATGAACAATGTCATAAAAGAATAATTTTATAAGAGTTAAAGAAAATAGAGCAATAGCGCCAATGCGTAAATACTTTTTCTTTTTCCAGATACCCAATACAATTAAAAACAATGCGTACAAGCCCCAAGAAATACTTAAACCTAATTTATGTGATTGTATAGAGCCAGATAAATCCATTAGGTTTATAAGTTCACTGCTTAAAATCCAAATGGCCGTTATTTGCAGTAAAACACCAAATAAGGTTTTGTGTGTTAATTTTATAAACGATGCTTGGAGGTATTTATAACTTACCAATAAGGTTATGGCAAGAAACACAAATGAAATATAACGAATGATGATATGAAACGAACTTATTTGATAATATTTAGAAGGGATTTCATTTAAATAACTTTCTCTTAATTCGCTAAGCATATACAATCCTGAAAACAAAAAGGCCAACACCACCAAACCATTAAGTCCTAAATTTAGGTGTCCAAGAAATTTATTTTTTATCCGTTTGATATTAATCATAGATAGTGCAGAAACAAATACCATGGAATAAATAAGCAGCCAAATGGTTTTAAAATTTAATATGTCACCATTGCTATAGCGTTCATATTGATTAATAGTTAGTATTGATTCTTGGTAAAGCGAATTAAAATAATGCCTAATCTCAAAGAAAAAACCAAAATAAACGGTACTTATTATAATGGCAGAAACCACGATGGATAACCACTTACTCCATTTCTTTTTTGATAGAATAGCAGTTTTATAAACGTTGTGGTTCTGTAAATAATGAATAAACCCAAAACCGGCAATAAACAAAACGGTGTTAAAAAAATGACTGTTAAGCAGCGGTGTTATTTTTTCAGAACCATCAAACAGGTAATAATCTATATAAATATGGGTCCAATCTTGATACAGACTTAAGGTTGCCAAAGCCATTAATGGGTAAGATAAGTATTCATAAATGGGAACCTGTTTTGTTCTTCCAATCCAAAACAGCAATGCAGCTTCGCCAACCCACAATAAAGTTACCCAATGACCATCAAGTTGAACAGGAATGGCCATGGTAATAAACACTAAAACCAATCCGGCTATTAAGTAGTACAAGTTTTTATCTGCTAGTTTTAATTTAAAAATAACAACGCTTACTATAAAATGTAACATGGCATTACAAAGCGTGAATAATCCGAGTAATTGATGGCCAGTTTCATGGTCATTTAAAATTACAAAACCAAGGCCGTAAAACACAAAAGAGTTTGTTAATAACAGAATAATATCGAGTGTTTCAAACGATTCTTTTTTAATAAGTTTATAAACCAAAAAAGTAATATAAAATAGGATGAAAAATATACTCGCAAAGGTTAATGCTGTTGTGAAATCATCCGTTTTAATGTAGCTAAACACAAACCAAGAGACATAAATAAGCCAGGTTAAAACAAACGACACATAATACAGCGGTTTCCAATATTTTTTAAAAGCTAAAACCAGAATACCAGTATTAATAATGGCCATGTAACTAAATAAAACATAGGTGTTTCCAGAGTTGTCACTCAATAAAAAAGGCACGGCATAGGCGCCAACAAGACCAATATGAGCAATAATTTGTTTGTTGTATTGTAAAGCAGCAATAACCGTGAATACTGTAAAAATAACCATAAGAGCAAAGGTTATTAATTGTGGTATTAACTCGTAATAACTATAAGCTGCATAAGTAAGAAAGTAAAAAATAGCCATAGAACCGCTAACTAAAACCGCGCTGAAATTTTCGTATGTGGCTTTTAGTTTTATAGATAATCCTAACAAGCCTAATCCTAATAAATATCCAAGAATAATACGGGTTAGCGGACTAATTAAATCGTTTTCAATAGAATATTTAGCACCAATAGCAACACCAATAATTAAAATGGCAATCCCTATTTTATTGATAAGATTTTCCCCAATGAATTTCTCAAGTTCGTTGCTTATTTTTAGAGGTTTTTGAGCAGGTATTTTAATGGGTTCCTTTATAGGATTATGGCTTGTTGTTTTGGATTTTGGAACCGCCATCCAAAGGATGATGTACAGGAAAAAGCCAAGTCCAAAGAATAAAGAAAGCAGTATCCAAAGAAAACGAACCACATATCTGTTCATGCCAAAATAATTTCCTAAACCAGAACAAACGCCACCTAACCCACGATGATAGGTGTCTCTAAAAAGTCCTTTTCGATTTTCAGCATTTGTTGAAATAGTGTCTTTAAAAGTAGGCTCTTCAACAAGTGTTTTCTTTTCAACAGGTTGTTGTTTTTCATAAGCTTTTAATAGCTTTAATTCATTTTGCAACTCAGCAACTTCTTTTGAAAACGCTTCCTGTTTTTTTAAAAGAAGATCAAGTTTTTTATGAAGGTCGTTTATGTGATCTTGATGATTCATTTAAATACCCTTTTTTAGTTTGGCATGTTGAAGAAAACACGCATTATATTAGTGTTTACAATAAACATTGAATTTAAGACTTTTTAGATTATTATCATTGAAAATAAGTATTTTTGAAATACTGATAACTTGCTAATTATGAAATGCCTTTTTAAGATAATCCAAACCATCCAAACGGACAAATAAAGGCATGGCATCTGACCGTTAAAACAATAAATAAAACAAATGAAAAAAGACATTCAAATACCAGAAGTTGAACACGTTTACATTGCGGTAGTCCATGAGTATAATGATGTTTATAAAACTCAAGATTGGAACGCCTATATTATAAACGATAAAGAGGTAGATTTAGATATGGTTTTAATGGTTGTTAATGGTTATACTGAAACTAAAATTACCTCAACCATGCGACATAAAATAGAAAAACTTCCTGCAAAGAGCTATGCTAAAGTAGAACTAATGCAAGAAGCTGTGTTGCAATTGAACAACAGTTTTAAAGTCTCTTTTTTTGAAGGGAATAAGATGTTTGATAAAACCTATTTATTTAGAAAAAACACCATTAATTTAAAAGCTTTGCAACCTATTCCTTTAATGGATAAAAGAGGTGTTTTGTTGAAGTAATCAATCTAATTTTTCAGTCAACTTTTTAAAGGTTTTTTTTGGGTCTTTACCTTCGTATAAAATCTCATAAACAGCATCAATAATGGGAAGTTTGGTTTTTTTCTTGTTTTTTTTGTTGAGCAAGTGTGCACTTTTGGTGGCATAATACCCTTCAGCAATCATGCTCATTTCCATTTGGGCAGATTTTACGGTGTATCCTTTACCAATCATGTTTCCAAACATTCGATTTCTTGAAAAAACAGAGTATCCCGTAACCAACAAATCGCCTAAATAGGCAGAGTTATTGATATTGCGTTTCATTTTGTGCATTTTCTTAATAAAACGACGCATTTCTCGAATGGCATTGCTCATAAGCACGCTTTGAAAATTATCACCATATCCTAAACCATGAGCAATTCCAGCAGCAATAGCATAAATGTTTTTAAGCATGACGGCATATTCTGTACCCATAATGTCATCACTTATTTTGGTTTTAATATAATCACAAGAGAGTTGCTTGGCTATTTCTTTGGCTTTTATAGGATCTGCACATGAAATGGTAAGGTACGATAAGCGTTCAAGCGCCACTTCTTCTGCATGGCAAGGACCAGCAATGACGGCTATGTTCTCAAAAGGGACCTTATACAGCTCATTAAAATGTTCACCTACTAACAAACCAGATTCTGGAATAATACCTTTAACAGCAGAGACTACAATTTTATCAGAAATGTCAAGGGTTAATTTCTCTAATTCGCTGTGCATAAACGCAGATGGAATTACAAAAATCAGCACATCAGCATAAGAAGCAATTTCATTAATGTCGTTACTTAATTTTAGCTGGTTTAAATTAAATTCAACCGAACTTAAATAATTTGGGTTATGTTGCTCTTTCAATAAATGCTCTTTAGTATAAACGCTTCGCATGTACCAACCTACTTCATTAAGGTTTTCACAAAGCATTTTTACAATGGCCGTTGCCCAGCTTCCGGCACCAAAAACAGCATATTTTAGCTCATGGTTCATACTTAAAATCAATGGTTACGGATTCAAAAGTACATAAAATATTAGTCATAGTTAAGCACTTAAATTCTTATTAATTTTTTTTTGGCACGTGTTTTGAAAACCTTTAAGTATTAACCCTTAAAATGAGCGATTATGAAGACTATAAAATTACTCTTGGCATTTGCCTTATCAGCAACACTTTTTACGTCGTGTTATACAGAAGTTATTGTGGATGATATTGTGGTTGATGAACCCAGCATTTCATTATACCAATTATTAGGCTCTTACGAATTGTGGTATGTAGATATTAATGAAACCATTGGGTATGGTTCTACACCATTTTTACAAAAAGCATTTACGCTGTCTTTTAGAAACGGTGTTTTGTTTGCTAATAACAATTTAGTAGGGATAGGAAGTACAGGAAACGGTTACGGAATTGCTGTTGCAGATTATGATGCGTATAAGATGATTTTAGATGTGTATCATGATGTGGATGGTTTTTCAACCTTTGATGTCTTTCAGGCAAATAATAATACCATTGAACTCTACAACCCAAATAACGATACGTCTTACTTTTTAAAAGGTTATCAACGCAGTCAGTTTGATTATGATTTTGTGTTTTATGATAACATTCATTATTTCTTACAAGAATACGAAGCTTGGGAAAAAACATACACCAGCACTTTTGGCGCCATTAACGAGTTTGATAATGAAAACTTCTTACAGTTTTTAGCTGGCGGTAACGATTCAGAATTTAGAAGCTCACAAGATGTATCAGGAACTAGTGTTTCTAATTTATACTGGGATTATACAGGCGTTTATGGCGTAGGCAAAGTAAATGGAAATGCGTATCTAAAAACTTTAACATTAGATTATGATTTCTTCAACAATGAATATTTTGAATTAACCGTTATAAATGACGGGAAGATTGAGTTATATCATCCAAACTCAGAAACGGTTTATGAATTTGTGGGTAAAGGATATATTCAATATTTAAAAATTGCAAACACAAAAAATAAAAAGGCATCCTCAGAAAAGATGCGTAAAGAACGAAAAAATAAAGTAGAAAACCCTAGGGTAAACTCTCGTGGATAAAATTAGTTTGGTTTGGTTATTTAGTTAAGAAAACCACTTAAAGTTTAATGCTTTAAGTGGTTTTTTTTAAATAAGCCATTGCTAAGATTAAATAGACTACCTTGTAAGTATTGATTATTTATTTGTTGGTAGTAATCAAAAACCTCGCTTTATTAAATAGTGACCCGAAAAGATATTTTCCCCATAAAACTTTTCTAATAATTCACACTTAATTATCAACCAAAATTTTATTACGTATTGCAATAAGACAGTCATTATTAAATCTAGGCATTGTGTATATCAAGACCATTGCAAAACCTAGATTAATTTCAATTTGCATTTCCAATATCAAATTTCGGTCTAAATTTCATTCATTTTTAGGTTTTTAGTTGATTT